>JAUZRX010000023.1 GCA_030949985.1 Acidobacteriota bacterium
AAGAAAAGCGGGTGACCCGCAGGCCACCCGCTTCCCGTTTCTTTGGCGTGCACGCTAAAGAAGCTTCAGGGCCGTCGGTAACTCTCGTCACCGGCCACCGGCCTGGGTTCGGCTCGGGGGCGCCGGCCTCGACCTCGCGACTCGACGCCGCGAGGTGGAGTCTTCAGCTCTGGATCGGCCCAGCCTCGCAGGTAGCTGCATCAGCCTTGGCGCAGCCGACGGCACGGGCTTCGACCTTTTCCGCGTAGATCACGCGCGGCTTTTCGTAAGCCTTCTTCATCGAGCTTTCCTCCTCGTCGAGGTTTCTGTTACCGGGAGTCACCCCGGCGGGTAAAACGTTGCTGGTTGCCGGGCCTGTCCGGAGCAGACCCGGTGCGGGTTGAGGTCAGGTCCCCCGTCATTTACGCCTTGTCAGGGCTTTGTGCAAGGGGATCTTCGTCATCCTTTTCCGCTTCCGCGGCATCCTCACCGCGCTGGCAGGCTTCGAAGGCCTCCAGCTTGGTCAGCCCGGAGACCCGGGAGGCCTCGTAGAAGGCGTAGGGGTCGCCGGTTTCTTTCTCCGCCGCGGCAGGGCAAAACGAGGCGAAAGCTCCTTCCGGATGATGGATCAGGGTCTTCCTGGGGACCTCCTCGGCCACCTTGCGCACGTAGTCGAGCGTCTCGTTGGGTCCCGCTTGACCTTGCCAAAGGGCATTGAGGTCTTCGACTTCCAGGATATTGGCAATGGGGCGGCGCCAGGCCACGCAGGGGAACATGTCGCCGTAGGGGTCGATGGTGATGGCGGTGCGTCCCACGCCGCAGTTTTGCTTCATTTTCTCCACGGGCCGGGGCCTGAGGCCCCGACGGCCCCGCTGCACCTGGTCGACGAAAAAGCGCACCAGGAAGGTCCTGTCCGGGGCCATGCCCAGGGGGCCGAGATCGCCGTCATCGGCGGGAACGATGTTCGTATCGAAGGTGACGTGGTAGCCGAAACTCTCGCCGAGTTTCTCGATGGCGTGAAGCTGACCCTGGTTCAGACGCGTGATCGGAGTCTTGAGGGTGACCTTCACCCCCAGCGACGACAGCACCCCCAACGCTTCGAGCAGCTTGTCGAAGGAGCCCCTGATTCCCGTGAGGCGATCGTGGGTCGCGGCATCGGCCCCGTGGATGCTGATCTCGGTGTCGAAGGGGCCCAGTTCGGCGTAGCGGACCGCCCGCCGACGATCGGTGAGAAGCACTCCGTTGGTGTAGGTCTTGAGGACCATGCCCCGCTCACGAATGCCCTCGCAGATCTGGAAGAAATCGCGGTGCACGAAAGGCTCCCCACCGGTCAACGTGACGGTGAAGGTGCCCGCCGCCTTGAGCTTGTCCACGGCGGCGATCCACTGCCGGCCGTCGAGTTCCCGTTTTTCCTTGGGATTGTTGTAGCAAAAGGAGCAGAGCAGATTGCACTTGTAGGTCAGTTCGAGCTGGGCGTTGATCGGGCGCGCCTGGTCGAAGGCGCTTTCGATCATGCGCGTCAGGGGGCTCGTCAAGGGGGCCTCCGGTGGGTGCGGGCCGCTGCCGGATCAGTCGGCCGGAAGATCGACGGTTTCCACGGCCTGCTCCCGGAGCAGGTCGGTGAGCACTTCCATCACGTCCCGCTCGACGTCCTCGAGGCTGGCTCCGTCGTATTCGTCCGCCAGGCGGCGGGCCAGTTGGCGAATCGTCGCGGGGCCCTCGCCGAGGACCTCCACCAGGCGCGCCCCCGTGTCGTTGAGCACGATCTGCATCGCGCTTTCGGGCACGACCAGCAAGCCATCGTCGCCGAAGCGTGTGAACGCGGCGTTGCGCCGCCTCCGGAACGCAGTTTCGGGGGTCCATGCAGGGGATGTGGAAGTCGGATCTGGATTCATGGGTTCACCATTCGACGCAGAGTATACGGCGGCCCCCCGGGGGGGACAATTGATACTGGAAACAAAATTCCACTATGGGCGAGCCTGAAGGCGGCCCGGGAGCCGGGCTTTTTCCCCGGTTCACCTTACTGGACATAGCCCAGGCTGCGCAGGCGCTCGAGGAGTCGGGCCTCGGCATGGACATCCCCCTCCCCTGTCCGCCGCACCTCGGCCCGGGTCAGTTCTTTCCGCAGGCGTTGGCCCTCGACCCCGGCAAGATCGGCCCGGGCCCGCCCGCTCATGCGGCTGTCCACCGGATAGCCGGCGGCCGCCAGCCAGGTCGGGGCGATGTCCTCGGCGACCGCCGCCGGGCTCCGGCCGGGCTTCCCGCGGGCCAGCAGGAACCAGCCCGGCCCGGCTGCCGGATTCCGGCCCGGGGCTCCCGCCACGGCCAGCAGGTTCTCCGTCGAGGGGAGTCCGACGACCTGGGCGAGACGGGCGTCGATGCGCTCCACGTGAGACGCGACGGCTTCCAGCCGGCGGAAGGGGTCCACACCCTCCCGTCGAAGCCCCTCGCGCAGAATGTCCAGGCCCGGCAGGTAGATCGTGGCTACCGAGACCTCCGGGTCGCCGAGGGCTTCGGCCAGGGCCTCGAGCCGGAAGAGATCGACCCGCAACGCCAGGCGGGCGATTTCCCCGGGCAGGTCCGAACTGCCGCTGCGGGCGCGCTCGAGCCACCGGGCGGCCCGCGGGGCCCACCCCTCGGGGTAGATGGCCTGCTCGAGGCCCTCGCCCCCCTCGGCGGCCGGCAGGGCGCCGTCGGAGACCAGGTACCCCCCGGCGGGCCCGGGTCGGCCCGCCGGCCAGCTTCCCCACCAGCCGACGATCGCCGTTTTCTCCGCCTGGGCCGTGATTTCCCAGAAGGTCGGCAGGAGCCTGACCCCGGCCCGCACGGCCCGTGGACGGGTCGGCAGCAGTTTGACCAGCACTTCCAGGGGACCCGCCGCCAGCCCGCGGGCCACGGCGGGGGCTCGGGTTCCCCTGAGCCCCGGCACGGAGGCGCCCCGCACGCCGTGCCGGGCCGGCGGGCTGCCGGTGGCGATGGTGGTCCAGGTGGCAGCGGGATCCCCCGGCTGTTCGTCGGTGATCGGCGCCAGTCGCCCCGCGGCCCGGCAGGCGGCGAGCCAGGGGCTGCGGCCGGAGCGGGTCAGGCCGTCGAGCAGCGGCAGATCCAGGCCGTCCCAGCCGATCAGCAGCGCCCGGGCCGGTGCGTGGGGACTGCGCACCACCGGGGCGCCGGCGGTCGCGGCGGATCCTCCCGGCAGGGTCGCCGCCACGGCCGCCACGGCCACCGAGGCCAGCGCCGCGGGCAGCAGCCAGCGCCCCCCCCGGGAACGGGCCTGCCGGGGAGCGCGCCCGGCGCCCAGCGCCGCCTGCACGAGGACCGCCGCCGAAAGAACCCGCCCCGAAAGTCCGGCTCCCAGTGCCAGGGCCGCCAGGGCCGCGAGATCGGCCGCCCCCAGCCGCCGCTCGCTGCCCGCCCACCACAGGCCCAGGTAGAGCGCCACCATGACCGCCGCCCCCAGGCCCGTGACTTGGGACGCCCGCCACGGAGACAGTCCGCGCCGCCGGCGGGCCAGCAAGCGGACGACCAGGGCGACGACCACTTCGGCCGAGGCCGCCAGCAGGGTGGCGAAGGGGGCGAAGAGCGCCGCGTAGAGCACGCCGTCGGGCCAGAGGGGAACCAGGCCCCGGGATTCCACCACCAGCGCCCCGGCCAGCAGGACCCCCACGGGGACTCCGGCGAACAGGCCCGACAGGCCGGCGATGCGCAGGACGGCCCCGAAACGGTCCCGGCCGCCCCCCCCCGCATCGAGGAAGATCCTTTCGAGGGGTGTCTTCAGATAGCCACGTTCTTCGAGGGCGCGCCGCACCTGCGCGTAGTCCTCGCCGGGCCGGCCGGGGGAGGTCACTGGTCCCGCCGCCCGACGAAACGCGCGATGGCGACCAGGGGTTCGGCACGCTGCCCGAGGGCCGAGAGGCTCTCCACGGCGGTTTCCACCAGTTCCGCGGCCAGCCGCCGCGCGCCCTCGACGCCGGCGAAGGCGACGAAACTCGTGCCCGCGTGATCGTGGCCGACATCCTTGCCCGTCACCTGGGGGTCGCCGACCACGTCCAGCAGGTCGTCGGTGATCTGGAAGGCCAGACCGAGATTCTTGGCCCACGCCTCGAGGGCTGCCAGTTCCGCCGCGCCCGCACCCGATACGCGGCCCGCTTCGACCGCGCAGGCGATGAACAGGCTGCCCGTTTTCAGCGCGTGAATCCGCTCGAGTTCCGCCAGTTCCGGCGACTGGTCCCCGGCCGCCAGGTCCAGGGCCTCGCCCGCGATCATGCCGTCTTCGCCGACGGCGCCCGCCAGTGCCCGCACGGCCATCGAGCCGTCGTCGGGACCGATCCAGCGGGTGCGGGCGGCGCCGCCCAGGTGGCGATAGGCCGCGTTGAGCAGCCCCACGGCGGCGAGGATCGCCGTCGATTCTCCGAAGGCGAGATGGGCGGCCATCGCGCCTCGACGGCGTCGGGCATCGTCGAAGGAAGGCAGGTCGTCGAGAATCAGGGACGAGGCGTGAATCATCTCGGCGGCGACGGCCAGGGGCATCACGTGGCGCTGCCGGCCGCCGAGAACCTCCGAAACCGCCAGGCAGATGATGCCCCGCAGGCGCTTGGCCGGCAGCAGGAGGGTGTAGCGCATGGCCTCGACCAGTCGTCCGGGGTCGGGATGGCGCGGTGGCAGGGCTTTTTCGATGGCCTGTTCGACCCGTTGCCTGCGCTGCTCGAGATAGCTGCCGAGGTCCACGCCCATCCTCTCCCACGGGAGGTCTGCTTCCCGGGGATCTTGTACTCCGCCCGGCTTCGGCGCCACCATCGACGTGCATCGAGGCCGGCCGAAACCTACATTGGCGGATGTGAAAGGCTGGACCGTGCGGCGGAGACAAACCGCGCTGGCGGTAATCATCACGATCGTGACCGTCGGTGCCGGGGTGGTTCTCTTCGGGCCTCGCCTCTACCAGGCGATGGCCAGGCAGTCTTCGAAATCGACCGAGCAGAATCGGCCCCTGCCGGTCTCACGCGACGCCTTCCGGCGCGGCCCGGGCGCGGACATTCTCGCCACCATGGAAAAAATCGACCGCACCAGCGTGCGGATCCGCGCCGACCGGGGCGGCGCCCTGGTTTCACCGGACGGGGCGGTGCGGCTCGAACTCCCTCCCCATGCCCTGGCTCACGACATGGATGTGGAGATCATCCGTTACGCGGTGACGGGCGACGACGTGATCGATGCGTTCGCCTACGATCTTCAGCCCGATGGATTGCAGCTCAAGCGCCCGGCGCAGTTCAGCGTGGCCCTGCCGCCGGGCTTCCAGCCCGAGGAGGTCGAGGTCAGCGTCTACGACCTGGCCCGCGCCGCGTGGGTCCGCGAGCCGGACCAGGAAGTGGCCGCGGGCGGCGATCGCCTGCTGGCCCGCCTGGCGCACTTCTCCCTGCGTCGCCTGCGGATCCGCCCCGGCCTGCGCTTTCCCTTCGAACCCCATCACGGACGGGCCACCTTCTACCTCGAGTCCGATGCCGGAAACAACTTCGAACGCTATCTCGAAGGGCGCTGGGCGGCCGTGCGGCGGCGCACCGGCACCTACCGCGAACTGATGCGCATGGGGCGTCTGAGCCGGATGAGCCTGATCACCAGCGGACGACTGCGGGCCATCACCGCGGCGCGCCCGACCCCCACCGTCTTCCTAGACGAGCGGCGCACCGCCGCGATGCCCGCCGGCGCGCCGGAGGCGATCACCGGTTGGGTGCGCGTGCGTCGCCTCGATGCGCGAGGCCGGCCCACCGGCCAGGAGGTCGTCGTACGGGTCAACGACTACGGCCCCGGCCCCGCCCCCCGGCGGGCGGGGGTCATCATCGACCTCTCCCGCTCGGCCATGGAAGCCCTGGGCCTCGAGTGGGGCCGCGATTTCGGCCTGGCCGAAGACAACCCCGACCTGGCCTGGATCCGGATCGATCCGGGTTCCGGGGAGGACCCGGTGCTGCACTATCTTCCGGTGGCGGTCGAGGCCTACCAGCCTCAGCCCCGTCGGGCTCCTTCCTGCCGCCTGTGGTAGGATCCCTGCCCCTCAACCACGGGTGGCCGGATGAGCGAAATCGACCCGCGCAGATTCACCACTTCACACGGCAGCGACGAACAGGTTCCGCCGGGGAAGGTGGACGTCGACCTCCAACTCGGTCCGCTGCGGGTGCGCTTGCTGGGCCTGCCCACCAGCTACGAGCCCTTCGTCGCCGAACACTACGACCCTTTCTGCGAGCCGGCGGACCCCACCCGGGAAGCCGACCTGGAAGTGGCTTGCCGGGAAGTGCCCGAAAAGATCGTCATCCCCCTGCCGCCCCCCGGCGGCGGGACGGTGCTCGAACTGCACGACGAGGGGGACGGCCGCTACCGCATCTGTTCCCATTGGCAGGATGGTGAGGTTCGGCCCGGGGAGGGGCGTGGCGAGGTGGTGCTCTCCAGCCGGGCCTACATCCCCTTCCGCATGTCCCTCGAGAACTACCTGCGGATCGCCTCCCAGTTGATGCTGATCGACCGGGGCGGTTTCCTGATGCACACGGCGGGGATCCTCGATGCCGGCCGGTGCTATCTCTTCTTCGGGCCCTCCGGCGCGGGCAAATCCACCGCCACGGCCAATTCGGCGCCTCGTGCCGCCCTTTCGGACGACATGGTTCTGATCGACGTCTCGGGAGAGGTGCCCAAGGCCCACGCGGTGCCGTTCTTCGGCGCCTTCCCGCCCCGAAAGCGGGTGCGGGGCGCGTTTCCGATCGCGGTGGCCTGCCGCCTGCGCCAGTCCCCCGACACGCGTATCGAGCGTCTGCCGGCGGCCCGTGCGGTGGCGACCATCTCCGCCAGCGTGCCCTTCGTCCATGAACTGGGGTTGCCCCACGAGGGCCTGACCGAGCGTGTCACGCGCCTGTGCGCGGCGGTACCCGTCTGCGATCTTCATCTCACCCGCAGCCCCGACTTCTGGAACCTCCTCGGGGACTTCTAACCTTTCGAGGGTCGCCGGCGACCGGATCCCGCGTCGCCGGCGTCGAGGGCTTCCCGCAGCCGCCGGGCCCGGACCGGTCCGATGGCCCCGCTCAAGGCCTCGAGGGAAGCTTCCCGTACGGCACGGACCGAGCCGAACTGCTCGAGCAGTCGCCGCGCGGTGACCGGCCCGACTCCCGGCACTTCGGTCAGCTCACTCTTCAGGCGGCTCCGGCGGCGGGCCTTGCGGTGGTGGTGGAGGGCGAAACGGTGGGCCTCGTCGCGCACCTGCTGGAGCAGGCGCAGCGCCGGTTCCGCCCGATCGAGCAGCAGGGGGGCCGCCTGGTCGGGGAGGAAGATCTCTTCCTCCCGCTTGGCCAGTCCCGCTGCGGCCAGGGAATCGAGCCCCAGTTCGCTCAGCGCCTGGCGAGCCGCCGCGAGCTGACCGCGCCCGCCGTCGATCAGCACCAGGTCGGGCAGCCGGCGGCCTTCCCGCAGCAGCCGCCCGTAACGCCGCCGAACCACTTCCCGCAGGGCCTGGTAGTCGTCGCCTCCGACCGCGGTCCGGATTGCGTAGATGCGGTAGTCCGCCTTTTTCGGCCGGCCGCCCTCGAAGACGACCATCGAGGCCCGGGGCGCTTCTCCCTGGAAATGGCTGATGTCGAAGCCCTCGATGCGGAAGGGCGCGGCATCCAGGCCGAGCAGGTCCCGCAGGCCCTCGATCGCCTGCACGCCGTGGGCGTGGGGCGAACGGAAGCGCGCTTCGAAGAGCATCTTGGCGTTGGCCGAGACCAGGTCGAGAAAACGTCGACGCTCTCCGCTGCGCACGGCGGCCAGGCGCACCCGGTGACCGGCGCGGTGGTCCAGGAAACGCTCGATCAGCTGCCGGTCCGCCGGAAAGCGCGGCAGGACGATCTCCCGGGGCACCTCCTGGTCGGCGTAGAAGCGGGCCAGCAGCAGGTCGTAGAAGCTCTCGGGCGGAGGCGCCGGATCGAAGGTGAACTCCCGGCGTCCGATCACCCTCCCGCCCCGCATGCGGAACAGCTCCACCGCGGCCTGGTCGCGGACCCGATACTCCGACCAGAAATCGATGTCTTCGAGTCCCACCGAGGTCATCTGCGGGCGGGAAGCGAGACTCTCGATGGAGGCGATCATGTCCCGCAGTCGCGCCGCCCGTTCGAAGGCCAGCTCGGCGCTGGCCGCCTCCATCTGGCGCCGCAGAACCGCCACAAGCTCTTCGTTGCGTCCTTCGAGAAAGAGCTTGGCCTCCTCGACCCGCGCCGCGTACTCGGCCGGATCGGCCTTGCCCGCGCAGGGCGCCAGGCACTGGTCCAGGTGGTAGTAGAGGCACGGTCGCTGGCGTCCGTCGAAGGGCAGGTGGCAATTGGCGACCTGGAAGAAGCGGGGAATCAGGCGCAGGGTGCGTCGCGCGTGGGACGCGGGCAGGAAGGGCCCGTAGGTCGGATCCTTGCCGGCCCGCGGTCGTCGTACCAACTGGACCCGGGGAAAGGCTTCGCTGGTGGTCAGGCGCAGGTAGGGGAAGCTCTTGTCATCCCTCAGCAGCACGTTGTAACGCGGGCGGTGCTCCTTGATCAGGTTGTTTTCCAGGATCAGCGCCTCGACCTCGCTGGAAGTGAGGATCAGGTCCAGGTCCCTGATCTCGGCCACCAGCGCCAGGGTGCGGGGCGGATGCTGAGCGGAGGGCTGGAAGTAGGAGCGCACCCGGGCACGGAGGGACTTGGCCTTGCCGACGTAGAGCACCCTGCCCTTCCCGTCCAGAAAGCGGTAGCAGCCCGGACTGTCCGGCAGCCGTGCCAGCTTCTGCTCCAACTCGGGGGACAAGGGTTTCATCGTTTCCTGCTCGCGATTCCTCAGCGCGGCGCCAGGGCTTCTTTCTCGCGCAGTGCCCGGATCCGGTCACGCAACTCCGCGGCCTTCTCGAACTCCATCTTGGAGGCCGCCTCGAACATGTCCCGCTCCAGTTCCCCGATGGTGCGTACGATCTCCTCGAAGGTCATCGGAGCCCCGTCTTCGGTGGTGGAGGGAACCGTCAGGTAGTCCTTCTCGTAGACCGACCCCAGGACTTCATCGATGCGCTTGACGATCGAAGCCGGGGTGATGCCCATCTTCTCGTTCCAGGCCTTCTGGCGCCGGCGTCGGCGTTCGGTCTCGTCGATCGCCTGGCGCAGGGCGGGGGTGATCCGGTCGGCGTAGAGGATCACCTTGCCCTCGACGTTGCGGGCCGCGCGGCCGATGGTCTGGATCAGCGCGGTCGCCGAGCGCAGGTAGCCCTGCTTGTCCGCGTCGAGTACCGCCACCAGGGAGACCTCCGGCAGGTCCAGGCCCTCGCGCAGCAGGTTGACCCCCACCAGCACGTCGAACTCCCCCGCCCGCAGGTCCCGCAAGATCCGGATCCGGTCGAGGGTCTGCACGTCCGAGTGCAGGTACTCCACCCGAACCCTGTTGTCGCGGAAATGCTCGGTGAGTTCTTCGGCCATGCGCTTGGTCAGCGTGGTGACCAGTACCCTCTCGTTGCGTTCCGCGCGGGCGCGCGCCTCGCCCAGCAGATCGTCCACCTGCCCTTCGACCGGGCGTAGGATCAACTCCGGGTCGAGCAGGCCCGTGGGCCGCACCACCTGTTCGGCGATTTCCCCACCGGTGAGGTTCAGCTCGTACTCCGCGGGGGTGGCTGAGACGAAGATCGTCCGCGGGCGGATCGCTTCCCACTCCTCGAAGGTCAGCGGCCGGTTGTCCATCGCCGAGGGCAGGCGGAACCCCCATTCCACCAGGGTCTGCTTGCGCGAGCGATCGCCGCGGTACATGGCCCGCACCTGGGGCACCGTCTGGTGGGATTCGTCCACCACCAGCAGGGCGTCGGGAGGCAGGTAGTCCATCAGCGTGGGAGGAGGCTGCCCCGGCCGGCGGCCGGTGAGGTGCCGGGAGTAGTTCTCGATGCCGTGGCAGTAGCCGGCCTCCTGGATCATCTCCAGGTCGAATTGGGTGCGCTGGCTCAGGCGCTGGGCCTCGAGCCGCTTGCCCAGGGCGTGCAGCTCGGCCACCCGCGCGTCGAGTTCTTCGCGGATCGAGCGCATCGCTTCGACCAGCTTTTCCCGGGGTGTGACGTAGTGCGAGTTGGGATACACCGGGAAACGTTCGACTTCTTCGACGGTGACCGCCCGCAGGGGATCGATGCGCCGCACCCGGTCGATCTCGTCGCCGAAGAACTCCACCCGCAGGGCCGTGTCGTCGTAGGCCGGCCAGATGTCCACCGTATCGCCCCGCACCCGGAAGGAACCGGGTCGCAGGTCGCCCCCGCTGCGCTGGTACTGGATCTCCACCAGCCGCCGCAGCAGGTGATCCCGGCCTTCCCGCGCGCCCCGCTCGAGCAGGAGCATCATGCCGTGGTAGGCCTCGGGGGAGCCCAGTCCGTAGATGCAGGAGACCGAGGCGACGATGATCACGTCCCGGCGTTCGAAAAGCTGCCGCGTGGCCGAATGGCGCATGCGGTCGATCTCCTCGTTGATCGTCGCTTCCTTCTCGATGTAGACGTCCGACTGGGGGATGTAGGCCTCGGGCTGGTAGTAGTCGTAGTAGGAGACGAAATACTCCACGGCGTTGTGCGGGAAGAACGAGCGAAATTCCTGGTAGAGCTGGGCGGCGAGGGTCTTGTTGTGGGCCATGACCAGGGTCGGCACCTGGCAGCGCTGGATGACCTGGGCGATGGTGAAGGTCTTGCCGGAGCCGGTGACCCCCAGCAGCACCTGGTCGCGCAAGCCCTGTTCGAGTCCGCGGCAGAGCTGGTCGATGGCCGCGGGCTGATCCCCCGCGGGTTCGAAGTCGGAGACGATACGGAAACCGGCCTGCCGGCTCATCGCCAGCTCAGGATCCCGCCGCCTCGGCCAGGCGCCGGGCCACCTGGCGCGGTCCGAGGGCAGCGATGAAATGCCCCGCCCGCGGGCCCCTGTCCCGGTCGATCAGCGCCCGGTAGACGGCCTTGAAACCCTCACCCACTCCGGGGCCGTCTTCCGCCCCGCCCAGCTCGCGGATCGTCGCCTGGATGGCCTCGGGGTCGTCGAGGGATTCGAGGGCCTCGGCCAGGCGCCCGAGCAGCCGCTTCTGGCTCTCGCTGAGTTCCGCCACGGAAGCCGGCAAGGTGGCGCAGACGCTGACCTTCACTTCCTCCGGCGCGAAAGACTCGAGCCAGCGGCGGACCATTTCGAGCCGGCGGGCCAGGGCCGAGGGTTCGAGATCGCGATAGCCTCCCCGCTCGAGGATCTCCCGGGCCCGGTCCGGATCGAAATCCGCGATTTGACCGACCAGCACCAGGTGCCTCCAGGGTACGCCCAGCCGCTCCACGTCCGCGGCGGTGGAGAGTTCCAGGGCCCGGTTGGGTGGGCCGCCCTCGGCGCCCCGGTCGACCTCGTCGGCCACCCGCAGCAGCGGCAGGCCGGGGTCGAAGCGAATCGCCCGGGTCGGGCGGGCCTTGAGCACGACGTAGCGCAGCACTTCCGGGGGCACCGCTTCGAGCAGCCGGGAAGGCTCGAGCACGTTGCCCCGGCTGGCGGACATGTCCCCCTGCCCCTTGAGGGCGATCCACTCGTAGACGATGGGGAACGGCGGCTCCATGTCGAAGACCTCACGGGCCAGCCGCTTGCCGCTGTCGTAACTCCCTCCGCGGGAGGCGTGATCCTTGCCGAAGGGTTCGACGCTGACCCCCAGCGCCTTCCAGCGGGCCGGCCAGTCGACTCTCCAGGTCAGCTTGCCCCCCTCGGTGACCCGGCGGACGTGCTCGGCCCCGCTCTCCGTCACGCGGAAGCGGATCCAGCCCTCCCGGCGGTCGAAATCGAGCACTCGAGCCGCGCAGATGCGCCCGCTGTCGGGATCCCGCGGGTTCCAGGGGGACCACTCGGGGGGCACCGTCTTGCCGGTCACCTCTTCGAGGATCCGGGCGATGGTGTCCCGTTTCTCGAGAGCGGTGAAGACCACGTCGTTCATCTGCCCCGAGCCGTAGAACTCGGAGGCCGGGCGGATGTCGGCATCGACACCGAGGGTTTCGAGGGCGTCGAGGAAGGGGGCGAGGAAATGCTGGTCGTATCGTCCCTGCCCGTCGGGGCCCGGCAGGGCGACCAGGGGAAAGCCCACCTTGTCGGCGAAGATCTCGGGATCCAGGAAGGGATAGACCTTCCTCAGCGGATCGAGGTTGTCCACGATGAAGACCAGCCGCGCGTCCTGTCCCTGATCGCGGAGGGCCCGTGTCACGGCGTCGCCGGTGAGGATCTCTCTCAGGTGGCCCACGTGGAAGGGGCCGGAGGGTGAGATGCCCGTGCAGACCACGAAGGGACCGCTGCCGGTAGCGGCGATCTGGCTGGCCGCTCGATCCGCCCAGTGGCTCTCGCCGCCCGCCGAGGCCTGTTCTTTGGTGTTAGGCTCTGTCATCCTGCCCTCGACCCGCGCCGCCCTGCGCGGCTGCGGGAGACTGTCGGCAAAGATTAACCTCAAACCGGCGGCGTTGCCCCGGTGGAGTTCCCAGAGCATGCAACGACAGCCGCTGACCCTCATCGAGCACATCACCCGCGCCCAGGCCAGTTTTCCCGACGCCACCGGCGACTTCACCCAGCTGATGGAGGCCATCGCCCTGGCCTGCAAGCTGGTCGCCAGGGAGGTCAACAAGGCCGGCGTGGGCCAGCTGCTGGGCCTGGCGGGCCGGCGCAACGTCCAGGGTGAACAGGTGGCCCGGCTCGACGAGTTCGCCAACGACACCCTGGTCCACACCCTCTCGCGCACCGGTGTGGTCTGCGCCCTGGGCTCCGAGGAGTTGGCCGTTCCGATTCTGCTTCCCGGCAGCGTTTCCGAGGGCAAGTACGCCGTGCTCTTCGATCCCCTCGATGGTTCCTCCAACATCGACCTGGCGATGCCCGTGGGGACCATTTTCGGGGTCTACCGCCGCAGCAGCCAGGCGGGACGGCTCGGCGAGGTGAGCGACCTGCTGCAGCCGGCCCGGGCGCTGATCGCCGCGGGTTACGCGGTCTACGGCTCGAGCACGGTCTTCGTCTACACCACCGGCGAGGGGGTCCATGGGTTCACCCTCGATCCGAGCATCGGCGAGTTTCTGCTCTCGCATCCCGACATCCGCGTGCCGGAGCGGGGTTCGATCCTCTCGATCAACATCGCCAACCGCCCGGGCTGGGACTCGGCGACCACCCGCGCCGTCGACCGCTGGCTCGGCCGCGGTGGCGGTCTGACCTCTCGTTACGTGGGCAGCCTGGTGGCCGACGCTCACCGCGCCCTGCTCCGCGGCGGGCTCTTCGCCTACCCCGCCGATACCAGTCACCCGGAAGGCAAGCTGCGGCTGCTTTACGAGGCCGGGCCGATGGCGCTGCTTTTCGAGAAGGCCGGCGGCGCAGCCGGCGACGGTCGCCGGTCGATCCTCGACATTCAGCCCCGGGATCTGCACGACAGGACTCCGCTGATTCTCGCGGGAAAAGCCGATTACGAGCTCTGGCGGGACGCTCTGGGTGAAGACGACGAGAGCCGGTAGGCAGGCCAAACACAAAAGAACTTGAAGTCAGGCGGACCCTTGTGGTAGCTAAGGGGGCGAAGGGCCGCGACGAAGCGGCCCGGGTGTTGGGAAATGGGAGGTATTGGGTGACGGCCTCGGAACCGCGGGGAGTGGAGCATCCCTTGATGACGCTGCGACAGGCAGCCGAGAAAACAGGACTTTCAGCCACCACCTTGCGCCGCTACATCAAGGCGGGACGTTTGCGGGCGCGGCTGATTCCGGGGCGTTACGGCCCCGAGTACGTCGTCGATGACGACGACCTCCACGCAGCGGGCCTCGACGGCCGCGCTGGGGGCGACAACGAAGAGAACGGGGCCGTGGTCCGGAGTGCCGGCAACGGCGATACCGGCGTTCGCACGGTTTCGGCCCAGGACATGGTGCCGGGCCTGCTCTATCGCGAATTGATGATGAAGCACGAGCACCTGCTGGTGCAGTACGGCATGCTTCGCGTCTCCGGCCGCCAGCTCTACGAGGTGCGCCAAGCCGCCGAACAGAAGGCCGAGCAGGCCCGCCAGGCCGCCGCCGAGCTGCGCCGCACCCGGGACCGCCACGCCCGGGAGATCGGGGGGTTGAAGACCGAGTTGCGCCGCGCCGAGTTGGCGCTCGCCGAGCGGGAAGAGCGCATCCGCGAACTCGAACGGCGGGTCGCCCAGCTCGAGATGCAGCTCCGCAACCAGCTCACGGCGCGCCAGATGGACGAGCATTTCAGCCGACGGCTGAAAGACGCGCCTTCGACGGAGCACTGACGCCGCCCCGGCCCGCCCGCCGGGAGGCGCCCGGCCCCGTGACCGGTGCCGGTGCTAGTGGGCGGGTGTCGGCTTCTTTTCGAAGACCAGCAGGCGCCAGAGCTTGAGCATGTTGACCCGGCGGTCGTCGACCTTCTCGAGGTCGTCGAGGCCGAGGACCGATTCCACCGGCAGATCGAGGCGGAATCCCATGTGCTGGGTGAGGGGCGTCAACTTCTGCTCGAGCCAGTGGCCGAAGCGGTGCCGGCTGCCGAAGTGGTTGACGATGACCACCTTGCCCCCGGGCCGGCAGACGCGGCCCATCTCGGCGACCACCTCCCGCGGGTGGGGCACCACCGAGATCACGTAGGGCGCGTAGACGAAATCGAAAGCATTGTCGGGGAAGGCCATCTGCGTGGCGTCCATCAGCCCGAGATGGATCCTCGCGCCCCCCTCGGCGACCCGCCGGCGCCGGCGGGCCTCCTCGAGCATGGAACTCGACAGGTCGATCCCCACCACGCGGACCCCGCTGGGATAGAGCGGCAGATTCAGCCCCGTCCCGACCCCCACCTCGAGCACCCTGTCACCCTGGCGGAAGTCCATCGCTCCGATGGACTCGACCCTTCCCGGCTGGAAAACCTGGTTGAAGACGATGTCATACAGCCCGGCGAAACGGTCGTAGAACCTGCCGACAGCGGCCACGTCCATCACGGTCCTCCCATCGCGGAGTCCAGGAAAAGATCGTTCACTCCCCCGCCCCCGCGGCCAGCCGTGAGAGCCGGTCCAGGGCGGAAGGACGTCCCATGGCGATCAGGACGTCTCCAGCCTCGATCGGCTCGTCGGGAGAGGGGTTGAAGAGCTTCTCACCGGCCGCTTTGAGGATGGCGGTGATGATGATATCAAGTTCCCGCCGGATCGGGCTATCCCTCAGGGCGGTGCCCACCAGCGAGGACTCCCGGCCCACCTCCACCTGCTCGAGGTGGATGTCGATGCCGACCCCCTGGGAGATGGCGTCGATGAAATCCACGACCTGGGGCCGGAGCATCACCTGGGCGATCAGCAGGCCGCCCCGCTCGTAGGGGTTGAGCACCCTGTCGGCTCCCGCGGCCAGCAGTTTGCGCGCCGAGCGGTCTTCGCTGCAGCGGGCGACGATCAGCAGTTCGGGATTGAGGGAACGGGCGGCGAGGACGGTGTAAATGTTCTCGGCATCCGAGCCCAGGGCGGTGACCAGCCCGCGGGCGCGCTCGATCCCCGCCTGGCGAAGGACATCGTCGTCGGTGGCGTCGCCCACGACCCAGGGCGCCGGCTGGGGCGTCGGGGCGTCTTCCCGGTTGACCACCACGTAGGATCCGCCGTGCTCGCGGATCTGTTGGCAGACCGCCTGGCCCACGCGGCCGTAACCGCAGACGATGTAATGCTGGGACATGCGCTGGATCCTCCGCAGGGTGCGCCGGCGCCAGAACATCCGGCCCCGGACGACGGCCTCGGAAAGGCTGCCCAGGATGTAGATCACCAGGCCCGTGCCCACCAGGATCAGGACGATGGCCACCACCTGGCCTGCCGGCGTCAGGGGGTGCACCTCGGCGAAACCCACCGTGGTGACCGTGATCACCGACATGTAGAAGGCGTCCAGCAGGGTCCAGGTGGGCCCGCCGGCGATCTTGAAGGCGATGGTGCCGGCTGCGAGCAGGCTGCCCACCGCCAGGGCGGCGGCGAGCAGGGGATGCCCGAGATAGATGTGTGGCAGGCCTGTGCGTTTCACGTCGCGGGATCATAGCCTCCCGCGCCCCTCGGGAAAACCCGCGGACCCCGGGAATGTGCCCGGGACCGGGGAAGTCCCTATAATCCGGTTCTTCCAAGGAGCTAGCCATGCCGAGCGTCGAGACCCTGCGCCAGATCCTGTCCACCGTGCCCTTCCCCGGTTTTTCCCGCGACATCGTCAGCACGGGCAGCGTGACGAAGATCGATGTGGAGGGGGACGTGGTGACCGTCAGTCTCCAGGCCGACGGCAGCGACGACGAGACCCGTCGGCGACTGGCGGAGGCCGTGCGCCAGGCGCTCGCCGGCCAAGAGGGGGTGAGCGAGGTCAAGGTGCGTTTCGCCGCGGCCGGCCCCGTGCGCCTGCCCGTGGCCGGTCAGGCCGCCGAACCCACCCCCGCGCCGCCCAAGGGCCCCCAGGCGAAGAACATCATCGGGGTGGCCTCGGGCAAGGGCGGCGTGGGCAAGAGCACCGTGGCGGTGAACCTGGCCGTCACGCTGGCCCGCCAGGGACGCCGGGTCGCTTTTCTCGACGCCGACGTCCACGGCCCCTCGGCCCCGCTGATGTTCGGCCTCGAGGGCAGCCGCCCCGAGCGGGCCGACGAGCAGGGTCGCCCCCTACCCCTCGAGGCCTTCGGCGTGAAGATCATGTCGATGGGCTTTTTCGTCGAACGGGGCAACGCGGTGATCTGGCGCGGCCCCATCGTGGGCAACTTCATCCGGCAGCTGCTGACCGACGTGGCCTGGGGCGAGCTGGACGATCTGATCATCGACTTCCCCCCCGGCACGGGAGACGCCCAGTTGACCATCTCCCAGACCATCCGCATGACCGGTGCGGTGGTGGTGACGACTCCCAACGACCTGGCCCTGATCGACGCCCTCAAGGCCATCGCCATGTTCCGCAAGGTAGAGATTCCGGTGCTGGGGATCGTGGAGAACATGTCCTTTTTCGTCTGCCCGGGATGCGGAGAGAAACACGAGATCTTCGGCCGCGGCGGAGCGGATCGCGCCGTGAAAGACGAGCAGATCCCCCTGCTGGGAAGAGTGCCCATCGATCCCCAGGTGGTGCTCGAATCCGACAAGGGACGCCCGGTGGTCATCGACCGACCGGAGGCTCCCGCCGCCCTGGCCTACGGGAAGATCGCCCGGGCCGTGGTGGATGCCGCCGAGGTCCCCGAGACCGGGAAAGGGGGATTGGGGCGCTTTCTGGAACGCTTCGGAGGAAAGTGATGCCGCTTCGGCGATGGCTCGTCCCCCTTCTCCTGGGCGCCGCGGGGCTTGCTCCCACTCCCGTCACCCCGGCCGACTCCTCTCCCTCCGCGGAAGTCTCCCGGGCCCTGCGCGAGGCCCTGGCCCACGTGGAACGGGTCGATCAACGGGTCGAGATCCTGGGCCGGCTGGCCTACGACCCCCAGGTGGATCCGGCCCTGCGCAAGCATGCCGGCGAACTCTTCCGCCGCGAGGCGGTCTCCTCCGCGGTGGCTCTCGAGCGCCTGTTCCCCAAGGCTCCGCCCGAGTGGCAGGCGTGGATCCTCGATCTCTATCGCGAAAACTGGTCCGCGCTGGGACGGGGAGTGAGCACCTGGCGGCGGGAGATGGTGCGCCTGGGCCTTGAATCCGGCGACGCCGCCGTACGGCTGGCCGCGGCCCGCCTCGGTGCCACCCGGCCGATTCCACGCATCACCCACCCGATGATCGACGCCGCCGTCGAGCATCCGGAACTCCAGCAGGCGGCGATCCTCTGCCTGGGGGTCAACCGGGACCCGAAGGGGTTGCGCTGGGCCCTCGACGTGGCTGCCCGGCACGGTGGTCGCTGGCGCGAATCCCTGCTCTTCGCCGTCTCCCAGATCGGGGCAGGCGCACGCCTGCGCTTGCTCGAGGCCCTCGACGATACGGATCCCTCCCGTGTGACCGTGGCCCTCGAAGCCCTGCTCCTGGTGGCCGGCGACGACGACATTCCCCGCCTCCACGCCTGGCTGATCGACCACGGCTCGGCCGTCCCCGATCTGGCCACCCGCGTGCGGCGCACCATTGCCGAAATCGAGGCGGGAAGCCGCGAGAGAGTCCTCCTGGAGGAGCCGGAACTGCTCTTCGACCCGCCGCGCTAGCGGTCGCCCGCTTCGAGACGGAGCGCGATGCGCTCGAGGGCCTTTTCGAGTTCTTCCTCGCGCCGGGCGTAGCTGACTCGGATCCACCCGTCGCCGCCCGGGCCGAACGCTTCTCCCGGAATCACCACCACGCCGTCTTCCTCGAGCAGTTGGCGGGCCAGCTCGCGGCTCCCCGCGCCACCGGCGTGGATCCATGCGTAGAACGCGCCTTCCATCGGCGCCCGGCGACATGCGGGGGGCAGCAGGCTGGTGACTCTCTCCCGCCTTCGGCGGAAGCGCTCGACGAGTCGATCCCGCCCCCGCCGGCCCTCGGCGGTGAAGGCGGCGCGGGCCCCGATCTGGATCGGCGTGGACGCGCAGGTGAGCACCGTCTGCTGGAGCGCCACCAGCCGGGCCATGAAGGCCGGATTCCGGCACAGGGCCCAGCCCACACGCCATCCGGTCAGGGCCAGGGATTTCGAGAGTCCGCCGCAGATCACCACGTGGTCGGGTAACACCGTGGCGATGCCGGGGGCCCGCGGCGCGGTCCAGCACAGGTCCCGGTAGGTGTCGTCGAGGATCAGGGCCACGCCGGCCCGGGCGCTGAGGTCCACCAGCGCCTGGATCGTCCCGGCGCTTTCCACGGTCCCGACCGGGTTGGACGGAGAGATCACCACCACCGCGCGGGTGCGGGGCGTGATCAGCGCCTCGACCTGTTCGGGGTCCAGGTGAAAGTTCCGCTCTTCCGGCAGCGGGTAGCCGCGGGCCCGGGCGGACCAGGCGACCGCCGCCCGCTCGGCCCCCGGGAAGCCGGGATCGGGTACCAGGATTTCATCGCCAGGATCGAGCAGGCAGCCCAGGGTGACGAAAGTCGCCTGCTGACAGCCCGCCGTGACCAGCACGTCGGAGGATCCCAGGCCCAGGTCCGGGTAGTCCGCGGCGATTTCCTCCCGCAGCGCCTCGAGACCCGCGGTGGGGCCGTAGCCCCCCGGGCCGTGCTCGGCGGCCGCCGCGAGGGCGGCCCGCAGTGCCGGTGGTGCTTCGAGATCCGGCTGACCGAGGCCCAGGTTGATCGCCTCGGCCGGTGCCGATTCGAAGATTTCGCGGATCAGGGTCCGCCGCAAGGGCCGTACGTGGTCGGCGACACGAAGGCTCATCGCAGGGCCTCTTCCAGGGCGGCCCTCGCGTCGGTGCCTTCGTCCCGCCGCTTGACGATCAGCGCCGCCGAGGCCGCCAGGCCGTGTTGCCGCGCCCACCGTCCCGCCAGGGGTCGGCTGCCGGGTACGACCACCGCCCGCTCGGGAATCTCCAGCACGCCGTCTTCTCCCGCCCGCAGCACACGCTCGCCGGGCAGGTCGTAGACCGGGGTCGAGGCGGTGAGGATCACGCCGGCGCCGATCACCGCTCCCCGTCGCACGCGGACACCTTCCACCAGCGCCGCCAGCCCGCCGACGAAGGCCCCCTCTTCGACGATCACGGGCATCGCCCCGGGAGGTTCCAGCACGCCCCCCACCTGGGCACCGGCGGAAAGATGGACGCCGGCGCCGATCTGGGCACAGGAGCCCACCAGGGCATGGGAGTCGATCATCGTTCCCGGACCGACCCACGCGCCCATGTTGATGTAGCAGGGCGGCATCAGTACGGCCCCCGGGCCCACGTAGGCGCCGCGCCGGACGGCGCTGCCTCCGGGAACGATGCGCACCGAGGCCAGTCGCTCCGCGCTCTGTACCGGGTAGATCGCCTTGTCGCGGAAATGCATGGGACCCGCCGGGGGCATGGGTACCACGTCACTGTGGCGGAAGCCGAGGATCAGGCCGCTCTTGATCCAGGAAGCCACCTGCCAGCGGCCCTCCGCGTCGGGCCAGGCGGCGCGCACTTCACCGCGTTCGAGGAGGTCGAGCAGTTCTTCCACCGCCGCACGCACCGCGTCGGGGTCCGGGGAGGGCGCGGCGGCGTAGGCGGCGAGCCGCTCCCGGAGATCCTGGATCGCGGGGGAGGGTGGCGCGGGGTGTGTCTCCGATCTGTCCATCGAGATCTCCATCCGGCCCCGGCCGCGTCGCGCGTCCGAGGGCACCGAAGTCAGAGCAGGCCGGCGGCCGCCAGGCCCTCTCGCAGCAGCCGTCGGGTCGCCTCCGATGCCGCGGCCAGGGGCGGCCGCACCGCGTCCCGGCACAAGCCCAACTCCGCCAGGGCGGCCTTGGCCGGCACGGGATTGGTTTCAGCGAAGAGGGCCCGGGTCAACTTCAGCAGCCGGTAGTGGGTCCGTCGCGCCGCCGCCGCATCGCCCTCGAGAGCCGCCTCGACCATGGCCACCGTTCCGGCGGGATCCACGTTGGAGACCACCGAGATCACACCGTCGCCGCCGAGCAGGGTCATGGCACAGGTCAGCTCGTCTTCCCCGGAGAGGATCGAGAAATCTGCCCGCGGTCGGGCCGCCACCAGGCTCATCGCCTGGGAGAGCTGCCCGGAGGCCTCCTTGACCGCCGCCAGTCCCTCGATTTTCGCGATTTCCAGCACCAGTTCGGGAGCCACGTTCAACCCCGTGCGCGAGGGGACGTTGTAGAGCACCACCGGCAGGCCGACTGCGGCCACGGCGCGGTAGTGGCCGACCAGCCCCCGGGGATTGGGTTTGTTGTAGTAGGGCGAGACCACCAGGGCGGCATCGGCCCCCAAGGCCGCGGCGCGGCGGGTGCGGGCCACGCTGCGCGCCGTGTCATGGCCTCCCGTGCCGGGAACGACGGGCACCCGGCCGTCGGCCATTTCCACGCAGCAGGTGACCAGCGCCGCCCACTCGTCTTCGTCGAGGGTCGGCGTCTCGCCGGTAGTCCCGCAGGGCACCAGGCCGTGAATGCCGGCATCGAGCTGCCGGGCGACCAGCGCCCGGAAGGCATCCATGTCGACCTTGCCGGAATCGTCGAAAGGGGTGATCAGGGCGGTCAGCACGCCCTTGAGATGCAGAGCACTCATCGGGGGTCTCCATTTTCGTTTCCGAGGATTTCGTCCAACATGTCTTCGAGCCGGGCGCTGCCCCGCCGGCCCACCAGCCATTCCGCGCAGCGCAGGGCGCCGATGGCGAAGATCTCCCGGCTGCGGGCGCGGTGGATGATCTCCAGCGACTCGCCGGGGCCGTCCCAGCCCAGACGATGTTCGCCCGGAATGCTGCCGGCGCGGATCCAGGCCACCGGCAAGAGCTCGGGATCGACGGCCCCCTCGGCCGGAGCCGGGCCGTAGCGCGTTTTGCCCGGAGTCTGCTCGACGACGATCTCGGCGATGCGGCAGGCCGTGCCCGAGGGGCCATCCTGCTTGGCGTCATGGTGCGCTTCCCAGAGCCAGGGCGAGAACTCCCCCAGCTCTCCGAGGGCGCGCGCCGCGGTGGCCGCCAGGCGAAAGAGGAGATTGACGCCGAGGGAGAAATTCGGCGCCCAGAGAAAGCCCACCCCGCGGCGATCGGCTTCGGCCTGCAGGGCGCCGAGCCGATCGCTCCAACCGGTGGTTCCGGAGACGACGGGAACACCCTGCCGGATCAGGCGACCCACGTTGTCCGCGCCGGCCGCCGGTGAGGAGAATTCGAAAGCCACGTCGCAGCTTCCGGCGAGGGTATCGAGACTCGTCCCTTCGCCCTCGGGCAGCGTGGGATCGACACGGGCCACGACGCGGTGTCCCCGTTCCGGGGCCAGGGCCTCGATGGCCCGTCCCATCTTTCCGTAGCCCACCAGCGCGAGGCGAAGTGGCCTGACCTTCACAGCTCTTCCTCCACGCATGAGAGACACAAAGCATGCCACCGCTCGATCAGGGTCTGCACCTTCGATTCGGGCAGGAGCACACCCAGTGAAGAACCGAAGGGGCCTTGCACGATGCGCCGCATCCCGAGGTCGCGGGCCTGTTCGAGCCAGCGGGGCCAGAGCTGCGGGCGGGTCGCCAGCCCCTCCCCCACGGCCGCGACCAGGCCCAGGGGGGCGGCGATCTGCAACTCGCCCAACTCCGCCAGTCGCCCCTCGGCCGCAGCGGCCTGCCCGGCGGGGAGAACGAGCGCCACGCCGGCGGGGCCGGCCGCCACCTGGATCGGCGCCGCTCCCGCACCGGCGGCGACCCGCAGCAGGCGGTGGAGGAAGTCGCCCTCCATCGTGCGTCCCGGGCAGTGCAGCCGCACTTCGGCCATGGCGTCCCGCGAGGCGATGGCCCGGACGCCTCCGCGCCCCGTTCCCTGCCG
This sequence comes from Acidobacteriota bacterium, assembly GCA_030949985.1. Classification (NCBI taxonomy): domain Bacteria; kingdom Pseudomonadati; phylum Acidobacteriota; species Acidobacteriota bacterium. The sequence continues at coordinate 22,264 of JAUZRX010000023.1, forward strand.
GTCGATCCGCGTGCCCGGCCGCGAAGGTGCCAGGGAGTTGCGGATCAGCACCGGAACGCCCCCCTCGAGGGCCGGGTCGATGGAGGCCGGGTGCAAGACCCTGGCGCCGAAGCCCGCGAGTTCGGCGGCCTCCCGGAAGGTGGCCCGGGGCAGGACCCGCGCTCCGTTCACGCGCCGGGGATCGGCGGTCATCAGCCCGTCCACGTCGGTCCAGATCTCCACCGCTTCCGCCCCCAGGGCCAGCCCGAGTAACGACGCCGAGAGGTCCGACCCGCCGCGACCCAGGGTGGTCGGCAGCCCCCCGGGGGTGGCGCCGACGTAGCCGCCGAGCACGGGGACCACGCCCCGCTCGAGCAGGGGGGCGATCTCCCCGGCGGCCTGCCGCCGGGTGCCGTCGAGATCCGGGGTGGCGGCGCCGAAGCAGGCGTCGGTCACGACGACGCGGGTCGAGGGCACGAACTGCGCGGGGCAGCCGCGCGCCGTGAGCGCTGCGACCAGCAGTTCCTGGGCCATCAACTCACCGTGTCCGAGCACCGCATCACGGGACCGGGCGCGGGCGGTGCCCACCAGGCGCAGACCGCGCAGCAGCACGCGCAACTCCCGCAGGTGGCCTTCGAGACGCCGGCACAGGGTGTCGGCTGCCCGGTCCAGGGCGGCGGCCGCCGCCAGGTGCAGCGCGCGCAACTCTTCGAGTTCGGCGTCCAGCCGCTCCCGCTCGCCTTCCAGGGCCATCTCGAACAGGCTCGAGAGCGCGTCGGTGACGCCGGCCATGGCCGAGGTCACCACCAGGGGGCGTTCGCCGAGCCGGTCGTGAACGATGGCGGCGACCCTCTGCAGGCGCCCGGCTCCCCTGACCGAGGTCCCGCCGAACTTCATCACGATCATGGCAGCAGACCGCGGTCGGCGAGAAGCTCGGCAATCAGCAGGGTTCCCCCCGCCGCTCCCCGCACGGTGTTGTGTCCGAGGATTTCCATTTTCAGGCCCAGGACGCTGCAGCGGCGGATTTGTCCCACCGTCACGCTCATCCCCGCCCCCGCGTCACGGTCGAGGCGGGGTTGGGGCCGGTCGCGGCCGTGGACGATTTCGAGCGGGCGCGCGGGGGCCGAGGGCAGGCGCCGACGCTGGGGCTCGCCCTGGAAGCCGGCGATCAGCGCCGTCGCCTGTTCCGGCGAAAGGTCCCGACCCGGACGCAGATGCACCGTGAGCAGGTGCCCGTCGCAAACGGGAACCCGGTGGACTTGCGCCGAGATCCGCATGGCGGCGGGCTCGATCCGCCCGGCTTGCAGTCGGCCGAGGATCTTCAGCGGCTCGCGCTGGATCTTCTCTTCCTCGCCGGAGATCCAGGGGACGACGTTGTCGACCATGTCGAGGGCGGCGACCCCCGGATAGCCGGCGCCGGAGATGGCCTGGAGGGTGGTGACCACCACCTCTTCGATGCCGCAGTGCTGTGCGAAGGGGGCGAGAGCCAGGGTCAGCGCGATGGTCGAGCAGTTGGGGTTGGTGACGATGAAGCCCCCCTCCCGTCGACCGCCGGACGGGTTGTCGAGCAGGGCCAGGTGGGAAGGGTTGACTTCCGGGATCAGCAGTGGGACAGGAGCCGCCATGCGGTGGGTCCGCGCGTTGCTGATCACCGCCCGCCCCGCCTGGGCGAAGAGGGCCTCGGCGCTCTCCGCGGCCCGCGCGTCGAGGGCCGAGAACACCACCTTCGAGGCCACGTGGTCGGGGTGGGCGGGAAGCACGGTCATCGAGGCGACGCGCCCGGGGGGCGGTCCGGGCAGGCGCCAGCGCACCGCCTGCTCGTAGGGCTTGCCGGCGCTGCGCTCGGAGGCGGCGACTTCGGCGATTTCGAACCACGGGTGCTCGACCAGCAGCGTGACCAGGCGCTGGCCGACGAGTCCGGTCGCTCCCAGGACGGCGACAGGAATCTTTTGCTCTTTTTCGGCCATTTCACGTTTTCGCAGGGTGCCGCCCCGGTGCGGGACCGTTTGGCGGGATGATAGCACCGGCAGCCGCCCAAGCCGCCTGGAGGTGTTCTTTTACAGGCGGGGGGGTTGACAGCGCGCCGGAATCCCGGTCAACTTTCAGTGAATCTCGTGGTAGGCCGTGTGCTGCTGACTTGGGAGGCGACGATGAGACAGGGACACTCGAGACTTCCGAAAATCCTGCTGCCGGCTTCGGTGCTGCTGGCGTTCACCCTCCTGGTCGGGAGCGCCTTCGCCCAGGCCCCCCCCGACCCTTCGCAGCCCCGGCTGGACCTGGTCGATGGCAGCGACTTCGCCACGGGGGCGATGTGGGCCATCTTCCAGCCCATCGAGCTGGACATCAACGAAAACCTGCTGCCTCCCGTGACCATCCAGTTGCCCCAGGGCGCTGGCGTGGGCGATGTCTCCCCGAGAACCTCGGGCAGCGGGAGCATCGGCTACGTCGGCAAGGGGGCCGGCACCGGGGCCATCGATGCCGGGGCCTCGCTGATCCTGCCTTCTTCGGGCGCCGATCCCCTGCCCCGGATCCTCACCCCCGCCGATGTGCTCGGTGAGCTCGAGCGCTTGCGCGACGAGCTGCTGGCGCGCTGAACCCGCCATCGGCACCTTGCGGCGCGACCCCCGAGGGGGTCGCGTTCGTGCGTCGAGGCGGACCCGGCAGCCCGCTTGCCAATCCTTGTTTTCTGGCCTGCCGGGCCCTCGCGTCGGAAAACCCCGGCAACCCCGGCGGGCGGCTAGCGCCGGGGTTGCCGGCGCCGGAAACGCACGGCCCGGGCCAGCCGGCAGGCGGCCTTCCACTCGGGGTCGGCGGCCTCGGCGCCCCGGATCAGTTCCAGCAGGTAGGCGGCACGCTCCGAGGGCTGTCGGGCCAGCAGCAGGGTCAGGCAGCGCTGGGGCGATGCTTCCCGGCCGGATCGCGCCGGGTAGTCTGCCAGCAACGTCTCGCCACCACGGACCTTGCGTCCCGCCCTCCAGCCATCGGGAGGGGGCCCTCCCGCCTGGTTCTCGGCGCGCACCCTGAGCAGCTCGGGGGCACCGCCCTTGGCCGGCCAGCGGTGGATGCGCATCAGCGTGCCGTCTTCCTCGTGCCGCAGGGTCAAGGGAAAGCCGTCGGCGCTGCGCCGGTTGAGGCTGACCCGGAATCCCCGGGGGACGGGCAGTTGAATCTCCGCCGCGTAGAGCAGCCCGGCCCGAGGGTCCGCGCGGCGTTCCGGATCGCGGAAGCGGTCGAAGCGCACCTCGTAACGGCTGGCCAGGTCGACGAGCGGAGGGGGTTCGTCCCCTCGATCGGTGTGTACGGTCAGGGGCATGTAGAGCAGGGACAGGGATTCGGCGCCCTCCCCGACCGGAAGGAATCCCTCCACCACCTGGCCGGCCAGGCTGCGCCGGAAGAGGATCCAGGTGCCCTCGAAGGCGCGGCCGGTGGCCCTGCGCACGCTCCCGCTTCCCGGTAGCCGCAGGCGGGTCAGGGCCCGGTCGAGAGAGACCGCCGGGCCCAGCCGCGCTTCCGGGTCCAGTTCCGGCGGACCGGGACCCTCCCCGGCCGCCGGGGATGCCGCCGTGACCCGGACCCATCCGTACCAGTTCTCGTCGCCGATCCGCACCTTCCGGCCCTGCTGGTCGACGAAGGTGCCGCGCAACCACAACCGGGCCCCGGAGGGGGGCGTGAAGTCCAGCGGCATCGAACCCAGTTCCGCGGCCACCACACCGGGGGGGACTTCGACCCGCATCGCCCCCCCGAGACGGTAGGTGCGCCAGGGCCTCTCCCGCTCGTCGTGGGGCTGCGGCCCGTTCCACGCAAGCGGCTGGGGAAGATCCAGCGTCGTGCCTGCGGGCACGTTGCGGGGCGGGCCGGGGGCGGGCCGAAAACTCCCCATCACGGTGCGGAGTTCTTCCCGCGCCGATTCGCGGCACGCCGCACCGCACCCGGCGTCCGAAGGCAGAGCCACCAGCAGCAGACCGGTGGGCCATCCGGGCCGAAGGAAAAGTCTCGTCTCGAGCAGGCCGGTTCCCTCGGCGGCGAAGTCGACCCGTCCGCGGGCCTCGAGGCAGGTGCCGTCCCGCGCCCCGCCCGGGCAGGGACGGAAGGGGCCCTCGAGTCGAATCGGGGGATCGCGGAAGGCGTCTTCCACCGCGGCCCGCGCCTGGTCCGGGTTCGGCACCGGCAGAAGATGAACACTCAGCTGCGTGTCGCCGGGAAAACGCCGGGCGACCAGCAGAGGCGCACGGGGACCGCGGGGAAGCGGCACCACCTGCCAACCGGCGGGTAGATCCAGCGCGCCCCATGGATGGCGCACCGCCAGCGGTTGGCCGACTCCCAGCAGTTCCTGCAGTTCCGCCAGCGCCGCGGTGGAGGCCACGCCCCGCGCCAGCAGGACCTCGGCGAGTTGGGCCAGTCCCCGGCGCCGGGTCGGTTCGGTCCAGCCGACGATCAGCGCCGCCCGTTCGGCCAGGGACCCGGCTCGCGGCAGGATCCCGCCCAGTGCCTCCCGCAAGCGGGCGGCCAGGGCTTCTTCCCGGGGGGTCGGTGGCGCCTCCCCCCGCCCCAGCGCGGCGAGGGCCGCCCGGTACAGCCCGGCCCGCTCCAGGTCGCGGGCCAGTCGCCGGCGGCCGTCGACGTCCGCCCGGCCCTCGGCCAGCGCCAGTTCTTCGAAGAAGGCCGCCAGGAGCCAGGCTTGGCGATTCCGCCAGTAGGCCGCTGCGCGCTCCCACTCCGGCGCCTGGCCGGGAGTGCCGATCCAGCTCCAGGCGGCGATGGAAGCTTCCGGTTCGACGGGACAGTCCAGGTCCAGCGCCGAACGGTAGGTGCGTGCGGCCGGCTCGAGGGTGGGGTCCAGGCGCCGGGCGACGGCAGCCGCCCCGCGGGCCGCAGTGGGCCGGCAGCGCTGCACCTCCGCCGCGGCCAGGTTGGCCCAGGCTCCGGCCAGCAGGGGGTCGAGGCCGACGGCCCGGGTCAGCAGGGCGGCGGCCCGCTCGACCTGGCCGCCGTGAAGGATCTCGGTGCCCTCGAGCGCCAGCCGGCGGGCACGCAAGCGCCCGGGGTGGGGCGCTTGCAGCACGGACTCCTCCCCGGTCGCCCCTCCGACGGCCCCCGCGGCCAGGCAGAGCACGGTGAGCCAGGTCCTCAGGCGGGGCGTCACGGTGCTCCTTGCCGGTGCTCCGGCACGCCGGGCTCGAAAGAGGATGTCGCGGCCTCGAGGATCGTCGACGCGAGTCCGGGCCGCGCGGCGAGAAGGCCCTGGCGATTGCGAACGTCTGCCAGGTTGTAGCGAAAGGGGCGACCGTCGGCCTGCAGAAAGACGCCGCCGGCCTCGCGGACGATGATCTCCGGGGCGCAGGCGTCCCAGTGGGACGAGCGCCGTCCCAGCGAGAAGTAGGCGTCGGCCCGGCCCAGGGCCACCAGGCAGGCCTTGCGCCCCACCGATCCCGAACGCAGCACGCGGGATGGCTGCAGCCGGTCCAGCACCTGCCGGGTCCGGGGCCCGGCGTGGGAACGGGAGACGGTCACCCGGGGAGCCCCCAGGGCGGGCGACCAGGGCTCGAGTTCGAGGAAGCGACGGTGGCCCGATGCCTCCACGACGAACGCGCCGGCCCCTTCGAGGGCGGCGAGGGTGAGCTGCTCTTCCGGCAGGTGGACCACTCCCAGCACGCTGCGTCCTTCGAGGGCCAGCCCGATCATCACCGCGAATTCGCCGATGCGATCGACGAACTGGTGAGTGCCGTCGAGGGGGTCGATGAGCCACAGCCGGCTTCGCCCCATGCGGGCCGGATCGTCGGGGCGCTCCTCGCTGAGTTGAGCGTCGTCGGGAAAGGCCGACCCGAGAATCTGGCGGATGACCTCGTCGGCACGCAGGTCGGCGGTGGTCACGGGGCCCTCCGCCCCTTTCTGACGCACGTCGAAACCCTCGCGATAGATCCTCGAGACCTCGCGTCCGGCTGCCATGGCCGCCTCGAGAGCGACTTCCAGTTCACGCTTCACGGGTGGATTCTAACCCGCTGCCGCCCGGGATTCCCCCCGGTGAGCTGTCGGCGGCGGGTTCAGGAAACAGTGACGGGCGCGTCCAGCCCGACCACCCGACTGCCCTGGGGCAGCGTTTGCTCGAGCAGCAGGTCCACCGCCTCCGCATCCAGGCGCAGGTCGCGCAGCCGGGACATCAACCGCCGAGCCTCCGGTTCTTCCACGGCGGGGCGGAAGGTGCGGGGCGTCCGGAGGGCCGCGTAGACGTCGGCCGCCTGGATCAGCAGGGCTGCGGGACCCGGATCCAGGGCGGAACCGACCTGCGGGTAACCGCGGCCTCCCGGCCGGCGGTGATGGTCGAAGGCCACCACCGCCGCCAGCAACGGCGCGTCCGGAGTCGTCAACAGGAGGCGCGCGCCATGGATCGGGTGCTTGCGGATCAGGCGGAACTCGGCGGCGGAGAGCTTGCGCTCGCTGCCCCACACCGAGAAGGGAATCTCCAGCATGCCCACATCGCACCACAGCGCGGCGTTGAGCATGCCGGAGAGGTCTTCCCCCCGCCATCCCCGCTGGCGCCCGGCGAGGTAGGCCAGGCGCGCCATGTTCAGGGCATGGCAGGCGAGGGCCTCGAGGGGATCCCGCGCGCTGTAGAGCAGCGCCGGCTCCACCAGGCCATCGCCCCGCTGCCTGACGACGGCCATGGCGATGGCTTCGATCTCTTCCCCGGGGTATGCCCGTTTCTCCCGCAGCACGTTCCAGGTCGAAAGCAGCCGACCGGGCAAGGCGGGGTCGAGGGGGCTTTCCTCGGTCCTGGCTTCCCGGCGGGGGGGCGGCTCCGGTGCCTCCGCCTGAGGGTCTCGCCCGGGACTCAGCGGTCTCCCCTCGATCAGCGCCTCGACCAGGGTTCGCGCGTCGGTGCCGAGATGTTCCCGTCGCAAGAGGGCCGTCCGGTTTCCGCTTTCGATGCCACGCTCGATCCACTCGCGGGCGCCGGGGTGCTGGATCTTGATCCGGCCGGCCGCTCCGACGTGCAGGGTGGCGTCGGCCAAGGAGAGTTCCACGTCGTCATCGATGACGGCGGCCAGGGCGCGGGCACTTTCCTCGAGAGCGCGCAGCTGGGTCCGGGTTGCGGGATGCCGGCCCGGGTAGAGGCGGGCGCTGTGGTAGGCGCGGGAGAGAGCTCCGAGGAAAGCCTCGGCAGCGTGATGGACGCCGCTCAACTTTCCTTCTCCTCCGGCTCCGACGGAGTCGGTCGCTCCTGATCGATGGTCGATTGCAGCGCTTCGAGTTGACCGCGCAGGCGACCTTCGACCGGGCAGGGCCCCTTCTCGCTCAGCGCCAGGGCGACCAGTCGCTCGTTGGTCGGCCGGATGTTGATCAGCGCCGCACGAGCCACGTTGGCCATCTGTGGATCGGGATGGACCAGTGCCCATTCGAGCAACTGGGACCAGCAGGCGTCCTTGGGCGAGGCGTTGATCAGGAAGGCCAGAACGCGAGTGCGCACCCGGCTGTCGGGATGCTCGAGCAGCGCGTAGCCCAGGCCGCGGGCATTTTCCACCGGCAGGCGACCGAGCAGCGGGAGCAAGGCGGAGACATCTTCGAAAGGCCATTCCTGCGCGCGGGCGATGACCTGCTGCCAGCAACCGTCGCCCAGGCGCACGGTCAGGGCCGCCAACTCCTCGGCGACGGCGTCTCCCCGGCGGCCCCGGATCGCCCGGGCGATGGCCAGGATCGAATCCGCGCCACCCGCTGCCAGCAGGGCCTCGAGTTCGGGGGTCAGGGAACCGAGAGCCCGGGCCGACTCCACCAGCGCTGCGATCGAGTCCTGCTGTTCGAGGCGTGCGATCAAATCCAGCGCCGACCGGCGCAGCTCTTCCGGTGTTTCGTCGGCCAGGGCCAGCCGCCGGGCGACCAGGATCACGTCGCGCAGAGAATCCCACGGCCCGGTGCGCACCACCTGCGGCAGGAGCCCCCTCGCCCGCCGGAGCAGGGCCAGACGGTCGTCATCCTGCAGGGGCTCGCCCACCAGCAGCGCAGCGATGGCGGATGTCGCGGCACCGGCGGCCGCGGTCTCCAGGGACATGGGCCCTCCTCACCAGGCAAAAATTGGTTGCCCGGCTCTCCGGCGCAACCCTCCGCCCCGGATCGCAGGCCATCGTCCCGGCCGCCCCCCCGTCCGGCCTGGGCCGACGACGGCAGGCCCGATGTCGCCGGCGGAACGTGCTTGCCGGGCGGGGCGCTAGGGCGATTTGACGGCGGCGCTGACGCGGATCTGCGCTTCCGGGTACTCGGGATCGGTCGTGCGCACGATGATTTCCGCCCGGTGAATACCTTCCGGCGTCTCGGGTCCCAGCGTCACCGTGATCCAGACGTCTCCTTCCCGGGGGAGCAGCACGTTGGCCAGACGCCCCGTACCGTCGTCGGACTCGGCGGCCACCTCGGCCGGCTCGAAACGCACGCTGATGTTGGGATTGTTCGACTCCACGCCGGTGATCTTCATGCCCTTGCGGTGAGGCCGTGCCAGGACTTTCTCCTCCTTGCTCTGGCCCTTGACCGATCGCAGGTAGACCATCGGGCGGGGCAGGAACTCGAGGGGCGTGAAGAGTTGCATCTTGACTTGCAGGATCACCCGTTCGGATCCCGGGGCGTTGGTCAGCACCGTGGTCGTCTTGGAGTTCTTGCCGCTGTGAAGGGTCTTGGTGTCGATGCGCAGTTTCACCGCTGCGGTCTCTCCCGGCGCGACGACCTTCGGATATTCGGGGACCGTGCAGCCGCACTGGGGCAGCACGTCCTTGATCTTCACCGGCTCGTCACCGACGTTGGTGAACAGGAAGTCGTGCTCGAGTACAGCGCCGAGTTCGACCTCGCCCGCGTTCCAGGCCTTTTCCTCGATCACCAGGCGTCCGGCGGCCAGGGCCGGAGCGGAAGCCATCGCCAGCACCACCAGTAAGACTGCAAGTGCGCCCGAAACAACCCGATGCATCACGTCGACCTCCGTGCAGGAACAGATCCGGGAAAGCCCCGCATCCCGCCACCGCGGGGCCTCGTGGCCCGCGGGAGCGGCGCCGCCGGGCGGCGGCGCCCTCCGAATATAACTTCGCCCCGTACGGAGGGCACGTTCGTGCTCAAACCCGGAAGCGCAGGTGGGCGATCATGCCCCCGGCCTGCTTGAGCAAACGCCCGCCGTCTATCACGGCCACGTAGCCGCCTTCGGCCAGCACCTTCTCGGCCAGCCTGGCCGTCAGGTCGCAGCGAACCAGCTTCGATGAGCAGGCGGGGCAGGATCCCGGCGACCGGCCCGGGTCCAGCAGCCCGCAATCCCGGCAACGCCAGCCGAGCCGTTCCAGCCTGTCCTGTATCAGCAGCTCCTCGATCGCCCCTGCGTTGGCGGCCCGGCAACAGGCTTCGACCCCGATGTCGGTGCCCGATTTTGTGGCCTCCGCGAAAATGCGAATCCGCCGGACCTCGTTGTCTTTGGCGGCCAGCCTCTCGAGCAGCCACAGCATCACCTGCGAAATCGCGGACAGATCCACACCCGGTTTCAGGTGGATGTCCACCGGATTCCGTTCGAGGATTCGCCGGGGCAGCACGGCGCGCAGCAGTGCCAGGGGTTCGGGCGGGGCGGAAATGATGAGCCGAGCCGCGGGTCGCTGGTCGGCCAGCTGGACGAAGGTCTCGGCCACCTCCCTGAGATGACGCTCACGCTGCCAGTCGATGCGCCGCTGGTAGCGCGTCTGCGACCATCCTCCCTGGGCATGGCGACCGGGGATTTCCGGGTGGCTGATGGTGAATTCTCCCTCGAGAGTGCCGAAATCGAACTCCAGGATCCGTGCCGAGCGCGAATCGGCCTGGCAGAGCAAGGCCTCGCGGAAGATGCCGGTCATGCGGACGAGCTGCAGGAGATGCGGGACTTGCCGGATGATCAACCGGTTGGCGAACGGTCGAGGCGCCTCGATCCGGGTCCACAGTCCACGACCGGAGGAGGAAAACAGGACCAGTCCCTGCCCCTCAGCCGTCCGTCCCGGTGCCAGTCGCGCATCCAGCGCGTCCCGGATCTTCGCTGCATCCTCGGCCAGGGAATTCGCATGGGCCGGGTAGCGCCGCTGCGCGTCCTGGATGTCTTTCAGCCGATGGCGGACGAAGATCTGCGTCACTTTCCGGCGAGTCGGGTCGTCCTTGCGCGCATCGAGGTAGAGCGAGACGACCGGCGGACCGGTGTCGGGGCAGCCGGCCAGACCCCGGAGGGTTTCCCGCAACGCCGTAGTCGGCATCGGACCCAGCATGTGACCTCCCCGCCGGAAATCCAGTGCCCGCCGAGGCGCGCACCACCCGGCGGGCACAGGATATCAGAGTCAGGTTCCGGAAAGGTCGTCCCCCAGGGCCAGGATCGCTTTCCCGAGCACCCCCACCTGCCACTGCCGCATGCCGCGGGCGAGCAAATCCGCCGGGCTCCCGGCCGGCTCCCGTGCGACCTCCCGCAGGACGGCCGTGGGAAGGACCGTGCCCTCCTCGAGCCCCAGCTCTTCGGCCTTGCGTCGGCGCAGCGCCTTGAGCGCCTCGAGCCTGGGGGCGGGTATCTCGGGGCGCGGGGCGCGGGCGGGCCGGGGAAGGCGCGGGGGCGGAGGGGGCGGGTCGCGGATCAACTCGAGCAGGCGAGACCCCCAGCGGCGGCAGGCCTGGGGCGGCAGTCCGGCCCGGGACAGGGCTTCGAAGGACCGGGGGCGCTGCCGGGCCAGGTTCAGCAGGGTGCGGGGCTCGACCAGGAAATGGGCCGGACGGTCGATGGCCCGGGCCTGCTCCTCGCGCCAGGCGACCAGCGCCAGCAGGACACGCCGCGCCTGGCCGTCGAGCGCCCCCGCCCCCTTCAAGCGCGAGGCGAGCTGGTAGGGGTCGACGGGCTTCTCCGGCCCCATTCGCACCTTCTCCAGCAGCCGGCATTCCTCCTCGGCCCATGCCCAGCGTCCCATGGCCCGGAGTCGGCTGACCAGGGCTTCCCGCAGGGGAAGCAACAGCATCGCGTCGGAAGCGGCGTAGTCCATCGCCCGCCGGTCGAGGGGTCTTCGGGCCCAGTCCAGCCGTTGGCCGGCCTTGCTCAACCGCGCGTCCAGCAATGCGGCGGCCAGGGGCACCAGCCCCGTGCGGGCGAAGCCGGCCAGCCGGGCGCAGATCTGGGTGTCCACCAGCCCTCTCAGGCTCACATCGCAGTCCCGGGCCAACAAACGCACGTCGTTGTCCGCCCCGTGGAGAATCTTCTCCTGGCCGGGATCCTCGAGACGCTCGGCCAGCGGGCCCAGGCGCCCGCCCAGAGCGAGGGGGTCGACCAGCACGCATCGGGCCCCGCCGGCCTCCTCCCAGGCCACCTGGATCAGGCAGGTCCGGGGCCGATAGGCGTGAAATCCGTTGGCTTCCGTATCCACCGCCAGGCGCCGGGCGGCCTTCCAGCGCGGCGCGAGGGCCTCGAGAGAGGCCGTCGTCTCGATCCACGCGACCGGTGGTGTGGCAGGCTTCTGGTTCACCCCTCGGCTCCCTTCTCGTTCCGGGCCCTCCGCGCCCCGGCTTGCTCCGACCGCGCGCATCAGGATACCTTCGGCCCATTCTTCCCGGAGACAGCGATGAGCCGCAACGACCACGAGGGACCGGTCAAGGCCTACCGGAACCTGGACTTTCTCAGCAGCGCCCCCGCACGCACCCTCAGGCTGCTCGCCGAATACCTCGAGCCCGAGGCCCGCTTCGAACGCTTCAACGTGGACGACACGATCGTCTTCTTCGGCTCGGCCCGGGCCCGGCAGCCCCCGGACGGCGCCCCCCCCCGGCCCCTCGACCGCTACTACGAGGCCGCCGAAGAACTGGCCTATCGCCTGACACTGTGGTCCAAGGGACTGCACAAGACCCGTCGGCGCTTCATCGTCTGCTCGGGGGGCGGTCCGGGAATCATGGAAGCAGCCAACAAGGGTGCGTCCCGCGCTCGCGGGCTGAGCGTCGGGCTGGGTATCAGCCTGCCCTTCGAGCAGGGCATCAACCCCTTTGTTTCGAGGGAGCTGGGCTTCGAATTCCACTATTTCTTCATGCGCAAGTTCTGGTTCGTCTACCTGGCTCGAGCCCTGGTGGTCTTCCCCGGCGGATTCGGCACCATGGATGAACTCTTCGAGCTTCTCACCCTGGTGCAGACCGGCAAGGCCAGCCGCCCCCGGCGGGTCGTCCTCTTCGGGCGGGAGTTCTGGGAGAAGGTGATCGACTGGGATCTGCTCACCCGGTGGGGGGTGATCGATGCGGAGGACCTCTCCCTGTTCCGTATCTGCGACAGCGTGGACGAGGCCGAGTCCTACCTGACCGGGGAACTCTCAGCCCTCTACGACCTGGAAGACGGCACGGAGCGCTAGCCACGGTGCAGCGGCGGGGTCGAGTCCCGCCGGGGCCCGCAAAAGCGGGTCTGCCGAGACGGCCCGAGGTGAGACACCCCGGCTCCTTCCGGGAAAGGAGGGCATCCCGACGGAGCCGGGCCGGGGGCGCCCCCCGGCCCGGCGGTTGCCGAGGGGACGCCTTTCGTGGAGAATGCCGCGTCTTCGACTCCCGGGGATCCGGGAACTGCCGCGGCCCGAGTCAAGGGTGCGGGCCAAGGAGTATGGGGCATGACTGGTAGATCCAAGGTCTGGCTGATGGTCATTCTGGCGGTGCTGGGAACCTGGGCGGCGGCAGGGGCCCAGGAAGGCACCGGGCTCGAGATCAACGCGGGCATCGGCTACGCGCTGAACTCCCGCCTCTTCGAAGTCGAGCAGGGCACGACCTACGGCCTGGAGGTGGGCTACCGCTTTTCACCGCGGTTCTCCCTCGGCCTGGTCTATGACAGCCTGAGCACGACCTCCGATGTCAACGACTTCTCCTGCGGTCCCGTCACCCCCGCGAAAGCCATCCCCGAAGGCTTCGTCCGCTGTCAGGGTGATGTCAAGATGACCCTCTACGGCATATCCGGCATTTTCGTGTTTTCCGGTGAACCGGATTTCCAGGTTCTGGGGGTCGTCTCCGCCGGCCAGGGCAAACTCGACTACACGCCGCCCGCGGACCCCATCTTCGAGATCGCCGACACTGACATCTCCCTCTGGTACGAGATCGGAGCGGGCGCCCGCTGGGCCCTTGGAGACCACTGGAGCCTGCGTTTCCTGTTTTCCCTCCGGCGTGTCAAGCCGAAGGATCCCAACGAGATTCTCTCCACCGCCCGGACCTACGTCTCCCCCACCCTGCGGTTCGGGTATCGGTTCTGAGGTCCGGCGCGGCAGGGCGGAGCGCTCGCCATGGGGCCTCCCGGTAGCAAGGTCTTCCGCTCCCCCGAGGGCCTGGATTTGCGGTTGGGCGGGCGGCTTGCGGCCTTCGAACTGGTCTACGAGACCTGGGGGCGGCTGACCCCCTCCGCCGACAATGCCTTGCTGCTTTGCTGCGGCCTGTCGGCATCGTCCCACGCGGCTTCCACCCCGTCCCACCCCGAGCCGGGATGGTGGGAGCCGATGATCGGCCCCGGCAAGGCCATCGACACCGACCGCTACTTCGTCATTTGCAGCAATGTGCTCGGCGGTTGCTTCGGCAGCACCGGCCCCTCGTCGCCGCATCCTGCCACGGGTCGCCCCTGGGCCACCGACTTTCCCCTGATCACCATCTGGGACATGGTCGAGGCCCAAGCGCGGCTGCTCACCGCCCTGGGCATCGACAGGTTGCAGGCGGTCATCGGAGCCTCCATGGGCGGCATGCAGGCGATGGCCCTGGCGGCGGCCTTCCCGGCCAAGGTCCGCCGGATGATCGCCATCTCGGCCCCGGGCCGCTCCTATCCCCTTTCCATCTCCCTGCGCTTCACCCAGCGCCAGGCCGTCATCAGGGATCCGGCGTGGCGGGGAGGGCGCTACTACCCGGGGCCCGGTCCCCGCTCGGGTCTGCACCTGGCCCGGCAGATCGGCACGATCACCTACCGCTCGGGCCCGGAATGGGATCGGCGCTTTGCCCGCGAGCGCCGTCCGCGCCCAGCGGGAAGTGCGGACCCCTTCGCGGTGGATTACGAGGTGGAGTCCTACCTGGTCCACCAGGGCGACCGTTTCGTCGATCGCTTCGACGCCAATTCCTACCTGTATCTCTCCAAGGCGATGGACGATTTCGACCTGGGTGACGGCTGCCCTTCCTACGAGGAGGGCGTGGGCCGCATCGCCTGCCCCTGCCTGCTGATCGGTGTCACCACGGATCTGCTCTTTCCCGTCGGGCAGCAGGAGGAAGTCGCCCGCATCCTGCGGGAATGGGGACGCGAGTGCCGCTTCGTCCGCCTCGATTCGGTCTATGGTCACGACGCTTTCCTGATCGAGATCGATCGCTTCGGCCGGCTCATCTCGAGTTTCCTCGCCCCGGACGCCGGGCGGGGGGACGACGGCCCGATGGGAGGCCTCGAGGCCATCTCCGGGGGATGACACGGGGCCCCCGCTCCGCTGCGGTCAGCTTGGCGGCTCTTCCCCTCTTTGGGCCTGGATACCGAGCTGCTGCAGCCGGCCCTCGAGTTCCTCCCTGCTGATCCCCAGCCGGGCCGCCGTGCGCCCCAGGTCGCCATCGGCCTCGGCCAGGTGGCGTCGCAGCCAGTTGCGCTCGAAACGCCGCAGGGTGGCCTCGACCCCCTCCCCCTCCCCGGAAGCGCCGGTGACGCCTCGGGGGAGGTCCGCCGCGGTGAAGGACGGCCCTTCGGCGAGCAGCACGACCCGCTCGAGGGCGCGCTTGAGTTCGCGAACATTGCCCGGCCAGGAGTAGGCCAGCATCGCCTCGAGGGCCGAGGGCGACAGGCGAAGCTCCTCGCGGGCATATTCGCGGCAGATTTCCCGCAGAAAGCGTTCGGCCAGTTCGGGAATGTCCTCGCGACGTCGGCGCAGGGGTGGGATCTCGATCACGTGGGGGAAGCTGGCGAGAAAGGTTTCGCCCAGCCGCCCCTTGTCGAGCAGCGTGTTGGGATCTTCCAGCAGAGCCACGACCAGTCGGGCGCCCGAGCGGACCCGGCGTCGCTGGCCCGGCACCGGATAGCTGCCCTCCCGACAGCCCGCGCTCAGCGAGGCCTGCACCGAGGGAGGCAGATCGTCCGCGTTCTCGAGGTAGAGGGTCCCCTCGTCCGCCAGGGCGATGTGCCCGGGATCGTCGTAGTGGTGGGCCTGGCCGTAGAGGGTGGCGATCAGCCGCTCCCGGGAGAACGCCGAGGCCTGCACATCGAGAAAGGGGCCGTCCGGCCGCAGGCCGTGCAGGGACAACCAGCGGGCGGCCAGTCGGCGACCGCTGCCCTTTTCACCGTAGAGCAGGACGCATCCGGCGTCCGCCGCCGCCGCCAGTTCGAGACGCAGCGCCTCCACCGCCTCCGAGCGCCCGAGAAATTCGGCTTCCCGGCGCAACTCGGCCCGCAGGGCCCGGTTGCGGCGCTCGAGACGGACATGCCGCAGGGCGTGCGAAGCGACCAGCAGCACACGCTCGAGAGAAACCGGTTTCTCGACGAAGTCGTAGGCGCCGAGCTTGGTGGCCTTGACCGCGGTTTCGATGGTGCCATGGCCGGAAATCATGATCACCGGTGCGGTGGCGCCCCGTTCGCGCAGCATGCGCAAGGCCTCGAGACCGTCGATACCCGGCAGCCAGATGTCGAGGAAGATCACGTCCGGATGCTCGGCCAGCGCCCGCGATACGCCATCCTCGCCGCTGGCGGCGGTGATCACCTCGTATCCTTCGTCTTCCAGGATCTCCCCCAGGGCTTCCCTCACCGGGGCTTCGTCGTCGATGACGAGAATCCTGGCCTTCCGCCGCTGCTCAGCCGTCATGGTTGGTCTCCCGCTCCGTCGTCGGACCCGCCGGCAGTTCGATCACCATCCGCGTACCCCGGGGCTCCGCGCTTTCGGCGCGTATCGTACCCCCGTGTTCGCTGACGATCCGGTGGACGATGGCGAGCCCCAGCCCGGTGCCCCCCGGCCGCCGGGTAAAGGAGGGCAGGAAGAGCTTGTCCCGATCTTCTTCGGACAGGCCGACGCCGTCGTCCTCGACTTCCAGTGCCACCGCCTGGTGGGCCGGCACGCTGCGGGCCCGTACCACGACCGTGCCCTGTCGGCCCACCGCCGCGATGGCGTTCTCGATCAGGTTGATCAGGCAACGTCGCATGGCCTGTTCGTCGAGACGGTGAGGCGGCAGCTTCTCTTCCACCTCGACGAGAATCTTCACGCCGGGATGGGGGCCCTGGTAGAGTTCCACGCCCTCGCGCACCACCGCGCCGAGGTCCCCCGGCTGCATGCGCAGGCGCGGCAGGCGGGAAAAACGGGAGAACTCGTCGATCAGCGCCTTGAGGCTCTCCACCTCGCGCACGATGGTCGCCACCCCCTTCTCCACCACGGCGCCCGCACGGGCCGGATCTTTCCTGTAGTGCCGGAGCATCCTCTCCGCCGCCAGGCGGATCGGTGTCAGGGGATTCTTGATCTCGTGGGCCACGCGGCGCGCCACTTCCCCCCACGCGGCCAGCCGTTCCGCCCGGCGCAGATCGGTCAGGTCCTCGAGCACCACCAGCAAGCCTTCCCCGCCCTCCGCCAGAGGCAGGCGCTGGCCGCGGAGCTGGACACTGACCACCCCCTCCTCGACGGTGATGGCGACTTCCTCGGCCAGCAGTTCGCGCTCGCCGCGGACCAGGGGCTCGAGGCTCGCCGCGACGCCGGCCCGCCCCCGGTCGAGCACCTCGTGCAGCGGGCGCCCCACGACCAGCGACTCGACGCGCAGCACCTCCAGCGCCCGACGGTTGGCGGTGCGGATGGCCCCGGAGGCGTCCAGGCTCAACACACCCACGGGCACCGCTTCGAGCAGGGCCTCGATGTAGCGGCGACGGGCCTGCAGATCCCACCGGTGTCGCTGGATCTCCTCGGCCATGCGGTTGAACGAGGCTGCGAGTTGCGCGATTTCGTCGTCTCCCGCTTCATCGACCCGGTAGTCCAGGTCGCCTCCCGCCAGGGCCTCGGTACCCCGCGCCAGCTCCAGAATCGGATCGGTGATTTCTCGCGCCAGGTGGAGGCCGGTCCAGACACCGGCAAAAACCACCAGCAGGGCGAGAAGCGCGAAGAGAGCCACGTAGAGCCGTTGCATGGCCGGGCGGGTGCGGCGGAAATCCACCACCCTCTGCTCGGTGCGCTGGAGGCGTTCGAGCCGGACGGCCAGTCGATCCGGGACGTAGATCTGGGCCCAGACCAGCGCTCCCCGGCCTCGCGCCCCGTCGAGGGGCGCGAGGGCCACCGCTCGCCATCCGAAGGTGGCCAGGCTCCCCTCGGCGTGACTCATCCGGCCCTCGCGGCGCGCCCGCTCCATCAGCCCGGCAGGCAGGTGGCAGAGTTCGTCGGGACCGGCCGAACGTTCGGAAGAACCCAGGCGGGTCAGGCAAAGCGGCTCTCCTTCCGGCGGGACGTAGCCGACCGCCTGCAGATCGAAGCCGTAGAGGGCCGCTTCGAGCTTCGCCCGGATCGCCTCGGTCTCGGCGCCGGCAAGCCCCCGGGCCAGCTGGCCCGTGGCGTGGGCCGCCCGTCGGCGGGCCGAGCCGAAGACGGCTTCCGCCACGGTGCCCGCGTCCCGCAGGGTCTGTTCCAGTTCCGGAGTGGCCACCGCGCGGAGGGTGCGTGAGACGATGGAGACCGCCCCGGCGAAGAGGAAGAGCGAGGGGGCGAGAACCAGGGCCAGGAAGGCGAAGACCACCCGCGCGCGCAAGCGTGAGCCGAACGCGCCCTCCCGCCGCTGGGCCAGGGTGCGGGCGAGGTGCCCGATCAGGACCCAGAGCAGGGAAATGGTCAGCAGCACCAGAGTGGCGGCCAGCCCCACCAGGAGAGTCTTGTCCGTCGCCAGGCGGAGATCTCCCACCTTTCCCCGCTGAATGACGAAGTAGAGCACGCTGGCCAGCACCAGCAGCAGCGCGATGGCGACCAGCTTGAGCCTTTCGGTGCGCAGCCGGAATCCGCTCACGGTTCAACGGGACTCGTCACCGGGAGGCGCGGGACTGGAGGGCGGGGTCGCCATCGGGGCATCGGCCGCCATCGACCAGCAATGGCGATGGGTCAGGATGGCATCCACCAGGCGGCCATGGAGTCCGTGTCCGGCCCTCCAGGCCACGATGCGCCCTTCGAGGGAACAGCCGAGCAGAGCCAGGTCGCCCACCAGGTCCAGCACCTTGTGCCGGACGAATTCGTCGGGAAAGCGCAGCGCGCCGCCCTGGATGCCGTCCTCGTCGACGAGGATCGCGTTGTCCAGCGAACCGCCGCGGATCAGTCCCGCCTCTTGCAGCCGCTCGATGTCCCGTCGCAGGGCGAAGGTCCGGGCCGGAGCCAGCTTGGCCAGGAAGTCCGCCTGCTGATCGAGACGCACGGTCAGTTCCTGGTATCCCAGGTGCCGGTGTTCGAAATCGATGGCCGCCGTCAGCTGCAGGCCCCGCCCGGGGTGAATTTCGAGTCCCCGGTCTTCTTCCTCGATGCTCAACGAGCTGTGGATCACCAGGGTCGGCCGGGAAACGTCCTGCTCCTTCAGGCCCGCGCCCACGAGCGCCCAGGCGAAAGGCAGGGACGAGCCGTCGAGTATCGGCACCTCACCGCTGTCCATGTGCAGCCGCGCATTGTCGATCCCCAGGCAGAAGAGGGCCGCGAGCAGGTGCTCGGGGGTCTCCACCGTGGCCTCTCCCCGTCGCAGCCGCGAGGCGTTGACCATCGGCACCCGGTACTGCTGGAGAGCCGGAATCTCGAGGCCGCCCAGGTCGTCGCGGACGAAGACCAGGCCGGTGTCCGGGGGGGCGGGGGCGATCCGCAGTCGCGTGCTCACACCGCGGTGCAAGCCCACACCCGCCAGCTCCACCTCCCGCGCGACGGTTCGTTGCAAGCGCATGAGGTATTCTACCCTTCGCGGTGGGCAGACAGCCTTCCGCATTTGTGGGAACATAGAACCGGCCGATGGGGCCTTCGAGCTAGCGGGAGGAGCGTGCATGTCCGAGGTGACCACCGTATCCAGACCTATCCCCCCTGCCCGGATCGACGAAGTGGTGCAGGCGCTCAGCGCCATGCTGGGCGAGCAGGTCGAAAGTGCGGCCACCGAGTTGCGCAGCCGCCTGGCGTCCCTCGATGTGGAGTGCCAGGTGCCGGCTCCCCGTGAGCAGACCCCTCGAGAACTGCCTCGGTACGCGGCGAGCATCGCGGCCGCCACGGGGCAGGTCGACGCGCTGCGGGCGCTGCTCGCCGGCGCCGAGAGCCTCGGTGCCCGGGCCGCCGTCATCGTGGTCGACCCGGCTGCCGGCCGGGTCTGGAACAGCGTTGGTTTTCCCGAGGGGGAGGCCCTGGCCGGCCGGCAGGTCGACCTCCAGCAGAGTGCCATCGCCGCGGCCCTCGAAGGCGAGCGGGTGCTCTGCGGTGAGGACAGCGGCTTCCCGCCGCCGACGCTGGGCGAGCAGACCCCGGTCGAAGCTCTGCTCGTGCCGATCCGCGTTCAGGACAGGGTCGTCGGCCTGTTCCATGCCGAGCGCCCCGACCGGGATACCGACTGGGATCCCGCCGGCCTCGAGATGCTGGCCACCACCACGGGGCTGGTGGTCGAACGCCTGGCGCTGGCCAAGGCGCTGGCCCGCTCCACCGGTCAGGCGGTGGAAACCACGGGGCCCGTGCCGAGCGCCGTCTCCGCTCCGGCTGCCCCCGGTGCTTCCGCCCCCGTCGAACCGGCCCCGGCCGCCGCTCCCGAGGCGGAGGTCTCCGGCGGCGTGGTGGAGCCGACCGGCGACGGCGAATCCCCCGAAGTGGAAGACGCCCGCCGGTTCGCACGGCTGCTGATGGAAGAGATCTGCCTGTACAACGCCGACCGGGTCGAGGCCGGTCGCCAGTCCTGCGACCTGCTCGAGCGCCTCGGTGACGAGATCTCCCAGGCCCGCCAGATGTACGCCCAGCGCATCAGCCCGGACCTGGCCGACAAGGATGCCTATTTCCGGCAGGCGGTCGTGGACGTCCTGGGCGCGGGCGACCCCAAGACTCTCGGCGCGGAACAGGGGCAACCGGGCTGAGCCCAAACGGGGAGTTCGGCTCAGTCGCGCAGGTAGTGGCAGGTGTAGCCGCCGGGATGCTTCACCAGGTAGTCCTGGTGATAGGCCTCCGCGGGATAGAACGGCCCCGCGGGGACGATTTCGGTCACCACGGGAGCGGGCCATTTCCCCGAGGCCTCCACCTCGGCCCGTACTTTCTCGGCCGTTCGCCGTTGCGCTTCATCGTGGACGAAGATCGCCGAGCGGTACTGGCTGCCCCGATCGTTGCCCTGGCGGTTGGGGGTGGTCGGATCGTGGAGGCGGAAAAAATAACGCAGGATCTCCTCGTAGCGGATCCGTGAAGGGTCGAAGACCACCTGCACGGCCTCGGCGTGGCCTGTCGTGCCGCTCTTGACGTCCTCGTAGCGGGGATTTTCGAACTCTCCCCCGGTGTAGCCGACTTCCGTGGTGATCACGCCGTCGAGTTTTCGCAGCAGATCCTCGACGCCCCAGAAACATCCCCCGGCCAGGGTCGCCACCTCGTGAGGCGTTTCCGGGGCGGCGGCCGAAGACCCCGCCGCGAAGAGCGCCGCGAACTCGCCGTAACCCTCCGCTTCCAGCCGTCGGGCGGGAATGAAACGCAGGGCCGCCGAGTTGACGCAGTAACGCAGACCCGTCGGGGCGGGACCGTCGTCGAAGACATGTCCCAGGTGCGAGTCGGCCACCCGGGATCGGACCTCGGTCCGCACCGAGAAGAGGCGTCGATCCTCCTTCAGGGCGACGGCGTCCTTCGCGATGGGCCGGGTGAAGGAAGGCCAGCCGGTGCCGGAATCGAACTTGTCCAGGGAGCTGAAGAGTGGCTCCCCGGAAATCACGTCGACGTAGATGCCGGGCTCGTGATGGTCCCAGTAGGCGTTGTGGAAAGCTCTTTCCGTGGCCTCTTCCTGGGTCACCGCGTACTGTTCGGCGGTCAGCCTGGCCTTGATCTCCGCATCGCTCGGCTTGCTGTATTTCCCCATGTCTTTTCCCGTCTCGTCTCGCCCGGGTGTGCTGCCGGCCGGGCTGGTGGCCCCGGCGGGGACGCAGGCTCCCGTGGTGACGAAGAGCGCCGCCAGCAGGGCTGCACGCCGCCAGTTCATCGTCGGGCGTTTCCTCCTCAGAGCCATCGGAACTCCTTGCCGGCCGCATGCTCCCGGTGCCGGGGGTCCTTCTTCCGATGCTCGTCACGCCGCCGGGGTTTCACGGCCCTTCAGCCGATGCGTCCCCGGAACACCTCCCGCACTTCCCCCTCCAGGGCGACGCGTCCCTCCCCTCGATGCTGGACGGTCAAGGTCATCCCGGAGGGGGGCAGGATCGTCCAGCTCCCGGCCTCGCCCAGGGTTTCCCGGGCCCAGGTGGCCGCCGCCAGGGCGGCGCTCCCGCAGGCCAGGGTCTCGCCGCAGCCGCGTTCCCAGGTGCGTACGCCCAGGTGGCCGTCGCGGGTCACTTCAACCAGGGTCAGGTTGGCGTCGAGGGGCTGTCCGCCGGCCGTGACACGTTCGAAGAGCGTCGCCAGATCGGCCTGGGCCACCGCCGGAACACGCAGGACCACGTGGGGAACACCGGCCTGGATGTGCATTCCCTCGAGGATTCCCAGTCCGCCACCATCGATGCCGCGCACCGGAGGACCGGGTTCCACCCCCTCCAGGATCACCCGGACCCGCCGCCCCCGCTCGAGGATCTCCGCTTCGATGGTCAGGGTCTCGAACCGCAGATGGTCGTGCTCGGCCGCCAGGCCCCGGGACCAGGCGAAGTGCGCCGCGCAGCGTGCCCCGTTGCCGCAGAAGGCGGCGGGCGAGCCGTCGGCGTTGCGATAGAGCACCTCGATCCCCTCTTCACCTCGACCGATCACCAGCAGGCCGTCGGCTCCCACCGCCAGGCGGCGTGGACAGAGGCTGCGGGCCAGCGCGGAAGGATCCTCTCCCGCCAGCTGGTCCCTTCCAAGGATGATGAAGTCGTTGCCGGTGGCGCTGTACTTGGCGAATTCCCGCGTTTTCATGGGGTCTTGTCCGTGGGCCGTGGGGTCACGTACCGGGTCGGCCCGGCGGGAGGCGCGGAGTTGCCGGAATGGTCGAGGGCAATCACCCGGTACCGGTAACGACGGCCCGGCTCGACGCCGCGATCTTCGAAATCGGTATCCGGAACCGCCACCGTGCCCAGGGTCTCCCAGGCCTCGCTGCCCTCCGCTTGCCTTTCGACCCGTGCCCGCGCCTCGTCCTTCGATCCTCCCGGAAACCACAGCACCCGCACGCCGCCCCGCTCGGAGACGGCGTCCACGTCCCGCACGGCGGCGGGTGGAAAGGTGTCCCGGTAATCGAGAGCAGGCGGCCGGAAGAGAGGGGATTCCACCGCGATCTCTCCGCCGCGCGCCGCGGAGGCCAGGGCGTAGTGCAGCCGCTGGCCGTAGGAAGCTTCGTGGTCCACGAGGGTTCCCTCGCCGGCGTCGGCCTTCTTCCACGGTACGAAGCCTCCCGCCTCGGCTCCCACCGCCCGGTAGACGTGCACCGCCTCGACGCGCGGGTCCGGCGGGGGTTCCCAGTACAGCGCCACGCCGTCTTCGAGGGGTTCGACTCTCACCCCGCGCAGGACCGGCAGGGGCTCGCGGGCGGGAAACAGCACGCGCCGTCTCGAGGGCAGCGAGACCCCTCGCCGGTCCGCCACCCCCAGGGCCAGCACCACCGCCTCCCCCGGGCCCAGGCGGGACACCGGCACACGGCGCTCGAAGCGCAGGCGTTGATCTTCCGCCGGGAGATCCACGGCTTCGAGGTCGAAACGCCGGGCCAGGCGCAGGAACTCCCGGTCGCGGGACGGGGTGTCCCAGCCCATGGCCAGGCTCCGGTCGGGAGCGGAGAAGAAGAAAAGCACCGGCCTCAGGGGTGCCTTCAGACGTCGCCCGGTGAGACTCTCGCCCAGGATTTCCCCGGCAACCCAGAGCTGGTCTCCGCGCTGGACCCAGGCCACGTCCACGGGCATCCGGGGTATGCGCGGCAGGGGGGGGCGTGGCGGCCCGCGATGTCCGCAGCCGACGGCGATCAGTGCTACCGCCGCCGCGGCCAGGGCTCCTGCACCTCGCAGCAGGTTCCTCATCATGGTCAGAGGACGTAGCGGGCGAAGTCGTCCCTCCCGCCCAACCGCTCCATGGTGCGCCGGACTTCCTCGGCATCGACGCGCCAGCGGCCCGAACGCTGGTCGGGGGCGTCGAAGAGCGCCGGTTCGAGAATCCGTTCGAGCAACGTGGCCAGGCGGCGGGCACCGATGTCCTCGGTGTTGCGGTTGACCTCTTCGGCGGCGCGGGCGATTTCCCGCACGGCATCGTCGGTGATCTCCAGCTCGATGCCGTCGACCTGGAGCAGGGCCCGGTACTGGCGAACCAGGGAATTCTCCGGCTCGGTGAGGATGCGCCGGAAATCGTCCTCTCCCAGGGAGTCCAGCTCGACCCGGATCGGCAGTCGGCCCTGCAGCTCGGGAATCAGGTCGGAAGGCCGGGCGAGGTGGAAAGCACCGGCAGCGATGAAGAGGATATGGTCGGTGCGTACCGCGCCGTGCTTGGTTTGCACGATGGTGCCTTCGATGATCGGCAGCAGGTCGCGCTGCACACCCTGGCGGCTGACGTCCGGCCCCTGTCCCGCAGAGCCCACGGCGACCTTGTCCAGCTCGTCGATGAAAATGATGCCACTGTCTTCCACGGCTCTCAGGGCTTCCTGGTTCAGCTCTTCCTGTTCGAGATGACGCTCCTCCTCCTCCCGCGTGAGAATTCCGCGGGCCTGGCTGATCTTCATCGTCTTGCGCTGGGTCCGCCGGCCCAGCATCCCGGGCATCATCTCCCCCAGGCGGATGTCGATTTCGTCCATGCCCGGAGCCCCGGCGATGCGGAAGGCCGGGCCGGGAGCGTCCTCGACCTCGATGCTGATGGTCTCGTCCTCCAGCTCGCCGGCTCTCAACCGGGCCCGGATCGCCTCACGCGCCTCGATGCGATCCACCTTGCCCCCGGGAGGCTGCTCGCACAGGGCCTGGAGCAGGCGATCTTCGACGGCTCGGCTGACCCGCGCGCCGATGTCCTGGCGATGGCGGTTGCGGGCCATCTCCAGCGCCACCTCCACCAGGTCCCGAACCATCGACTCGCAGTCGCGGCCCACGTAGCCCACCTCGGTGTACTTGGTGGCCTCGACCTTGATGAACGGGGAGCCGGTCAGCCGTGCCAGCCGGCGGGCGATTTCGGTCTTGCCGACTCCTGTCGGCCCGATCATCAGGATGTTCTTCGGCTGGACTTCCTCGGCCAGCGCCGGCGGCAGCTGGCGTCGCCGCCAGCGATTGCGGAGGGCGACCGCCACCGCCCGCTTGGCCGCCGCCTGCCCGACGATGTAGCGATCGAGTTCGGCGACGACCTGGGTCGGTGTCAGGCTGTCGGCCCCGGGGAGCGGCGTGCCGGCGCCCAGCGGAGAGTCCTGCCGCCGGTCGCCCATGTAGAACACCATCACTTCCCTTTCTCGTCCCGTGACAGCACTTCACAAGTGATGGTGCCGCCGGTGTAGATGTCGATCTCTCCCGCGATGGCCAGGGCCCGGCGGGCGATGGCCTCGGCCTCGAGTCCGGTATGTTCCACCAGGGCGCGCGCCGCGGCCAGGGCCACGCTGCCGCCCGAGCCGATGGCCATCACCGCGCCATCGGGTTCGATCAGGTCCCCCGTGCCGGAAAGGAGCAGCGTACGCTCGGTATCGGCGACGAGGAGCATCGCCTCGAGGCGGCGCAGCATGCGATCGGTACGCCATTCCCGCACGAGTTCCACCGCCGCCCGCTCCAGGCGCCCGCCCGCCTCCTCGAGGCGCGCCTCGAAACGGGTGAAGAGGGTGAAGGCGTCGGCCGCCCCCCCTGCGAAGCCGGCGATCACCCCGCCGTCGCCCAGTGGCCGGACCTTCTGCGCGCCGCTCTTGACGATGGTGCGGTCCAGGGTGACCTGGCCGTCGCCGGCCACCGCCACCTGTTCCGCTGTACGCACCGCGAGGATCGTCGTCGAACGGATCCGGCGATTCACGAGCTTTGCTCCTCGCCCTCGGCGAGGCGGGCGATGATTTCGTCTTTCAGAGCCAGGGCCTGCCCGCGATACTTTCCCGTGGGGTATTCCGCCAGCAGGCGGTCGAGGTTCAAACGCGCTTGCTCGAGATCGCCGCGATCTTCGAGTCCCTTGGCCAGTTCGAAAAACGCCTGCTCGCGAAAGCGGGAGTTGGGGTAGCCGTCGACCAGCCGTTGCAGGCGATGGATCATTCCCAGGGGATATCCTCGCCGCCGGTAGAATTGGGCCACGTGCCATTCGTGGGCGGCCAGCTTGTCCTGGCACTTGTGCACCATCACGGTCGCGGCCGTGCGCCAGGGGCTGTCGGGGGGCAGGTCGCGGGTCATGGCCTCGAAGTGGCGCAGGGCCCGGTAGGTGAACTCCTGGTCGTTCTCCGGGTCTTCCGACTGGAGATACAGGCACATGCCCACCTGGTAGCGCGCGTAGGCGGCCCGCGGATGGAGCGGGTAGAAGCTGAGGAATTGCTCGTAGCGACTCTGGGCCTCGACCACGTTGACGACACCGGACTGGAAGAAGTAGGCATCGGCCAGCAGCAGCTTGATCTGCGGGTCGAGTTCCGACTCGATGGGACGGATCAGGCCGATGTCCCCCAGGCGTCGAATCGCGCTCTGGTAGTTGCGGTCGGCAAGCTCCTGCCGGGCCTCCTCGAACAGGCGGTAGTTGTCGTCGCTCAGCTTCTTGTCGCCGCGGTGGCACCCGGTGGCGACCAGGGCCAGGATCAGCACGGCCGGCTTGAGCAGAAGGAAAAAGCAGCGTTCACGCACGTCGGGAATCCTCGCTGGGGGCCCCATCGCCCCGCTGCAACCGATCGAAAAGATGGGGCGGCAAGCGTCGCGGCCGGCCGCGGTCATCCGCCGCCACGTGGGCGGTCATACCTTCCGCCAGCAGCCGTCCGTCCCCCGGACGGACGATCCGGTAGTCGAAACGCACTCTCAGCCGTGACAGGGAGTCGAGTCGGGTGATCACCTGCAGTTCTTCGTCGTAGCGGGCCGGCGCGCGGAAACGGGAACGCGCCTCGACCAGCGGGAAGAACACGCCCTCACGCTCTTCGAGCTGCCGGTAACTCATGCCGCGGCGCCGCATCCACTCCGTGCGGCCCAGTTCGAACCACACGAAGTAATGGGAATGATGGGCGATGCCCATGCGGTCGATCTCGGGATAGCGTACTCGAAAGCCGGTGATCTCGTCACTCACGCCGCATTCTCCCCCGCCGCGCGCAGTGCCGCGACGGCCGCCGCGGGGTCGTCGGCGCCGAAGACCGCCTGTCCGGCAACGAAACTGCGCGCACCGGCCCCTACAAGGGCCGCGATGTTGTCGGCATTCACGCCTCCGTCCACCTGGATCCGCAGCGAAGTTTCCCGCCGGCGGGCCATCGCCGCCAGGGTCCCGACCCGCCCCACAGCCCCTTCGATGAAGCGTTGCCCGGAAAAGCCGGGATTGACCGACATCACCAGCACCGTGTCCACCATCTCGAGGACCTCCTCGATCGCTCCGAGGGGTGTGGCCGGGTTGAGCGCCACGCCCGCCTCGACGCCCGCCTGGGCGATGCGGCCGAGTGTGCGGTGGAGATGGGGACAGGTCTCCTGGTGCACCGTCAGGCGGCGCGCACCTGCCTCGGCGTAGGTTTCGATCCAGCGATCCGGATCTTCGATCATCAGGTGCACATCGAGCGGCAAACGCCCCAGGCCGGCCAGAGCCTCGACGATCGGCGGGCCGAGGGTGAGGTTGGGCACGAAGTGTCCGTCCATCACGTCCACGTGCAGCAGGTCGGCCCCCGCCCGCGCGACCTTTTCCACCTCGTCGGCCAGGCGGAGGAAGTTCGCTGAAAGCACCGAAGGACAGATTTCGATCATCGCGATTCTCCTCCGGCAAGAACCACCGGGCCCGCGATCAGGGTCACGCGGGCCGAGGGATCGAGCCGGCTGCCGGGAGGCGGCACCTGGTCGGTGACGCGGTCACCGGCCGCCGCCTCGCGCTCACCGCGCAGGCCGTTGATCCGCGAGATGCCGGCGGCCGCAAGGCGCCGGCGGGCCGCGGCGACACTCCATCCCGTCAGGGAGGGCATCACCACGCTGGCGGGCGGCGGACCGGCGCTGACCAGCAGGCTGACCCCGTCGCCGGGATAACCGGTACTGCCCGCCTGGGGTGACTGGGCGATCACCCGTCCCAGGGGAATGCTGGGGTGGTAGGCGCTGGCGGTGTTCTCCAGGCGGAGTTCCGCCGCCCGCAGGGCCAGTTGCGCCCGCCGCAGGCTGCTGCCGGCCAGATCCGGCACCTCGGAACGCTCGGGGCCCAGGCTGACGATCAGTCGGACGGGTCTCCCCGGCTTGGTGCGGGAGCCCGGCGGCGGAAACTGGTCGAGAACATTGCCCGCCGGCTGCTGGGGGTCGAAACGCCGGCCGCTGATTTCCGGCACGAGTCCCAGGGAGCGCAACCGCTGTTCGGCCAGCACCGCGTCGAGGCCGGCGAGTTCCGGCAAGGTGACCTCCGGGCGGCGCACGCTGTAGCTGAGGGTCAGCCAGGTCGAGAGGGCGAGGACCCCCCCCGTGGTCGCCAGGAGCAGGCCGGCGAGCAGCAGCCGCACCAGGAGCCGGCGACCGCGTCGCGCACCTTTCCCCCCCTTGCGGGAAACCGGCTCCCGCGCGGCCGCCGGATCCTGGGCATGTGGCTCACCGGGCATGGCGCGGATGATACCCGATGGACTCCCGACGTGCGCGACCCGTTCCGGCGGCGCCGGTCAGCGGCGGCGCAGGAGGGCCGCCTGGAAGCCGTCGCCCTCGTCCAGCGGGAGGATCTCGAGCCGGGGGGGATCCCGGCGGGCCAGGGATCTCGCCTCTTCGGGCAGCCAGGGGCGGGGGTCGAGGGCCTCGAAGTCGGGATGGCGATCGAGGAAGGCCCGAATCCGCTCGACCCCCTCTTCGGCCTCGATGCTGCACACCGCGTAGAGCAGCACGCCCCCGGGGGCCGCCAGGCGGGCCGCCGCGTCGAGCAGGCGGGCCTGCAACTCCGCCGCCCGCCGGATCGCCCCCTCGCTCAGCCGCCACCGTCGATCCGGGTGCCGGCGCAGGGTGCCGGTGCCGCTGCAGGGGGCGTCGAGCAGGAGGAGGGCGAAGGAGCCTTCGGCCAGGGGCGGGGCCAGGGCGTCGGCGCGGACCACGGCGTATGGCTCGGGGGGGAAGCGTCGGGCCAGGTTGGCCGCCAGGTTGCGCAGGCGGCTGGCCACGGGCTCGAGGGCGATCAGGGGCCCGGCGCGCTGGTCGATCAGCAACGAGGCCTTGCCCCCCGGTGCGGCGGCGAGATCGGCGGTCGGGCCCGGAGGCGCCGCCGCCGCCAGGCGGGCCACCAGCGCGGCGGATGGATCGAGGATCACGCACGCGCCCCGGCGGCAGGCCGTGCTGAGCTGGGGAGCCCCGGCACCCACCTCCAGTCCGCCGGGGACGAGGGAGGAGAAAACGGTGTCGACTCCGTCTTCCGCCAGGCTCTCCGCCAGGGCGGCGGCGCCTCCCGCGGACTTCAGGGGGACCACGAAGGGCCTTGCCGGGCGATTGAGGGCCGCACACAGGGCGTCCACGCGCTCCGCGCCCCAGCGGCGCCGCCAGCGTTCGAGCAACCACGGGGGGAAGCACAGGCGAGGATCGAGAGCCGCCTCCCGCGACCGGCAGCAGCGCCGCAGCACCGCGTTGACCAGGCCTGCGGCCCGTGCGGCCCCACCGCTGCGGGCCGCGTCCACCGCGGTACTGACGGCCACCGCCGCCGGCAGCTCCAGGACTCGCGCCTGGCACAACCCCAGCCGCAGCAAGGCCCGCGCGCGGGGAGCCAGTCGCTCGAGAGGATGCTTGAGGAAAGGAGCCAGGCAGTGGTCGAGGGCGCCCTGCCAGCGCAGGGTGTCGAGTACCAGGCGGGAGAGCAGCGCCCGGTCCCGGCTGTCGGGCAGGTCGCCGGCCCGGGCCGCCAGCAGACGGCCGGCCCAGGCCCCCTTCTCCACGCGCTCGAGAATCTCCGCCGCCAGGAGGCGGCTGCGCACCCCCGCCGGCAGGTCCTTGCCGGTGGTCACGGGGCCGGCACCGACAGTCGCCCCCCGGAAGCCAGGTACCCCCCGGCCAGGGCGGCCGCCCCGTCCATCTCCCGCCGGCCCTCCGGCTGCAGGCGCTGGATCCAAAGCACGCTGCCCGCGCCGCAGACCACCGCCACCGCCTCCCCGCGGGCACCGAGCACGGTACCCGGCAGGGCTTCTTTCGGCGGCGTCTCGTCGGCCGGACGCACCCGGCGCAACAGAAGCACCCCCCGCGCCCCCCGGGCCCGCACCTTGGGCCATTGGCCGAGGGCCCGCACCCGACGGGCGATGGCCTCGGCGGATTCCTCCCAGTCGAAACGGCCCGCGTTCTTGTCGAGCAGGGGGGCGAGAGTCGCCCGGTCCTCGTCCTGGCTGCGCGGGGTGATGCGGCCGGCGGCCAGGCCGTCGAGAGTCTCGAGCAGGAGGCGGGCACCGATGTCGGCCAGTCGCGAGCCCAGTTCGGCGGTGGTCTCCTCCGGGCCGATGGGAGTGGAGACCTGCAGCAGGATCGGCCCGGTGTCCAGGCCCCGATCCATCTTCATCGTGGTGACGCCGGTTTCCCCGTCGCCGCGGAGAATGGCGTGCTGGACGGGACTGGCTCCCCGGTGCCGGGGCAGCAGGGAGAAGTGGAGGTTGACCGCCCCGTGGGGAGGAGCGTCGATCAGCCTTCCCGGGAGAATGCGGCCGTAGGCCACCACGACGAAGACGTCGGCTTCCAGGGCGAGGATCGCCCGGCGCGCGGCGGTGGGGCGCAGAGTCGCGGGCTGCAGGATCGGGGCCAGCCCCAGTTCCCGGGATCGGGCCTTGACCGGGCAGGGCACGGGACTGCCGCGGCGTCCCGCCGGGCGATCGGGGTTGCAGACCACCCCCGCGACCTGGTGTTCCGAGGCCGCCAGCGCCTCGAGGGGGGGAACCGCCCAGAGGGGAGTGCCGAAGTAGACCAGTCTCATCGCCGCCTCCCCGCCGGGGGGTTCAGCCCTGCGCCGGCTCCGTCGCTTCGGGCAGCACGGTCTCGGGCCACTCCCCCGACTCCCGCAGCCGTCGGATCTGGCGCTGGACCAGGCGCCTTTTGAGAGGCGACATGCGCTGGAGGAAAACCACGCCGTCGAGATGATCGAGTTCGTGGAGCAGGGCCCGGGCGAAGAAGTCTTCGGCCTCGACCTGGACGGTCTCGCCGTCGAGGGTCATACCCTCGATGACAGCCTTGGCCGGACGGGTGATCACCTCGAAGATGCCGGGAAACGACAGGCAGCCCTCGTCGCCGCTCTGGCGGCCGGAGGTTTTCAGCAGCCGCGGATTGATCAGTACCGTCAGCGCTTCCGGATCTTCTCCCGCACTGACGTCGACCACCATCAGCCGGCGGCTCTCGCCGACCTGGTTGGCCGCCAGGCCCACGCCCCGTTCCGCCCGCATGGTGTCCACCATGTCGGCCACCAGGGTGCGCACCTCCTCGTCGACGGCTTCCACCGGGCGGGTGGGGGTCGTCAGAACGGGATGGGGATAGACCACGATCGCTCGCACCGCCATGGGCAACCTCCGCCGCCGGCAGCCGGCCGGCGGCCCGATGCATGTTGACATGTTCCCCGCCGCCGTGGCCACCGGGCGGCCTCGCCCGAGGACGGCCGTCCCCTGGGGTGGACGGCCCGGGTCCCGGGAGCGCCCACCGCCCCGTACTCCGCCGCGGCTCCTAAATCCATTCAAACCAGTCACTTGGTGTCGTCATGCCCGAGCCGGCCCGCTCGTTCCGTCCGGGGGGGCGGAAGCGGTATGGGTTTTGCTTCTACCGGGGTGGGATCCACCCAGGAAGGACTTGCGACCATGTTCGAGGCCCACTTTCCCGTGAGCGGCTTTCACCCCCGGCGGCGCCTGCTGGTGCTGCTGACCGTCCTGACCCTCTCGCTCGGCCTGCCCGTTCCGGCGGACGAAGAGCCGGCCTTCGACGGCCAGGTGGTGGTCGAACCCGAAACCCCCTACGTGTTCGCCCGCGTGCGCTTCGTGGACGACAGCCTGGTGGTGCGCCGGGATGCGGGCTACGAGGAACCCCTCAAGTTCAATGATCCGGTCTACGAGGGCGACCGCGTGCAGAGTCGAGACCGGCAGCGGGGCGAACTCCAACTCCCCGACGGTTCCCTCCTGCGCCTCGACTCCAACACCTCGGTGCAGATCTACGACCTTTTCGACCCCACGCGCAGGGACACCGATCGCACGGTGCTCGGCCTGGAATGGGGCCGCCTGCAAGCGGATGTCCCCCACCCCGACGGTGGCGAGAACTTCCGCGTCGACACACCCGCCGCGTCGATCTATCCCCTCGAGCGTTCCTCGGTGCGGATCGATATCGAGCCGGGAGAAGTGACCCGGGTCACCGTGGAGCGGGGGCGGGTGGAAGTCGCCGGGCAGGGCGGATCGGTGATCGTCCGTTCCGGAGAGCGGACGCGGGTGGTGGCGGGCCGCTCTCCACGGCGCCCCTGGGACGTGATCATCGGATTGCGGGATGGTTTCGGGCAGTGGGTCTCCCGCCGTGACGACGTCTATCGCCTGCGTGCCGTTCCGGGCGACGAATACGCGGCGCTGCCCGAGCCGGTGCGCCCCTACTACGGCGAGCTGTCACGCAACGGCGAGTGGGAATGGACCGCCGAGTACGGCTGGGTCTGGAATCCGGACGTGGACGACGATTGGGCGCCCTACCGCGATGGCTACTGGTCCGCGGGGCCCTACGGCCCGGTGTGGGTCGGCGCGGAGGCCTGGGGCTGGCCGGTCTATCGCTACGGCCGTTGGGATTGGCGCGTGGGTTTCGGCTGGTGCTGGATCCCCGGCGGGGTGTTCCGCGTCGCCCACGTGGACTGGTACTACGGGCCGAGCTACGTGGGCTGGGTCCCCCTGGGCTACTACGACCTGCCCGTGACGATCTCCATCGGCTTCACCTGGGGGCATCCTTACTTCGATCACCACCCCTGGATCTTCGCCCACTACGGCGACGTCTACTTCTACGGCCATGATCACGGCTACTACGGCCGCTACTACGACTACGGGTACTTCGGCGGGCACCGCCGGCCGGGCAGCGCCCGCCTGACCCGGCCCGACCTGGGCCGGGGCGTCGTCAGCCGCCGGGCCCTCCAGCCCCGCGCGGCGCTGACCCGGCGAGGCGCCGGGGTGCGAGCCGAGGTGGTCGCTCCCCGGGTCTACGACCAGGCTCGCCATCTGGCCCGCCGGCGGGCCTCCGGCGTGCGCCTGGCCGATCGCGCCGTGCGCGAGAGTCGCGCCGGCCAGCGCCGGGCCTTCCGGGAGCGGGAGCGTCGACCGGCCGACCCCGGTGGGGTTCGCGCCCGGCTTCCCCGCTCCGGCGCCGAGCGGGCGCGGGACGCGGCCGTGGGCCGTGTTCGGCCGGGCGGCGACCCGCCGGCCGCCGGTGCCACCCCTCGCCGCCGGGTGACGCCGCGGACGCCCGGCGCCGCCGGACCGGATCGTCAACGGGAAGCCGCGCGTCAGGGCGGTGCCGCCGTCGAGCGCAAGGCCCGCGACAAGCGGCGTGCGGTCACGGGAAGAGGCGCTGCCGAGGGTTCCCCCCCGGCCGCTCCCGGCCGGCGTTCGGCCCCCGCGACCGCCCGCCCGCTCCCCCCCGACTCCCGACGTGGCGCGAGTCGCCGGGCGGCCCCCGCTCCCACCGCTCCCCGCCGCCACGGGGATCCGGAGGCCTCCCGCCGCGGCACCTCCCGGCGGAACCCCTCCTCCCCAGCGACCCGCGGCCCCGCGGGCCGCTCCTCGGGCGAGGAGAGCGTCCGCCGCTTCTTCGACCGCATCGGCGGTCGCAGGGAAAGCGCCCCCGGCGCCCTCCCCCAGGCGCCCAGGGCTCCCTCCTCGCGGGACGGCGTCCGCACGCCGCGTCCGGCACCCGCCCCGCGCAAGAAGGCCCCCGGGACTTCCCGCTCTTCCGGCGCCTCCCGACGTTCGGCGCCGGCGGCCGGCCGGTCCCGGGCCGAGGGCGGGAGTTCCGGCAAGAGTGCGACCCGCTCCCGGGGCGGCGCGTCCAGGTCTTCGCGGGGCGGCCACGCCAGCGGCAGCCGGGGCTCTTCGGGCCGTTCTTCCGGGAGCCGGAAGGGCGTGCGGCGCCGCTGAGTCGGCCGGGGCGCGGGCCGGGGGCTTGATTTCAGCGGGAGGCGAAGACCGAGAAGCCGCCCACGGCGCGGCGGTAGACTTCCCGGTTGAGCCGATAGCCCGGCCCGGGGCCGAGTCCCGAGCCCCGGTTCTCGAGCCAGCGGGCCCGGTCCGCCGCCAGCAGGAAACGTCCACCGGTTCCGGCTATCGAAGCGGCTTCCACCAGGCGCAGGGCCCGGGAGCCGGCGGTAGGGTCGTAGCCGGCCCGCACCAGCGCGGCGAGGGCCTCCCGATCGGCGGCGCGCTCGGCGCGGTCCGGAAAGCCGAGCTTGAGCCCCAGCTCGATGGTCGTGCCGGCGGCCGCCTCCTCGATGCCGGCGGAGAAGAGCCGTCCCTCCCGTTCCCGCGCATGGGCCCAGGCCAGGCGTCTTCCGGGCCATCCCGCCTGCTCGAGGGCCTCTTCCCGGGCCAGGAGAAAGGCGAGCTGGGCCTCGTCGTCGAGGCCGGCCATCAGCCCCAGGCTCAAGACCAGCCGGGAGCCCGGCCAGATCGCCAGGGCGGGTTCCCCCAGGTCGATCAGCAGCAGGGGGCCGGGGGAGGCGGCTCCCACCTTCCGCCGGAGTGCGGTGACGTAGGCCTCCAGACGGGGATCGGAAACCCGGCGGAAGCGCCGCAGCACCCAGCGCTCGACGGCCTGGTCCAGGCGCGGAGAAGGTGGCCGCCAGGCGGGGGCCGGGAGGTCATCCCGCCGCCGGTCTCCCGCGAAGCTGAGCAGGGTGGTCCGTTCCGACAGTTCGAGGGCCTCGCCCCGGGGCGAGACCAGTCCTCCGCAGCCGGTGCAGATCAGAACCCCCGGCGAACCCTCGAGACCCGACGGCCAGCGCTCTCCGACCCGGCTGCAGTGGGGACAGGGTCCGCGACCGCCCTCGGCGCCGACGCCACGGGGGCGGCGGATCCAGCGGGCGAGAGGCTCGAGCAGGGCGTGGGACATCGTCGGGATGGACTCTCCTCACCGCCAATCTAGTCTCCCGGTGCCCGGACGGCGAGCCGCGGGCTTGACGGGGTGCCCGCGCTGCCTCTAGAGTTCCGTGTTCGCCGCCGGGTTTCACCCCGGGCAGGGGTTTTTCGCCCGCCCTGTATCGGACTTCAGCTCGAGGCCTGCCGGGCTGGATCGGCGCGGCGCTCCCTGGTTCCCAGGGGACGGCGCGGCGATGCGCCCGGGGCCTTTCGTGGAGCCGGAAAGGGGCCCCCACCAGCCGGTCGGCGCCAGGAGTCGACGACGATGAAGGTCTACGATAGCGCGCACATCAGGAACGTTGCCCTGCTCGGTCACGGCGATGCCGGCAAGACCAGCCTCACAGCCGCTCTGGCCTTTGGCGCCGGCGCGACCGACAGCCTCGGCTCCGTGCTCGAGGGCACGGCCGTTACCGATTTCGACGCCGAGGAAATCCAACGCAAAGTCAGCATGTCGGTGGCCGTGGCTTTCGTCGAGCACGGTGATTGCAAGATCAACCTGATCGATGCCCCCGGTTACACCAATTTCATCGGCGAGGCGGCCGCGGCCCTGCGTGCGGCGGACTGCGCCATGCTCACCGTGCACGCGGTTCACGGCATCGAGGTGCAGACCGAGAAAATGTTCGAAGACGCCGAGAGCGATGCCCGGCCGCTGGTCTTCGCGGTGACCCAACTCGATCGGGAGAACACCGACTTCGCCACGGTGGTCGAAGCCCTGGGCGAGCGCTTCGGGCGGCAAGTGATGCCCATCGCCCTGCCCATCGGCACGGGAGACAGCCTCGAAGGCGTGGTCTGCCTCGTCACGGGCAAGGCCCTGCGGCCCAAGTCCGGCGGCCGCGAGGTGGAGATCGGCGATCCGCCGGCGGAGATGGCCGACGCGGTGGCGACCGCCCGCGAGCAGTTGATCGAGATGGTCGCCGAGAGTGACGACGAACTGATGAACGCCTTCCTCGAAGAGGGCGAGCTGAGCGACGAGCAGTTTCGCCGGGGACTGGCCCTGGCCATCGGCTCCCGCAGCCTCTTCCCCGTCTTCGCCACCGCCGCGCCGAAGATGATCGGCGTGCACCAGATCCTCGAAGCCCTGGTGGGCTTCGCGCCTTCTCCCGCCGACCGTCCCCTGCCGCCGGTCACCGACGCCGAGGGCGCGGCGGTGGAGGTGAGCGTCGATTCCGACGGCCCCCTGGTGGCCCAGGTCTTCAAGACCTACATCGACAAGTTCGCCGGCCAGATCAGCATGCTGCGGCTCTTTTCCGGCAGGATCAGTGCCGACCAGGGCGCGTGGAACGCCGACACCGAGACCGCCGAACGACTGTCGGGGTTGGCGCTTCCGCGGGGCAAGGAAGGAACCAAGGTCACCCAACTGATGGCCGGCGACATCGGCTTCGTGACCAAGCTCAAGGCGACCCGTACCGGAAACACCCTCGTCGCCGACAAGGGCAGCGTGGTCAAGGTGGCGCCGATCCCCTTCCCCGAGCCGGTCATCGCCTACGCGGTGCACGGAGAGGGCAAGGGCGACGATGAAAAAATCGCCCGCTCCCTGGCGCACCTGGCCGAGGAAGACCCCACCCTGCGCATCTCCCGCGACCCCCGCACCCACGAGCTGATGCTCCACGGACTGGGCATCGACCACGTGCGCACGGCGATGGACAAGATGGAACACCGGGACGGGGTCAAGGGGATCCTGCAGAAGCCGAAGATCCCCTACCTCGAGACGATCACCAAGGCCGCCTCCGGTGACTACCGGCACAAGAAGCAGTCCGGTGGTGCGGGACAGTTCGCCGAGGTGCACATGCGCATCGAGCCCCTGCCGCGGGGTGGCGGCTTCGAATACGACTCGGAGATCGTCGGCGGCGCGATCTCGCGGAATTTCTGGCCCTCCATCGAGAAGGGCGTCAAGCAGGTCATGGAAGAGGGTGTGATCGCCGGCTACCCGCTGCGGGACGTCAAGGCGGTGATCTTCGATGGCAAGGAGCACCCGGTGGATTCCAAGGACATCGCCTTTCAGATCGCCGGTCGCCAGGTCTTCAAGGCCTGCGTGATGCGTGCCGCGCCGGTGGTGCTCGAACCGGTGATGAAGGTGGTGGTGACCTGTCCCGACGAGAACATGGGTGACATCCTCGGCGACCTCTCCCGGCGCCGTGGCAAGGTGCAGGGCTCCGACAGCCAGTCCGGACGCAGCATCGTACGGGCCCTGGTGCCCATGGCGGAGATGCTGGAGTACTCGGCCACGCTCAAGTCGCTGACCCAGGACCGGGGTTCGTTCACCATGGAACTGGCCAGCTACGAGAAGGTGCCGGCCGAGATCCAGCAGGAACTGATGGCGGCCTACAAGCCCCAGGACAGCGAGGACTGAAGTGTCCGCTCCGAGGGTCTTGATCCGGCATCTGGCCCGGCACGTGGACCAGGAGGTGCTGATCGCCGGCTGGGTGACCCACCTCCGTTCCAAGGGCAAGATCGCCTTCCTGGTCCTGCGGGATGGGACCGGCCAGTGCCAGGCCGTCGCCTCGGTACGGGACGTCGACCCGCAGACCTTCGAGCAGATCACCCGCTGCGGCCACGAGTCATCGGTCAAGGTTTCCGGCGTGGTGCGCGCCGACAGTCGTGCGCCCGGTGGCTTCGAGCTGGGAGTCAAGAGCTTCGAGGTGGTCACCCAGACCGAGGACTACCCCATCGGACGCAAGGAACACGGCACCGAGTTCCTCCTCGATCATCGGCACCTCTGGCTGCGCCATCGGGGTCCTTGGGCCGTGCTGCGCGTACGGGACGAAGTGGTCAAGGCGATCCGCGACTTCTTCTACGACCGGGAGTTTGTGCTGATCGACTCGCCGATCCTCACGCCGGCCGCCTGCGAGGGCACCAGCACGCTGTTCAAGACCGA
Source organism: Acidobacteriota bacterium (assembly GCA_030949985.1). NCBI lineage: Bacteria > Pseudomonadati > Acidobacteriota > Acidobacteriota bacterium. The sequence goes on from JAUZRX010000023.1 coordinate 59,357, forward strand.
CTACTTCGGTGACAGCGCCTACCTCTCCCAGTCCGGCCAGCTCTACCTCGAACCGGCCTGCCAGGCCTTCTCCAAGGTTTATTGCTTCGGCCCCACTTTCCGCGCCGAAAAATCCAAGACCCGTCGGCATCTGACCGAGTTCTGGATGGTCGAACCGGAGATGGCCTGGGCCGGGCTCGACGAGACGATGCAGCTCGCCGAGGCACTGGTCGCCTACGTGGTCGGCCGCGTACTCGAGCGGCGGAGCGAGGAGCTGGCCATCCTCGAACGGGACACCAGCAGGCTCGAAGCCATCGTGCCCCCCTTTCCCCGGCTCAGCTACGACGAGGCCGCCGCGATCCTCACCCGCCCCGAAAACGTCGAACGGGCCCGACAGGCCGGCGCCCCGCCCTTTGAACCGGGCTCGGATCTGGGCGCTCTGGACGAGACGATGCTCGCCGAGGGCCATGACCGCCCCCTGATGATCCACCGCTACCCGGCGGAGGTGAAAGCCTTCTACATGGAACCGGACCCGGACGACCCGTCCCGGGCCCTGTGCGTGGATGTGCTCGCCCCCGAGGGCTACGGCGAGATCATCGGCGGCAGCGTGAGGATCCACGACGCCGGGTTGCTGGCGCAGCGTATTGCCGACCACGGCCTGCCCGAGGAGTCCTTCCGCTGGTTCATGGACGTGCGGCGCTTCGGAGGCGTGCCCCACGCCGGTTTCGGGATGGGTGTCGAGCGGGTGGTGGCCTGGATCTGCGGGATCCACCACGCCCGCGAGGCCATCCCCTACCCCCGGACCCTGCAACGGTTGTATCCGTGAGTTCCCGCCCGACAGACCCCCACAAGGGCCGCCGGGTGGCGCTGGTCAGCCTGGGGTGTCCCAAGAACCAGGTGGACAGCGAGTTGATCCTCGGACGCCTGGCCGCCGAAGGTGCGGAGTTCGTCGAGGATCCGGAGTCGGCCGACATCCTGGTGGTCAACACCTGCTCGTTCATCGACAAGGCCCGGGCGGAGTCCGTCGAGACCCTCCTCGAAGCCGCCGAGTGGAAATCCCGCCGCCGGGGGCGGCATGTGATCGCCGCCGGCTGCCTGGTCCAGCGTTCCGGCGACGAACTGGCCGCGAACCTGCCCGAGATCGACGGCTTCGTCGGCCTGGACCAGATTCGGCGGGTGAGCGAGGTGGCGCGGCAGCCGGGTCGCGCTGAGGGCCGCTTGCCGGTTGCGGGGACCGCCGCCCGGGAGCTCTACGCCGCCGCCGAGCCGCGATTGCGGCTCTCTCCGCCCTGGACGGCCTACGTCAAGATCGCCGAGGGATGCGATCAGCAATGCGCGTTCTGCGCGATCCCCACCTTTCGGGGCAAGATGCGTTCGCGGTCCGTGGACGACCTGCTCGAGGAAATCGTCGCGCTGGCCGCCGACGGCGTACAGGAAGTCAACCTGGTGGCCCAGGACTCCTCCTCCTACGGTCGCGACCTGGGAATGGACGACGGCCTGGCCCGCTTGCTCGAGGCGATCGACGGCTGCGAGGCCGCCCCGGCCTGGGTACGGCTCCACTACCTCTACCCCGGTCGCCTCTCCGGACGCCTGGTCGACGCCCTGGCCGGTTGCCGGCGCCTCGTGCGCTACATCGATCTGCCCCTGCAGCACGCCCATCGGGACGTGCTGCGCCGGATGCGCCGTCCCGGAAACGCCGACAGCTACCTGCGGCAGGTGGAGGAACTGCGACGCGCCCTGCCCGGCGCCGCCCTGCGGTCGGCCTTCATCGTGGGCTTTCCCGGAGAGAGCGAAGCGGAGTTCCGCGCCCTGGTCGATTTCGTCGAGCAACTGGCCCCGGACAGCGCGGGGGTCTTCACCTACTCTCACGAGGAGAACACCACCGCCCACGGTCTCGACGACGACGTCCCCGAAGAACTCAAGAACGAGCGGCGGGAGATCATCGAAGAACTCTGCTCGTCTCTCAGCCACCAGCGAGGCGAGCGTCGGCGGGGAGAACGCCTGACCGTGCTCTGCGAGGGGCCCGCCGAAGACCAGCCGGAACACGGTGCCGGCCGCTGGGAAGGCCAGGCCCCGGAGGTCGATGGCCGGGTCGTGATCGAAGGTGGCGCCGCCTGGCCCGCCGGCACTTTCCTCGAAGTGGAAATCACGGGCGCCGCTCCCTGGGAGCTGTGGGCCCGGCCAGTGGCCGGCACAGGCGAGGCATGAGCCTGGTCCGCCGCACGGTGGCCACCGCCCTGGGAGTCGGACTCGTACCTTTCGCTCCGGGCACCTTCGGGAGTTTGGCGACCCTGCCCCTGGTGCTGCTGCTGTGGTGGAGCGGCCGCCCCCTGCTCTTCCTGCCCGCCGTGCTGGCGGTCACGGCCCTGGGGCTCTGGTCGACCCGCCGGGCCGAACAGGACTTCGGCACGCCGGATCCCGGCGCGGTGGTGATCGACGAGGTCGCCGGCATGCTGCTGGCCGCGGCGGCGTTGCCCGCCGGGTGGCTTTCGCTGTCGATGGCCTTCGTCGCCTTCCGCCTCTTCGACGTGGCCAAGCCCTGGCCCGTGGGCCGCGTGGAGCGCTGGCCGGGAGCCTGGGGCATCATGGCGGACGACCTGCTGGCCGGCGCCATGGCCCAGGTCACCGTACGGCTGCTGCTCTGGGCCCTGGAGAGGCTGGGATGAAGGTCATCCGCAAGCTGGACGAACTCCACCTCGCTGCGCGGGGCGGGATCGTGGCGACCATCGGCAACTTCGATGGACTCCACCTGGGCCACCAGGCGATCATGGCCCGGGTGACATCGCGGGCGGCCGACCTCTCCCTGGCCTCGGCGGTGGTGACCTTCCACCCCCATCCTCTGCGGGTGCTGCGCCCCGAGCGCGCCCCCCGGCTGATGCTCACCGGGGCCCAGAAACAGGCGCTGGTGGAGCAGGCCGGCATCGACGTGCTGGTGGTGCTGCCCTTCCACCGGCGGCTGGCGGACATGCCCGCGGAAGCCTTTGTCGAGCAGGTGCTGGTACGGGGCCTTGCAATCAGGGAACTCTACGTCGGTCCCGACTTCCGTTTCGGGCGCGACCGGGCGGGAGACGTGGACCTGCTGGCGCGCCTGGGTAAAAGCCACGGCTTTCTGGCCCGGGGCGTCGAACCGGTGCTCGACGAGGGTCGGCGCATCTCGGCTTCCGGTATTCGCCGGCTGCTGGCCGATGGTCACGTGGCGCAGGCCGGCCGCCTGCTGGGCCGTCCCTTCACCCTGGTCGGCACCATCGTTCACGGCGAAGGGCGGGGCACCACGCTGCTGGTGCCCACCGCCAACCTGGCTCCCGAGAATCAGTTCCTGCCCGCCCGGGGGGTGTACATCACGCGCACCCGTTGGGGGGGGCGCAGCCGGCTCGGCGTGACCAACGTCGGTATCCGGCCGACTTTCGGTTTTCGGCGGATCGTGGTGGAGACTTTCCTGGTGGATTTCGAGGGAGATCTCTACGGCCAGCGGGTGGAACTGGAGTTGCTCGAACGGCTGCGCGAGGAGCGTAAGTTCGGTTCGGCGGCGGAACTGCGTGCGCAGATCCAGCGGGACATCGAGGCCTTCAAGGCCTGGCGCGAGGAAAACGGCGCGTCATGAACGAGGTCCTCGCGGTCTTCTGCCGCTGGCCCGAACCGGGGAAGGTCAAGACTCGACTGATTCCCGCACTCGGCGCGGAAGGCGCGGCGGCGTTTCAGCGTCGCTGCATCGAGCGGGTCGTCGAACTCTGCCGCGGCCTGCGCCGGCCCGGCCTGGTCACGCAGCTCTGGATCACGCCGGATTCGGCGGTGGCAGAGGTTCCCGGCGACCTTGCCGGCGACTTTACGGTGCACCCCCAGGGCGAGGGGGACCTGGGGGCGCGGATGGCGCGTGCGGTGGTCCGGGCCCGGGCCCGGGGCGCCCGCCGCGTCGTCGTGATCGGTACCGACTGTCCGGCTCTCGATCGCGCCGTCATCGACGCCGCCCTGGACGGGCTGCGCCGCTTCGACGCCGTCATCAACGAAGCGGAAGACGGGGGCTACTGCCTGATCGGTCTGGCCCGGGCGATTCCGTCGGTCTTCCAGGACATCGCCTGGGGCACCGAAGCGGTCGCCGCCCAGACCCTCGAGCGGCTGGAAGCCGCCGGTGCCGCGACCTTGCGCCTGCCGCCCCTGGGGGATGTCGATCGCCCCGAGGATCTGCACGAGGTCCGGCGACGCTGGCCCCGACTGCTCGATGGCGTCTGAAAGGGGAACGACACGGCGACGACGTTCGCGCCCATCCTCCCGGGAGCCGACCCGCCGGGGCAGAGCCCGGGGCTCAAGGCTCTCGAGCCAGTTCCCGGATCAGGACCTCGGCCAGGTACCGATACTGCTCGAGCCGGTTGTAGAGCTGGGCCGACAGGCGCAGCAGGCGCCGGGGAGGATCGGGCCAGGAGAAGACCGGCACCTCGACACGGTGCGCGTGCCAGAGCCGGTCTTGGAGGGGATCCCAGCGCCCCTCGGCGGCGGCACCGGATCCCGGCGGCAGGGGGATCGAGGCCAGCGAGCCGATCATCGATGCGGGGGCGGGGGCGGCCGTCCCCAGGGCATCGAGCAGCAGCCGCCGGCCCGCCAGGGCCAAGTCCCGGTTGGCGCGGCGAATCGCCGGCCAGCCCCCGTCGACCGCGTTCTCGAAGAAGTCGATGGCGAAAGGAACCGCCAGCCAGGCGCTGGGATCGCGGGTTCCCATCCAGTCGAACTCGGCGCGGAAACGGCGGCCTCCGGCGGGTGTCTCGGCGGCGCCGTGGGAGATGGTCAACGGCCGGGTGACAGCCTGCAGATCCTGCCGCACGTGCAGGAACGCCGCGCCCTTGGGGGCGCAGATCCACTTGTGGCAGTTACCCGTGTACCAGGCGGCCCCCAGGCGGTCGAGATCCAGGTCCAGCATGCCCGGCCCGTGGGCGCCGTCCACCAGGGTCTCGATGCCCCGGGCGGCCAGTTCTTCGACGATCTCCCCGATCGGCAGGACCAGGCCCGTCGGAGAGGTGACGTGGTCGATCAGGGCCAGACGGGTGGCCGGCGTGGCGGCGTCGAGAATCGCCTCCGTGACCCGCGACGGATCTTCGACGGGAAAGGGGATACGCGCGATCTGCAGGGTCAGGCCATGGCGTCGGGCCATCAGCCGGGCCGCTTGCAGGCAAGCGTTGTAGGCGTGGTCGACGAGCAGAATGCCGTCACCGGTGCGCCATGGGATCGAAGCGAGCACCGCACCCACCGCCGCGCTGGCGTTGGTGACGAAGGCCAGGTCGTCGGCCCGGGCACCCACGAATCGACCCAGCCGAAGGCGCGCTGCGGCCAGGCGCCCGGGAAGCTCTCGCGCGAGGAAGAGCACGGGCTCCCGCTCGAGTTGCTCGCGGATCGCCGCCTGGTGATCGAGGACCTGTCGGGGGCACGAGCCGAAGGAGCCATGGTTGAGGAAGGTGACCTGGGGATCGAGCAGCCAGGTGGGTGCCGTGCCGACTGTCATGGAAAGAGCTTCGCCTGCTCCGGCAGGCATCGTCGCACCGGGGCGTAGCTCCGCCGATGGACGGGACAGGGACCGAGGCGGGCGAGAGCCTCGAGGTGGCCCGCACTGGGGTAGCCCTTGTGCCGGGCGAAGCCGTAACCGGGGTATCGGCGGTCCAGCTCGATCATCAGGGTGTCCCGGTGATGCTTGGCCAGAATGCTGGCCGCGGCGATTACCAGGTGGCGTCCATCACCGCGTATCACAGCGCGCTGCGGCACCCCGACCCGGGGCAGAGAGCGGGCGTCGGTGAGCAGAAAGTCCGGGGCCGGATCGAGGGCGCCCACCGCCCGGGTCATGCCTTCGATGGCGGCCTGAAGCGGGCCGATACGATCGATCTCCGCGGCGCTGACTTCCGCGACCGCCCAGCTCACCGCCGACTGCCGAATCCGCATCGACCAGCGCTCCCGGCGAGCGGGATCGAGGCGCTTGGAGTCGTCCACGCCAGGCAGCCGTGCGCCGGCGGGCAGGATCACCGCGGCGGCCACCAGGGGCCCGGCCAGGGGACCGGCCCCGGCCTCGTCGGCCCCGGCGATCAGGCGATAGCCCGCCTTCCGCAACGCCGCCGCCCCGGCGCGCAGGGCGCGGCGGCGGGCCGGGCTGGGAGAGGGCGGGCTCATGGAAGCGCATTCTAACCCGAGCCCGGAGGGGGGGCGGCTCCTATAATGGGCGCCGCCGAGCGTCTCGGACCCACCCGACGGGGGTGACGGAAAGGCGCCGCGGGGAGCGCTGGGATGAGCGACGGTCGGGGATGGTTCATCACCCTCGAGGGCATCGAGGGGGCCGGCAAGACGACCCAGACCGAATGGCTGGTCCGGGCCCTGCGCGCCGCCGGCCGGCAGGTGGTCGCCACCCGCGAGCCGGGCGGCCGCGGTCCCGTGGCCGAGACCCTGCGCGCCCTGCTCAAGGAGCCCGCCGTGTGGAAGGAACTGGGCCTGGCCGAGATCTACCTCTACGCCGCCGCCCGGGCCCACCACCTGGAGTCGCTCGTCCTGCCGGCCCTCGACGAGGGGCGCGACGTGATCTGCGACCGCTATCTCGACTCCACCCGGGCCTACCAGGGTTTCGGTCGCGGCCGACCCCGGCGACTGATCGAAGATCTCCACGCACTGCCGCCCCTCGACCTGCGGCCCGATTGCACCCTGCTGCTGGATCTCCCGCCCCGCGTCGGGCTGGCCCGCGCCCGGGAGCGGGGTGAGGACGGCCCCGCGGGCTACGACGACGAGAGCCTCGCCTTTTTCGAGCGCGTCCGCGATGGCTTCCGGCACATCGCCGAAGACGAGCCCAGCCGGGTGCGGATGGTCGACGCCGACGCCTCGCCGCTGGAGGTCCATACCCGGATCGTGGGCGCCCTGACCGACCTGGTGCCCGGCCTCGAGCCCGCCGCCGGGGGCTGGCCATGAGCGAGGAGCCGATCGTTCCCCTCGTCTCCATCGAAGGCCAGAAACGCGCGATCACGGCCCTGCTCGCCCTGGTCGCTTCCCGGGAGGCCCTCCCTCCCCTGCTCTTTTGCGGGCCGGAGGGCGTGGGCAAGCGCAGCGCGGCCCTGGGACTGGCCGCGGGGCTGGTCTGTCGCCGGGGGGGGATCGACCGGGCCTGTGGGCGCTGTCCGCCCTGCCAGCGGGTACTGCAGAGCCGCGGGGTGACCGCGCTGCGCCGCCGTTCGACCGCCCAGGACCGGGCCCAGGTCTACCCCGACATCGGTTTCGTGGGCATTCCCGAGGGCAAGACCCGCATCTCGGTGCTCCAGGCGCGGGACGTGGAACTTTCGCTGTCGATGCAGCCGTTCGAACTCCCGCGGCGGATCTACATCATCGAGCCCGCCGACTCGCTGACTCCCGCGGCCGCCAACAGCCTGCTCAAGGTGCTCGAGGAGCCCCCACCCTGGGGCCTGCTGATCCTGGTCACCGCCCACCCCTGGGCCCTGCCCGTCACCGTCCGCTCCCGGATGCAGACGGTACGCTTCGGCCTGCTCGACCGGCGGACTGTCGAGTCCTGGCTCGCCGGCAGGGGTTACCCGGCCGACGAGGCGGCCGAGCGGGCCCGCTGCTGTCGGGGGCGACTCTCCCTGGCCCTGGCGGCGGATCCGGCCGCCGAGGACGCGCTGCGGGAGACCTGGACGGGGGCCATCGAGAAACTCGCCGCGGGCGGCCCGGCGGCGGCCCTGGCCATCGCCGTGGCCGAGGCCTGGGGCAGCGACGCCGCGGCCGCCGAGAAGGCCTGCCAGGCTCTGCTGGAGCTGATGCGTGATGCCCAGGCGGTGGCCGCCGGCGCCGAGCCCCAGTGGCTCGACCGCGCCCAGGCCGAGCGACTGGCGGACTTCGTCGACGCCGCGGGCCCGGCCCTGTACGATCGCTTGCGAGTGGTGGAGTTGCTGCGCTCGGAAATCCGCGTCTTCCACCGCAATCCACGCCTGAGCGTCGAGGGCGCCCTGCTCGCCCTGGCGGGCAGGCTCGACCGGGCGGCCTTGGGCCGCTGACGGGCGTCGAAGGGGAAACCAATGGGTCAGGAGAACAAGGGCAAGCCCACCGCTCGCTCGGTCAACATCAGTATCTCCGAGCAGGCGCACAAGGGCGTCTACGCCAACAAGGTGATCGTGGCTCACAGCGCCGACGAGTTCATCCTCGACTTCGTCGCCGATTTTCCGCCGGGTCCCCAGATCGTCTCCCGGGTGATCACCGCCCCGGCCCACGCCCGCGCCCTGCTGGCCACCCTCCGGGAAAACCTGGAGCGTTTCGAGCGGCAGCACGGTCCGATCCGTCGGCGTTCAGGTCCCGGCACGCCCCCCGCCGACGCCTGACTCCCGACCACCGGCGCCGCAGGGCACGCCACACCGGCAGCACTCAGCGGCCTGGCCGTCGTTGTGCCTTCGCGCGCAGCACCAGGCGTCCCCGGCGAAGATCGACCTCCATCACATGCCGGGCCAGAAGGTCGAGACCGACGAAACCGCAGACCCGCACCCCCGTGATGCGACTCCGGGCGGCCAGGTCGATGACGCCGACGTTTTTCAGCCTTCGCCGGTTGTCGCCCACCGCCAGACCCAGGCGCGGCACTTCGCCGGCGAGCGCCAGTCGGCCACCATAGGCGGACGCTTGACGGGAACCCCGACGAAAGGGCTGGCCCCGTTCCTCGAGCAGGCCGGCGCCGATCAGGGAGCGGCTGGCTCCGGTGTCGAAGAGCAGCAACGCCGGGCCGTCCCCGGCGGTGGTTTCCACCTCAGCCTCCAGCAGGAGCTGACCGGCAATCCGGTAGAGGGCGACTCCGGCCTGCCCCGCGGGCCACGGATCGACGGCCAGTGGGTCCTCCGCGGCCCCGCTCCCGCCATCGAGGAGCGCGAGGCGGACCTCCCCGGCGAAGGGATCGATGGTCACCCCGGCCCCCGCGGCAGCCAGCACGTCGAGGCCCACGATCGCCTGGTAGGCCCCGCGTCTTTCGAGGGATCCGGCGGAGCGCACGGCCAGCGCCGAACTGAAGGTCAAGGGTCCGAGGCGCAACCGGTCGAGCAGCCCGCGAACGATGGCATGCGTGCCGCTGCCCCCACCGCCGAAGAGGGTCCCCCGAGTCAGCGTCTCCATGGGGACCCGGCGCAGGGCGGTGGGCGCCAGGTGCAGACCGGACGCTCCGCTGTCCAGCAACGCCGGCACCCGGCGTCTTTCGTCCAGGGCGATCTCCACCAGCCAACCCCGCACATGCCCCGGCCTGCCCGCCAGGGGCTCGAGCGGAAGCGCGCCGGGCAGCGCCCGCTTCTCGACCACCCATACGGGCCGATCGCCCAGGGCCTCGATCAGCCGCAGGTTGTCCCGGGCGCCGGCGATACGCTCGGGAGGCTCGCGCTCGGCTGCGGCCACGTCCAGGTAGGCCGCCAGGGCCTCGCGTCGCCGCTGCCGGTCGGCCACCACGTTGGCCAGGGTGAACCATCCCGCGGCGCTTGTCGGCGCCAGCCGCACGACCCGTTCGGCGGCCTTCTCGGCGGCGGTGAAATGGAAACGAGCGGCGAGCACGCGGGCCAGCACCAGCCAACCGAGGGCGGCCTCGGGATCGTCCGCGATGGCGGCCAGGGCGTCGGCGTGGGCTCGGCGGGGTCGTCCGCAGCGCCACTCGAGGGCCGCGCGGAAAGCCGGCAGATCGACATCGGCGTCCCCCAGGCGTGCGGCGGCCGCGCACGCGCCGGCCCCGGGATCCAGGTCGAGAAAGTCCGCGAGGGCCAGGCCCGCGAGCACGCAGCGGGGGGCCCCGGACGCGGCCGCCAGGGCGGCATCCCTCTCGAGGCGTTGCCGCCGGCCCAGGCGCCGGGCCGCGCCGTCGGCGGGACAATCCGCCGCCCACGACGGAGCGAGGGCGACCAGGGCCGCCATCACCAGCACCACCCGGCGCGCTGCCTTCCTCATCCCCGAGGCTCGCTTTCCAGGGTGACCACCACTTCCAGGTGGGGCGTTTGGGGGAACATGTCCACCGCGGCGACGGCCACCGCCCGGTAACCGAAGTCGGCGAAGCGGGCCAGGTCCCGAGCGGCCGTCGCCGGGTGGCAGGAGACCATCACCACCCGCCGCACTCCCAATCGCCGAGCGAGGGCCGGGATCGACTTTCCGATTCCGGCCCGCGGAGGATTGACCGCCAGCGCCTCGAAGCGCTTTCCGGCGTCGGCCAGCCCGGCGGCGGCGGCCTCGGCGTCGCCGGTGAGAAAGTCGGCGTCGGCAAACCCTTGGTCCCTGGCTGCACGTCGTGCGGCCCGCGCCCCGGCGGGGTCGAGCTCCACGCCCACCACCCGGCTCGCCGGCCCCGCCCCGTGGAGGGCGATCAGGCCCGCCCCGCAGTACAGGTCGAGCAAGGAGCGGGGGGCTTCTCCCGCCTCGTCGCGAAGGGCCCGGCCCGCCAGGCGGTAGAGCTTCCCCGCTGCTGCCGGGTTGACCTGCACGAACCCCTGGATGCCGAGGGGGAACTCCACCCCGCCGATGCGTTCGGTCAGCTCGCACCGCCCTTCCTGCCACACCACGCGCCCCTTGCCCCGGCCCGCCCCGTCGACCTGGGCGGCACCGGCCAGGGGCTCGCCGGCGGCGAGCGCCCTGCGGGACGCCCGGCGCAACTGCGGCGCGGCCGCCGGGGTCGAGTGCCAGACGGCCAGCCAGCGTCCGGCGGCCAGCGAACCCCGCAGCTCGAGATGGGTCGGCCCTTCCCCGGAAGCCGGATGCCGTTCGTCCATCCGGGCCAGCAGGCTCTCGACCACCTCCCACCCCCCCGGGGCCAGCAGGTGGCAACGGTCTACGGCCACCACGGCGGCGCCGCGTCCGCGGGGTCGGTAGCCGGCCCGCCAGCGGCCGCCCCGGCGGGCCAGGGCCAGGCGTACCCGGCTGCGGTATTCCAGCGGCGAGGGGCTCGCCACCACCGGGTCGATGGGCAGGTCGACCCCCGCCAGTCGGCGAAGTTGCCGGGCCAGGTGCTGGACCTTCCAGTCCAGGCCTGTCTCCTCGTCCACCACCATCAGGGGACAGCCGCCGCACCGGCCCTGCTGCGCGCAGGATGCGGGCCGGCGCCGGGCCGAGGGCTCGATCACCTCCAGCGGCACCGCGTCCAGTCGGCGGCGGCGTTCCGCGACCACGCGGACGCGCACACGCTCACCGATCACCACCCCGGGGACGAAGACCACCCGCCCCTCCCAGCGCCCCACCCCGGCGCCCTCGACGTTGAAATCGACGATCTGCAGCTCGATCGTGCGGCCGGGAAGCGAGCCTGATCCTTCGCCTGCTTCGTTCAACTGTCCGCCTTCCCCGGGCCCGGGCCGCCCGCCCGGGAGGGAGAATCTCCAAAACCCGCGCCGAATCTCAACTTTGACCTTGGCTCGGGGGGCAAAAAGTGGTATCGATAGGTTAATCGATCTCGCGTGCAAGGAAAGCGCCATGGGGGGCACATCATCCTTGACACGCACCCTGCGGGCGGGACCTTCGGGTTTCGCCCGCATGTCTTTTCTGCCTCCCGGGGCCCCGGGTCCCGCGTCATTTCTCCTGGGCCGTGGCAAACTTGAAGGCCACCCGCCCCATCCCAGGAGTCGCATCCATGGAAGTGCTCGACGCCCGCCGCATGGCCCAGGCCGATCGGATCACCATCGACGAGGTGGGGATCCCCGGCCTGGTGCTGATGGAAAACGCCGGCCGACTCGTCGCCGAGGAGGTGGCCGAGCGCGTCGACCCTCCGGGCCCGGCGCTGGTGGTCTGCGGGCGTGGCAACAACGGCGGCGACGGCTACGTGGTCGCGCGCCATCTGGCCCGTCTCGGCTACCAGGTCCAGGTGGTGGCCCTCGGCGGGAGCGGGTCCGCGCTGCGCGGAGACGCGGCGGCGATGGCCCGCGCCTGGCGGGGGCTCGGAGGAGCCGTGGAGACGGTGGGCTCGGCCCGGACCCTCTCGCGGCTCGCCCCCCTCTTCGAGGGGGCGGCGGTTGTGGTCGATGCCCTTTTCGGCACGGGTTTGAGCCGCCCCCTCGAGGGTCCGGCCGCGGCGCTGGTGGAGGCCATCAACTCCTGCCCGGCGCCGGTGGTGGCGGTGGATCTTCCCTCGGGCCTCGATGCCTCCAGCCCGGATGTGCCGGAGGTGGTGGTGGAGGCCACCCTGACCGTCACCTTCGCCCGTCCCAAGCCCGCGCAGCTCCTTCCGCCCGCCGAGATGGTCTGTGGAGAGGTGGTCGTGGTGGACATCGGCATTCCGGCCCAGGTGGTCCTGCGGACCCGTCCCGACCTGCACTGGATGGGTGCGGAGGACGCCGCGCTGCTGCTGCCCGAGCGGGAGCCGGCCGATCACAAGGGCCGCTTCGGCCACGTGCTGGTGGTGGGAGGCAGCCGGGGCAAGGCCGGCGCGGCGGCTCTGGCCGGCTGGGGCGCCCTGCGGGCCGGGGCGGGGCTGGTCACGGTGGCCGCTCCCGAACCCGTACGACCGGAGGTGGCGGCCCTGGCTCCCGAGTTGATGACGGCCTCCCTGCCCGCGGGGCGGGAGGGCACCCTCGCCCGCGACGCCCACCGGCAGGTACTCGACCGGCTCGGGAAGTGCACGGTGCTGGCCGTCGGCCCCGGCCTCGGTGCGGGGCCCGTCGTCTCCACCGAGGCACGCCGGCTGGTGCGCTCGAGTCCCTTGCCCGTGGTCCTCGATGCCGACGGCCTGGGAGCCTTCGTCGGGCGCCATGTCAAAACGCTGGCCCGGCACCGGGCCCCGCTGGTGATCACACCCCACCCCGGTGAGGCGGGCCGGCTCCTGGGCAGCAGCTCGGCGGCCGTGCAGGCCGATCGCCTGGGTGCCGCGCGGGCTCTGGCCTCCATGGCCGATGCGGTGTGCGTGCTCAAGGGCCATCGCACCCTGACCGTGTCACCGGGGGGCACGGCCATCATCAATGCCACGGGCAACCCGGGCATGGCCAGTGGAGGCATGGGCGACCTGCTGACCGGCATCATCGCCGCCCTGCTCGCCCAGGGGCTCGAAGCCATGGAGGCCGCCGCTCTCGGGGCCTATCTCCATGGTCTCGCCGCCGACCTGAGCCTCGACCGGGGCGAGGCGCCGGCCAGCCTGGTGGCGACCACCGTCGCCCGCGCGTTGCCGGCGGCCCTGCGGCAGATCGGCGGAGACCCGGCGTGAGCACCACGTCGCTGACCTGGACGAGCACCGACGAGCCACAGACCGAGCTGGCCGGCGAGGCCCTCGCCCGGCACCTCGTGGGGGGCGAAGTGCTTTCCCTGACGGGAACCCTCGGTGCGGGCAAGACCGTCTTCGTACGCGGCCTGGCCCGCGGCCTGGGGCTCCCGGGCGAGCCGGTCTGCTCGCCGTCCTTCGTGCTGGCCACCTTGCACGAGGGACGGCCCGGCCTGCTCCACGTCGACCTCTACCGGCTGGCCGACGGCGCCGGGATCGACGACCTGGGCATCGAAGAAGCGATGGAGGAGCGGCACGTGGTCGCCGTCGAATGGGGTGAGCGGCTGCCGGCCTGGCTCGCCCCCCATGCCTGGAGGATTCGTATCGAGCTGGAGGGCGACGTGCGGCGGATCACCGCCGATCCGCCCCGCAAGGACTACTCCAGGCGGTAGTTGGGCGCCTCGCGCGTGATGATCACGTCGTGCGCGTGGGACTCTCTGAGCCCCGCTCCGGTGATGCGCAAGAAGCGCGCCTTCTGCTGCAACTCGGCCACGTTCGCCGCGCCGCAGTAGCCCATGCCCGAGCGCAGGCCGCCGACGAGTTGGTAGACCATGTCTTTCAGGCGCCCCTTGTAGGGCACGCGGCCCTCGATGCCTTCCGGCACCAGCTTGCGCTCGTCCTCCTGGTCGGCCTGCCCGTAACGGTCTTTCGAGCCCTCCCGCATGGCCGCCAGGGAACCCATGCCCCTGTATTCCTTGAAGGTCCGGCCCTGGAAGAGCACCGTGTCGCCGGGAGACTCCTCGGTACCGGCGAAGAGCGAGCCGATCATCACCGCGTCGGCTCCCGCCGCCAGCGCCTTGGTGATGTCTCCCGAGAACTTGATGCCGCCGTCCGCGATGACGGGAATGCCCACCCGGCCGCAAGCCCGGGCGGCGGCGGCGATGGCGGTGAGCTGGGGCACGCCGCAACCGCTGACCATCCGCGTGGTGCAGATGCTTCCCGGGCCGACGCCGACCTTCACCGCGTCGACGCCCCGGTCGACCAGCGCCCGGGCCCCTTCTTCCGTGCCCACGTTGCCGGCGATGAGCTGGGTTTCAGGGCAACGCTCGCGGATCCGGTCGATCACCTCGAGAACCCGCCGGGAATGGCCGTGGGCCGTGTCCACCGCGAGGATGTCCACCCCGGCTGCAACCAGGGCCGTGCATCGCTCGAGGGTGTCTTCGCCGGTCCCCACCGCGGCTCCCACCAGCAGGCGCCCGTGGGCATCTTTCGCCGCCTGGGGGTATTCGATGCGTTTCTGGATGTCCTTGTAGGTGATCAGGCCCTTGAGCTGGTAGTCGTCGTCGACCACCAGCAGTTTCTCGATGCGGTGCTCCTGGAGCAACTCCTGGGCCCGTTCGAGATCGGTCCCCTCGGGCACCGTGATCAGGTTGTCACGGGTCATGTACTGTTCGATGGTGGCGTCGTGGTTGGTACAGAACCGCAGGTCCCGGTTGGTCAGAATGCCCACCAGCCGACCTCCCCGATCGGTGATGGGCACGCCCGAGATCTTGTAGCGGGCCATCAGGTCCAGGGCGTCCCGTACGGGGTGATCCGCGGTCATGGTGATCGGATCGACGATCATCCCCGACTCGGAGCGTTTGACCTTGTCCACCTCCGCGGCCTGGCGTTCGATGGGCAGGTTGCGGTGGATCACGCCCAGCCCGCCGAGCTGGGCCAGGGCGATCGCCAGCCGGGCTTCGGTGACCGTGTCCATCGCCGAGGAAAGCAGGGGGATCTGCAGGCGGATGCTGCGGGTCAGCCGGGTCGAAGTGTCCACCTCGCCGGGCAACACCTCGGAATAGGCCGGCTGCAGCAGGACGTCGTCGAAGGTCAGTCCGAGTGGAATATCGTGGTGGCTCATCGCGGGCCTCGCGTGGGGGTCGTGCGGAGTGGCGCGATTCTACGCGCCGCCCCCGGGGCCGTCCAGCCCGACGGGCCCGCGGCCCGGCGTCACTCTCCGAGGCGGTGTCCGCAACGCGGACAGAATCGCGCGCCGGCCGGGTGAACGCCGCCACACCCGGAGCAGGTGCCGCCGGCCGTCTTCCGGCCGCAGTGCCGGCAGAATCGTGCGTCCGCTTCGATGGGCTTGCCGCAGGCCGGGCAGGCCGGCTCCCCGCTGACGGACGGTTCGGCAGCGACCACGGTTCCGCTCCGGTCGAGCGCCTCGCGGATCAGGCCCGGCATGGCCATGCCCAACCCGGCCCCCACGCCGAGACCCATGCCCTCCCCGGCACTCGATCCCCCGCCGCCGGCCGCCGCGTCCCCGAGGGCCCGGGCCGCCTTGAAGCCCATGTACCGGCCGCCCATGCCCACTGCGGCCATGCCGGAGCGTTCGTCGATCACCCGGGCCACTTCCTCCGGAGGCGTGATGGCCGCGATCAGCAGTTTCTCGAGTTCCAGGCCGTAGCCCGCCAGGTCGTGCTCGACCCGCCGGGCAAGATCGGCGGCCACTTCATCGTAGTGGGCCGGGAGTTCGAGCAGGCCGATACCCGCCTCGCCCAGGGTGTCGTTGAGCCGGCCTACGATGATCTCGCGGAAATAGTCTTCCACCGCCGCCACCTGGTAGCTTGGGAGGGTTCCCACCAGGGTATTGACGAGCTGCTTCGGATCCCGCACGCGCAACGCATAGCGCCCGTGGGCCCGAAGCCGCACCATGTCGAATTCGGGATCGCGGAAGACGACGGGGTCCCGCGTGCCCCAGCGCAGGTCGGTGAAGGTCTTCTTCGACACGAAATAGGTGTCGGCGCGGAAGGGCGTCTTCCCGCCGAAGGGAATCTTCAAGACCTCCACCAGCAGCGGAATATTCGCCGTGTCGAGGGTGTGGCGCCCGGTTTCGAAGACGTCCAGCGCATGGCCGTTGCGGAAGAACACGGCCCACTGGTTTTCCGTGACGACGAGCTGGGCGCCGAACTTGATCTCGCCACCCGGCTCGAAGCGATGGACGATTTCCGTTCCGCTCTCTTCCCGCCATTCGATGACTTCGATGCTCAGACCCACGGCGCTCTCCTCTCCCTGTCGGCAAGACTTCACCTGGATCAAGCTGGCGCCGGGCGGGACGGGCGGCAAGTTCCGGCAAGCGCCGAATGACCGCCACGGGAGGAACCGGAGAGAGGCGAACAGGGGGGAACGCGGCCGGTCAGCGCTTCAACCGCAACACTTCTTGTATTTCTTGCCCGAACCACAGGGGCATGGGTCATTGCGCCCCACCTTGGAGCCCGACCGGCGGACCGTCTGCGCCTGCCTGGCCTCCTCCCCGGCCTTCGACCGGGAGGCGGCGCGAAAGATCGCCTCCTGCTCCTGGCGCCGACGGGCTTCCTGCTGACGGCGTTCTTCTTCGCTCATCGGTTCGAGCAGCATCAGGTAGCGGATGATCTCGCCCTCGATGCGCTCTTTCATCGCCGCGAAGAGTTCGAAGGACTCGCGCTTGTATTCCACCAACGGGTCGCGCTGGGCGTAGGCCCGCAGGGAAATCCCTTCCTTGAGGTGATCGAGGGCCAGCAGGTGGTCTTTCCACTGGTTGTCGATGATCTGGAGGATCACGTAGGTCTCGTAGCGCCGCATCATCTCGGCACCGACCCGCCCCTCCTTTTCGGCATAGCGCTTTTCCACCAGCTCCCGCAGGCTGGCGACCATTGTCTCCCGGTCGTCGTTGAGTTCGAGGCCACCCGCCGCCGGATCGAAGCCGAAGTAGTGCAGGAACTGGGCGCTGAACTCGTCGAGCTGGGGCTCGCCGCCCCCCTTCTCGTCTTGAGCCAGGTACTGGTCGAAGAGGTATTCGATCAGATCACCGGCGCGGTCCATCACGTAGTCCCGCGGCGATCCGCTCTCGAGGATCTCGCGACGCAGGCCATAGACTTCCTGTCGCTGGAGATTCTGCACGTCGTCGTACTTGATCAGCTGCTTGCGGATCTCGAAGTTCTGCGCCTCGACTTGCCGTTGCGCCCGCTCGATCTGCTTGCTCACCAGCCGGGACTCGATGGGAGCGTCGTCGGCGCCCTCGAGAGCCTTTTCCATCAGCCAGCGCGCAAAGCGCCGCATCAGGTCGTCTTCCAGCGAGAGGTAGAAGCGCGAGGAACCGGGATCGCCCTGCCGTCCCGCACGCCCCCGGAGCTGATTGTCGATACGCCGGGCTTCGTGCCGCTCGGTTCCGATGATGTGCAGCCCGCCGAGGCGGATCACCTCTTCGTGCTCCCGGGCACAGGTCGTCTTGGCGTCTTCCATCGCCTTGGCACGGACGGCATCGTCCACGTCGTCCCAGCTCTGCCCCGTTCGTTCGGCGACCAGGGTCCGGGCCAGGTGCTCGGGGTTGCCGCCGAGGAGAATGTCCGTACCGCGACCGGCCATGTTGGTGGCAATGGTCACCGCCCCGAGACGTCCGGCCTGGGCCACGATCTCGGCTTCCTGGGCATGATGCTTGGCGTTGAGCACCTTGTGGGGAATGCCGGCCCGCTTGAGCAGCTTGGAGAGATGCTCGGATTTCTCGATCGAGGTCGTACCGACCAGCACCGGCTGGCGCCGCTCGTGAGCCTCGGCGATATCTTCCACCACCGCCTGGAACTTGCCCTTCTCGGTGCGGAAAATAGCGTCCGGATCATCGCGGCGGATCATCGGCTTGTTGGTCGGGATGACCATCACGTCGAGCTTGTAGATCTCGGCGAACTCGGCCGCCTCGGTCTCCGCGGTTCCCGTCATTCCCGACAGCTTGTCGTACATCCGGAAGAGGTTCTGGAACGTGATCGTCGCCAGCGTCTGGTTTTCGCTGCGGATCTCGACCCCTTCCTTGGCCTCCACCGCCTGGTGCAACCCGTCCGACCAGCGCCTTCCGGGCATCTTGCGGCCGGTGAACTCGTCGATGATGATGACTTCCTCATCTTCGACCAGGTAGTCCACGTCGCGCTGGTAGAGGGTATGGGCCCGCAGCGCCTGGCCGGCGGCGTGCAGGATCTCGATGTTCGACGGATCGTAGAGGTTCCCGACTCCCAGGAGTTTCTCCAGGTGGGCCACGCCCCGCTCCGTGAGCACCACGTTGCGACTCTTCTCGTCGACGATGTAATCGCCGCTCTGCTCGAGTTCCTCGCGCTGCTCGCGGGACGCCTCGCCGGCGATCACCGCGCCGGGCACGAGCTTGGGGACCACCGCATCGACCTGGTAGTAGACGCTGGTGTCACCCTCGGACGGCCCCGAGATGATCAGCGGGGTGCGCGCCTCGTCGATCAAGATCGAATCGACTTCGTCGACGATGGCGTAGTGGTGCCCCTTCTGCTGCACCATCGACGAGTGCGTGAATTTCATGTTGTCGCGCAGGTAGTCGAAACCGAACTCGTTGTTCGTCCCGTAGGTGATGTCCGCGCCGTAGGCCTCGCGACGCTGCTGGTCGTCGAGCTGGTGCTGGATGCAGCCGACACTCAGGCCCATGAAGCGATAGACGCGCCCCATCCATTCGGCGTCACGGCTGGCCAGGTAGTCGTTGACCGTCACCACGTGGACGCCGTTGCCGTCGAGGGCGTTGAGATAGGCCGGCAGGGTGGCCACCAGGGTCTTGCCCTCGCCGGTTCGCATCTCCGCGATGGCACCCCGGTGAAGGACGATGCCACCGATCAACTGCACGTCGAAATGCCGCATGCCGAGTACGCGCCGCGCCGCCTCGCGCACCGCGGCGAAGGCCTCGACCAGCAGGTCGTCGAGGGTCTCGCCCTGGTCGAGGCGCCGGCGGAACTCGACCGTCTTGGCCGCGAGTTGCTCGTCGCTCAGCGCCCGCATCTCCGGTTCGCGCTCGCCGATCGCGGCGACGATCGGCTGCAGGCGCCGCAACTCGCGCTCGTTCTGCGTGCCGAAGATCTTTCCCAGTAGCTTGTTGATCATATTGTCATCCCCGAGGTGCGCAGCATAGCCCGGATCTCACGCCGCGCCCAGCCGCCGGGGAAGGTCAGTAGATCACGTCCTCGAGCACATACTTCATCGGATCGACCCGCTTGCCGCCCACGAGAACCTCGTAGTGCAGGTGCGGCGCGGTGGAGCGGCCGGTGTTGCCCACCAGGGCGATGACGTCTCCCCGGCGGACCTTTTGTCCCGGGCGCACCTTGTAGCCGTGGAGGTGTCCGTAGCGGGTCACCAGGCCGTTGCCGTGGCTGATGTAGAGCACCCGACCGTAGCCTCCGTTGCGCTCGGTCTTGACCACGATGCCGTCGGCGGGAGCGTAGACCGGCGTGCCTTCGGGGGCTGCGATGTCGAGTCCGTGGTGGAACTGCCGGCGGCCGGTGAAGGGATCCCGCCGCCAGGAAAAGCCCGACCCGATCAATCCGTGCACGGGGAGGATCGAAGGCGTGCGGGAGAGCATGTCGGTCTGTTCCCCGAGCACCTCCTCGACGGTATCGAGACGTCGCGAGAGCAGGCGGCTGCGGTCGAGGAGCTCGCCCGTCTCGCCCCGGGCCATCTCCGCCCGGCTCAACAAATCGAGAGCCTCGCCGGCGATGGCCTGTCCCTGGCCCTGCCCCGCCGTGGCCGGCAGGTCGAGTCCCGCGAGGGTCGCCAGCCGCGAGGTGCGCCGCTCGAAAGCATCGAGCCTCTGGCGCAGCTCACGCATCGAGGCATCGATCTCGTCCGTCCGGGCCGCCAGGTCGTCCCGTTCGGCCTGCACGCTGGCCAGGGTCCGTGAAAGCCGGGCGCCGCGCAGCATCAGCAAGGGCGTCGCCGCCGCCAGCATCGCCACCACGGCCAGCACCGCGGCGCCCACGAGCAACTGCCGGCCACTGAGGTGGTAGCGCCGCAAGCCGCCGCGGGCATCGGGAACGATCATCACGGTAAAGTTTCGGCGAAGGAACACGACGCACCTTTCCGAGGGTCCCCGCTCGCCTACGGAGCGTGGAGGAGGCGCAATATAGCCTCCGCAACGCCGAAGTGGCAAACGAATCGGAAAGAGCCGTT
Organism: Acidobacteriota bacterium; assembly: GCA_030949985.1. Taxonomy (NCBI): domain Bacteria; kingdom Pseudomonadati; phylum Acidobacteriota; species Acidobacteriota bacterium. Next base: position 79,434 of record JAUZRX010000023.1, read on the forward strand.
TCAAACTGCGTGCCGCCCGGCGCCGGATACCCGGAAACCATCGTGAGCGATTCCGAAAGAGTCGCCCCGCGGCGAATTACGAAATCGTGCCCAGGGGATCACCGACGGCACCCGGCCCCCCTCCCTACCATCGCGTCCCGTTCGGCGTCAGAATCCCCCCATGAACCTGGAATCGCAGCTTTCACGAACTCTTTTCGCCGGCGTCGGCGGCCCCGATCTCACCACGGCCGAAATCGCCGCCCTCGGCGACCTCCGGCCCGGTGGCGTCACTCTCTTCGGCCGCAATCTCCGCTCCCTGGCCCAGTTGCGCGACCTGGTCTGCGCCCTCGAAGAATGCGCCGGGAGGCCGCTGGTGGTGGCCATCGACCTCGAGGGCGGACGGGTCCACCGCCTGACCGCCATCGACCCCCGCCTCGCCGCCTTGCCCGCGGCCCGCGAGCAGGCCCGCTGGTCCCTCAACCGCCTCGAGCGGACCTGGGAGGCGGTCGGCGTCCTGCTGGCCAGCGTGGGGATCGACCTGGACTTCGCCCCGGTGGTCGACCTGGACGAGGGCCTGGCCGCCAACGGCATCGGCGACCGGGCCTTCGACTCCGACCCCGACCGGGTGGTGGTGCGGGCCCGGGCTGTGATCGAGGGACTCGCCAGGGCGGGCCGGGCCTCGTGTCTCAAGCATTTTCCCGGCCTGGGGGGCACGCGCACCGACACCCACCGGGCCCTGGCCGTCTCGCCCCATGACGCGGGGGAACTTTGGGAGCGGCACGTCCACCCCTACCGGGAACTGACCGCCCTGGCGCCGGCGGTGATGACGGCCCACGCCGCCTACCCCTGCCTCGAGGAACCCCGCCTTCCCGGCAGCCTTTCCGCCTCGATCGTCACCGGCTGGCTGCGCGAGCGCCTCGGTTACCAGGGCGTGGTCTTCAGCGATGACCTGGGTATGGGCGCGCTTGCCGGCTGCGGCGACGACGGCGACCGCGCCCTGGCCGTCCTGGCGGCCGGGGCCGATGTGGCTCTCTTCTGCCACGATCTCGACGCGCCGCGGCGGGCCCGGGATTGCCTCTTCCGGGCCATCGCCCGCGGCGCCCTCGATCCATCGCGGCTGAGCCGCTCGGCGGCCCGCGTCGAGAAGCTGGCCGACCGCCCCCCGGCGACCGTCGGCGCGGAAGCGGCGCTCGAATCGCTCGTCGAGACCCTGCTCCACCCACTCGATCCCTAGCCGCCCGTCGAAAGAGCCTTGTGCGAGCCAAGGGCCGAGATGGCAACCTCGGCCCCCGGCGTGGAAGGTTTGGGGGGGTGGACGGGATCGCCCGGATCTACTCCGGCCAGAGTCCGGACCCGGTGAGAATCTCGAGAATCTCCAGGTACCGCTTGCGCGTGCCGCTGACGACTTCGTCGGGAAGATCGGGACCCGGAGGCGTCTTGTCCCAATCGAGAGTTTCGAGGTAGTCGCGTACGAACTGCTTGTCGAAGGAAGGCTGCGCCCGGCCGGGGGTGTAGGCGTCCCGGGGCCAGAAGCGGGAGGAATCCGGGGTGAGCATCTCGTCGCAGATCACGACCTTTCCATCGATCATGCCGAACTCGAACTTGGTGTCGGCGATGATGATGCCCCGCTCGAGGGCGAAGGCCGCCGCCTTGCGGTAGAGCTCGAGGGTCAAGAATCGAAGCTGCTCGGCCCTCTCTCCGCCCACCAACGCGGCCATCGTGTCGAAGGAGATGTTCTCGTCGTGTCCGGTTTCCGCCTTGGTGGCCGGTGTGAAGATCGGCTCGGGAAGCTGTTCGGACTCCACCAGCCCTTCGGGCAGGGAGATGCCGCAGACCTTGTTCGTCGCGCAGTAGTCCTTCCAGCCGGAGCCCGAAAGGTAACCCCGCGCCACGCATTCCACCGGAAACATCTCGGCTCGCCGAACCAGCGCCGAGCGCCCGGCCAACTGGTCGGCCCAGCCCTGCAGCTCGGCCGGAAAATCGGCGATTCGCTCGGCCACCAGGTGATTGCCCACCAGGTCTTTCGACCATTCGAACCAGAAGGACGACACCTGGTGCAGCACCTTCCCCTTGTCGGGAATGGGCTGGGGCAGGATGACGTCGAAGGCGGAAATGCGATCGGTGGCGATCAACAGCAGTTGATCACCGAATGCGTAGATATCCCGCACCTTGCCGCGGGAGAGAAGATCCATGCCCGGAAGCCGGGTCTCGACCACCGCGTTCATCGTACCGCTCCTCCGTGGGCTTTCAGCGCAACGCCTTGGCCCGGCTGCGGGCCTTGGCCCTCAGGTCTTTGTCACCGATTCGCATACGCGAAAAATTCTTGAGCAGGGTGACGGCCTCTTTCTTGCGCCCCGCCGCCAGCAGGGTTTCCGCGTAGTAGAACGGAGTGTTTTCGAAACGAAGATCGGGGACCCCCTCGAGGGGCGCCTTGGGCGGAGGCTTGGTATGGCCCTTCTTGGCCTTGGCGCGAATCTCCACCATTTTCGAGATGGGTTCGAGAATCTCGCGGGCGCGATCCATCTCGCCGGCTTCGATGAGCAGACGGCCCAGTTCGAAGGCCGCGTTTTCGCGCACGTAGCCGTAACGCCCCTGGGGATAGGGCCAGCCCTCGGTAGGAGCCCAGAGCCCGACATTGCGGATCGCCTTTTCGAGCCACTCCCGCGCCGCCGCCGGGTCCTCCTCCGCGATCGCGATCAACCCCATTTCGTAAGTCGCGTAGGCGTGCTGGGGCTCCCGCCCGATCACCTGGGTCAGCAGGGCCTTGGCGGTTTCCAGGTCGCCCTCTTCTTCGGCCACCAGCGCGCGATTGAAACGCGCCAGGTGTACAGCGGCGGCACGGGGAGGGTCATCCTTGCCCGGACCCATGTCGATCAATCTCTGGTAGGTCTGCTTGGCCTTCTCACGACTCGCAGCGCCACTGACCTCGTAAGCCTTGGCCAGGAGAAACAGACCGATGGGATCGTCGGGCTCGACGGTGGTGGCGCGTTCGAGGTATTGCCGGGCCCGCACCACGTCTCCACCCGGACGCCTCAATTCCACCAGCCCGAGCTGTCGCAGTGCCCCCGCATGGTCGGGGTGCGCCTTGACGAAGTCGTAGAACCACGACTCCGCCTTGTCCCACTGGCGCTTGGCGACCAGTTTCTGGCCGGGGGCCAATTCGGGGTCGACCGCCACCGCGCCGGCCGCCTCCACCGGCAGGGCCAGCAGCAACAGCAGGCCGGCCGGCAAGAGCCACCGCAGCGCGGCGAGCCCGTCAGGGCGAGAAAGCTGTCTCATCTCGTCGATCTCCTGGAGCCCTCCCCCGGTGCCGTGACCAGGGGAAGGGGACTATCCCCATTTCTTCGATCCTAGCATCGAGCCCGGCGTCTCGCTGCCCTCGTCCGCGGGTCCCCTTTCCCCCTGCCAGGGCGGCCGGAGCCCCGTCGGCCGGCAGGCCGATCGCCTCGAGCAGGGCCGGCAGCACGCTGGCCACGCTCGCCGGGTCCCCGCCCCCCCGAACCGGGTCCCCGGTCCCGGCCAGCAGCAAAACTCCCGGCGGCCCTCCCGCGTGGGTCGCGGTGGGCCCCTCGAAGCCCGCCAGGATGCCCGCGACGCGGCCCAGATCGTAGCGCGGCACGAGCCCCACCGGTGAGACCAGCGCCACCACGAAAGGCCGGTCGGAGCTTCGAACCTCGGCGAGAAGTCGCCGGAAGCCGGGCTCGAGCAGGCGGAAATAGCGCGCCAGCGCCTTGCCGTAGACGGAGATCTCGTCGCTTCCCACACCGAACGCGGGGGATTCGGCCCGGTAGCCTCCCAGTTGAAAGGCCAGGCTCTCGTAGCCCGCCAGCCTCAGGTGCACCATCGCCCATCCGGTGTCGGCCAGGACCCGCTTTCCGATTTCGAGGGCGCAAAGATCCGCGGCCAGGGCCTGCCGGGCCCGGTCCGCCTGCTGCTCGAGGCGCTGCCGGGGTTCCGCCCCCTCGTCGAACAGGAGCCCAACCATCTCCCCGGGGTCCGGGCAGACTACGCCATCGCGCCCCCAACCGACCCGGGTTCCGGGACCCAGGGCCTGGGCCGGCACCTGTCCCGGCCAGCCCAGGGGATCGCCCACGAGCAGCCCTTCGAGCCCGGCGGCGGCCAGGATCTCCGGCCATCCGTGGGCTCGCAACGCCGCCACGCTCACCGGCAGGCGGCGCCACAGGCGGGTGTGCACCAGGGGCCGCAGGAAAAGTCCCCGGGGGAAGACCGCGAAGGAACGTGAATCGTTCGCCGGCTGGTAGCGAACGGCTCCGAAGATCCCGTGGCGCCGGGGTGGCTGACCGGTGATCAGGGTGGCGTGCAGAGCGATGGGATCGGGCAGCGGGCCCGGTTCGACCGGTCGCAAGGGATGGTCGGCGGCCAGGCGCTCCAGACTGGGCGCCAATCCTGCCTGCAGGTAGCGGGAGAGATCCTCCGGACCGAGAGCCGGGATCTCGACCAGCAGCACGCGGTTTCGGGGATGCAGGGTCTCCCGCGCTTCCACCGGCGGGCGCCCCGGGTGCCGCACCCGGCGAATCTGCGCCGCCACCGCCAGGCCGATACACAGCCCCAGGGCCACTGCGACCACCCATGGAGCCGTCACACCGCCCGGAACCCGCAGATCGACCAGAACCAAAAGCGCCAGCAGGACGGCGGCGGCTCCCAGCAGGGCGAGGGTCAGCCCCAGGGCCACCTGCGCCCGACCGGGCAGCACCTCCCCCAGGGCCAGCCACTGCCGCCAGGCGGCCAGCAGCAGCAGGACCGCATCGAGCAGGGCGATGCGCAGAATGTAACGGGTGGAGAGACCGGCCCGGGTGGACCGGCCGAAAGAGAGGAAAAGGCCGACCAGTACCAGGGCCGGGCCCGTCAGTACGAAGACCACGAGGATCTGGGGCAACAGGGCGAAGGCCGCGGCGAGAAAGCCCCCGCCGGTCAGCGGCCGGTCCGGGCTGAGGATGAAAAGCAGCAGGACCTCGATGGCCCCGGCGAACCACGCGGCGACCGCGGCGTCCGCAAGCAGCCACACCACGGGCCGGATGACCCGGGGAGCGGGGTCGGCGGAGGAGGCGGAAGCGGGGGGATCACTCATCGCATCGGGCACCCGGGCGGGTCGAGGCGCGACCCGGACCCTTCCATCATGCCACGGAGATTTTCTTCCCATCGAGTTGCCCTTCCCCGCGGTGTAGAATCCCCGCGCCCCGACACCGTTCGCCCGCGAGACATCCCGCGGCCAAGGAGAGCCACGCCCGACATGCCCGAAAACATCACAGCGCGGGTGCAACAGCAGCAGGATCTCGGCCAGGACTACTTCCTGCTCCGGATCGCCGGCGCCCGGATCGCCGCGGCGGCCAAGGCGGGGCAGTTCGTCATGCTGGGCCTGGGGGATCCCGGCGAGATGCTGATTCGTCGCCCCTTCTCCGTGGCCCGCCTGGCCGACACGGCGGAACCGCCGGCCTTCGACATCGTCTACAAGGTGGTCGGCCGTTGCACTCTGGCTTTCAGTCGCCTGGGGGAAGGCGCGGAGCTGAACGTGCTCGGCCCCCTCGGACGCGGCTTCTGGCGGCCCGGCGCCGACGCTCCCTGTCGGCCGGTGATGGTGGCCGGCGGTATCGGCATCGCTCCTTTTCCCCTGCTGGTTCAGCAACTCGGCGAGGCGGCCGGACGGGCGGAACTGATCTACGGCGGTCGGAGCGCCGGCGATCTCCCCCTGGCCGAATGGTTCGAGCCCCGCTGCCGGAAAGTCACCCTGGCGACCGAGGACGGCAGCGTGGGCCTTCGGGGCAGGGTCACCACTCCCCTCGAAAGCGCCCTCGAAGGAGTCGTGGAACAGGACGGCACCTGCGTTTTCGCCTGCGGCCCTCACCCGATGCTCAAGGCGGTGGCCGAAATCTGTCTGGCGCGGAAGATTCCCTGCCAACTGGCCCTCGAGGAAACCATGGCCTGCGGATTCGGTGTCTGCCTGGGCTGCGTGGTCCCCCGCCGGCATCCGGCAGACGCCTTCGACAGCTTCGTCAGGGTCTGCACCGAAGGCCCCGTCTTCGACGCCCGGGAGATTCTGCTGTGAGCGTTCCCGTGAACCTCGAGGTAGGTGTGGGTGCGGGTCTGCGCCTGCGCAACCCGGTGATGACCGCATCGGGCACCTTCGGCTACGGCCTGGAATTCGAACCCTTCGTCGATCTGCGCCGGCTCGGGGGGATCGTCGTCAAGGGGATCTCACCCCGACCCCGGTCCGGCAATCCGCCACCGCGACTGGTGGAAACGCCCGCCGGCATGCTCAACGCCATCGGCCTGCAAAACGTGGGAGTCGAGCGCTTCATCGAAGAAAAACTCCCCCTGCTGCGGGAGCGCGACGCGACCGTGGTGGTCAACGTTTTCGGTCAGCGTGTCGAGGACTACGTCAAGGTGGCCGAGACCCTGGACGGCGAACCGGGCGTGGCGGCCCTGGAACTCAACCTCTCCTGCCCCAACGTGGCCCACGGCGGCTACCTGATCGGCAAGAGTCCCAGCACCGTGGCCGAGGTCACCCGGGCGGTCCGCCGGGCCAGCCAGCTTCCCCTGTGGGTCAAGCTGACTCCCAACGTGTCGGACATCGTCGGCATCGCCAGGGCCGCGGCGGATGCCGGTGCCGACGCCCTGTCGCTGGTCAACACCTACCAGGGCATGGTAGTCGACGTGGAAACCCGCCGGCCGGCCCTGGCCAACGTCACCGGCGGGCTTTCCGGACCCGCCATCCGGCCGCTGGCCGTCGCGGCGGTCTTCCATGTGGCCCGCTCCCTCGACATCCCGGTGATCGGCATGGGCGGCATCGTCTGCGCCCGCGATATCGTCGAATTTCTCCTGGTCGGCGCCACCGCGGTACAGGTCGGCACCGCCAGTTTCAACGAACCGGGAATCGCGGCCCGGCTGGTGGGCGAGTTGGCCCAGTGGTGCGTGGAGCATGGGGTCAGCGACGTCCGCGAGCTGGTGGGAGCGATCGAGATGCCCCGGTGAAGGCGGTTTTTCAACTCCCCCCCCCTCCCGGCCCCACCCGTGCCGCCGCCCTGCCTCGCCTTCCAGCCACCGATCCCCGCACCCCCTCCGACCCCACCCGCCGCTCTCTCTGGCGCTGGGCCGGCGCCCTGGAGTGGCCTCCCGATATCCCGCCGCTCAGCCTGGGCGAGGGGCTGGTGCCGCTGGAGCGACTCGAGGTGCCCGGCCTGGAGCGGCCGGTGAGCGTGCTGCGCGAGGATCTCGAGCCGACGGGCTCGTGGAAAGACCGCGGTTCGAGTTTGCTGGTCTCCGCTCTCCGGGCCCGCGGCATCCGGCGGACGGTGGAGGACTCCTCGGGCAACGCGGCTCTCTCGCTGGCCGCTTTCTGCCGGGCGGCGGGCATCGAGCTGACCGCCTGCGTCCCCGCCGCCGCGCCGGCCGTGAAGAAGGAACTGGTCCGGGAGGCCGGCGCTCGCCTCGAAGAGGTGACCGGGCCCCGGGAACGGGCCTCGGCGCGGGCACGGGAACTTTCCCGCTCCGGGGGCCTCTACCACGCTTCACACGCCTTCCACGCCCTGCATGCCCTGGGAGCCGCCACCGCGGCGTTCAACATCGTCGAAGGGCTCGGCGGCCTGCCCTCGGTGGTCATCGCCGCCACCGGGCACGGCGGCCTGCTCGCCGGGCTCTACGCGGGCCTCGAGGCGAGCGCCCGGGGTCTGGGGCTGCCGATGCCCACGGTCGTGGGTGTGCAGTCCGCGCTCTGCGCGCCCCTCGCCCGCGCCTTCGCGGAAGGGAGCCGGACGGCCGCCGGAGGCGACTGGCCGGCGGGCAGCCTGGCCGACGGCGTGGCGATTCGTGATCCGGCGCGGGGAAGCGAGATCCTGGAACTGACCCGCCGTCACGACGGGAGCCTGGTGGCCGTCGACGAGTTGGCCCTGGACAGGGCCCTCCGGGTCCTGTGGCTGGCGGGCCTGAAGGTGGAGCCCACCGCGGCGCTGCCGCTGGCCTGGCTGCTTTCCCGGCCCGCCCTGCCGGAAGAGGGGGAAATCGTCCTCCTGCTCTCCGGCAGCGGCCTCCGCTCCGGGCGGCTGCTCTTCTCCGCGCCCTGAGGCCCCTCATCCTTCCAGCCTTGTCATCGGGCGCCCGGCTAACGATATTGCCCGGGTAACTTCATTTCTCGTTCGAAAGGATCTCGCGCCCCGATGAGCAAGAGTCCCATCGACATCGAGCTACTGATCCGCCAGGCCCAGTCCCTGCATCCGCTGCCCCAGTCGGTCACCCGCCTGGCGCAGATGATGTCCGGTGAGGGGTGGACCATGACCGAGGTGGTGGAGGCCATCTCCTACGATCAGACCCTGACCGTCCGACTGCTGGCCATGGCCAACTCCGCAGCCTTCGCCGCCCAGAACGAGATTCGCACCGTTCGGGATGCCGTGGTGCGGCTCGGTGCCGGCGCCGTGCTCTCCCTGGCCATGGCGGCCACCGTGCAGTCCCACCTCGACCGGGGAGTGCCCCAGTACGGCCTGGGGGAGGGCGACCTCTGGGATCACTCCGTGGCGGCGGCCGTCAGTGTCCAGGCGCTGGCCACCCGTGCCAAGGCCGACCTTCCCGCCGAGTCCTTCACCGCCGCCGTACTCCACGACATCGGCAAGCTCCTGATCAGCCGTCACCTGGACGCGAACCTCCTCGAGCGGCTCGCCCGGGCGCGGGACGAAGAGGGCCGCTGCGGTTTCCTCGCGGAAGTCGAGGTGCTCGGCATTCATCACGGCCAGCTCGGCGCCATGATGGCACGGTCCTGGGGTTTGCCCGCGGAAATCGTTCGGGGCATCGAATACCACCACGATCCTCTGGCAGGCGGTGGTGGTGTGTGCCACGTGGTTCACGTGGCCAATGGCCTGGCGCACATGGTGATCGACACCGGGCCCTGTTCTGGGCACGAACCGACTCCCGAGCCGGGCAGTCTCGAAGCGCTGGGTCTCACCCGGGAGGACATGACCCAGCTGGTCACGACGGTCGGGGACCAACTCGACGAGGTTCTCCAGCGCTACGCCGTCCACTGAGTGCTCAGCCCCAACTGCGGCTGCGCACCGTCAAGCGCTCCGCCTGGGCCGAGCCGATCGCCCGCAGCAGCGTACGCATCCGCCGGGAAGCCTCCCGTGCGGTGGGCAGGCCGCCGCCCCGCAGCAGCAGGCGGTTCTCCCAATCTTCGAATTCCACGACCAGGCCCCGACGGTCGGGCACGGCCAGCCGTCCGAGAACTTCGTCACGGCTCATGCCCTCCACGGGCAATACATTGGTCACCGCGATACCGCCGGGAGCCAGGTGGGCGCGGATCTTCGCGGGCAGGGCTCCGAGGCTGAGACCGGGCTTGGTGGTGGTCTTCCCCTCGGTCACCGACAGGTCTTCGAGAATCCCGTCGAAGCGGATCCGCGGGCGCCGACGCAGCCAGTCCAGGGCATCACCCTGCTCGACGCGGACCTCGCCGCACCACTGGCCGCAAAGCTCACGGAACAGGCTTTCACCTCTCAGGTCCAGGTCCACGGCCCGCAGGGGGTGGGACCAGCCCATGGCGCGCAAGGGAGCGACCAGGCCGCCCGCCGCGAAGCCGAGGATCAGCAACCGCCGTCCCCCGGCGAGGGCCGCGAGGCTGGCGGCCAGAACGTCGAACAGGCAGCCCGCCGCCTCCGGGCGCCGGAGGACCACGCTGAGTACGGCGTCCCGTTCCACCAGCATCGCTCCGCGGGCGGAGCGCACGACTCGCATCAGCGCTTTCCCAGCAGACGGATGCCGCCGCGGGCGGCGGCGAGCACCGGGCCGGGCACGCCTGCGGCGCGGGAGAACTCGCCCGGAGTCAGGCACAGGGGACGCACCGGCGTGACCCCCGCCAGCCCGGCGCGCACCTGCGCGACGCGCTCGGCCACGGGCACCGACTCGAAGCCGTGAGCGATGATCAGGACCCCCGGCGCGGACCGATCCAGGGCAGCGGTCCTGCCGGGAGGATCGAAGACGATCACTTCCTCCGGTGCCCACCGCTCGACGATCAGGGGCAACACTTCCCGGCGGATCCAGAGGACCACCGGATGTTCCGCGGACAGTGGTGACGACGACTCGATCATCAAAGCTCCCACCTCGAACTGCCACGCGGCCCCGACGGGTTCGCCCCACCCCGGCGCCGAGCCCGCAGCGACCGGCACGTCCGCCGGATCGAAGTCGTAGTATGCCCCAAAAGACTCGGCCCCGTCGGGAGCCCCGGAACCTGGAAACCCGGCCCTTCCAACCGGGCCGGGTGCGCGGCGGGACCAGGCGGCTCGCGGTGATCCGCTCCCGCCTGCCTCCCCGCCAGGGTGCCGATGCGCTTATTCCTGGTAGTCGACCACCCGCACACTCAGGCTGGCGATCTCGGCCGGGTTGCCCGACAGCGCGATCTCGAAAGCCCCGGATTGCCCCGGCACCAGCCGCTCGGGGCTGACGGTGGAGGTGCCGGTGGCCACCAGCACTTCACCGCCGTCGAAACCTTCCGCGCTGACGAGGATCTGCTCGATCGGCACCGGGCCGCGGTTGCGCACCACTCCCCGGACGATCCGCCGGCCGTCTTCTTCCCGCGCCCGGTAGGAGACGATTTCGAGCAGTCGCGGCAGTCCCCGCTCCCGCAGCGCGGCGACCACCAGCGGGTCCCACCGGGCGGCTTCCAGGGCCGCCAGGGCGGCGGCGTCGGCGGCCTCTTCCCGGCCGGAGGCCTGGAGCAAGAACGCCCGCAGGGCGTGGTAGTCGGGCAAAGCGGCGATGGCGCCGTCCTCGAGGGCCAGCTCCACATGGTCGAGAGCGGCCGCCACATCTCCCTTTCGGCCGAGGCATTCGGCCAGTACGGCATGAGCCTCGGCCCGCGCCGTCTCACCCAGGTCGCCGGCCAGGGCCCGCTCGGCCTCGCCGATCGCCGCGGGGCACTCGCCGTTCTGGGCCAGGTAGGCGGCGCGCAACTGGTGAGCGGGGGCATAGTCAGGGTCGATGGTCTCGATACGATCGATCAGGGCCCGCACCTCGTCGTAATTTCCCCGGGCCCAGGCCACCTCCGCCGCCTCGCCGAGAAGACCCGGATCCCGCGGATAGACCGGCAGGGCACGCCGCACCAGTTCGGTGGCGCGGGTCAGATCCCCTTCCAGCCGGTACGCGCGCACCATCCGGGCGAGCTGGCGGGGGGGCAGGGCCGTGGGATCCTCGTCGGCCAGCGCCGCCTCGATGCGCAACGCCCGGTCGAGCACCGGGCCGACCTCCCGGGCCGGAACGGCGAAATTGATATTCTGGCCCTCCGTCAAGGTCAGTGAGCAAACCCCCACGACCCGGCCTTCCATGTTCACCAGGGGCCCCCCCGAAGAGCCCGGTGAGATGGGCGCCGTGGTCTGGATCAGTTCCACGCCTTTCTCGTCCAGCCGCCGCACCGCCGAGACGATCCCGTCGGAGACGGTGAACTCGTAACCCCGGGGATGGCCGATGGCCAGAACTCTCTCTCCCACCGGCGGCAGCGAGGACGCGGCCAGGTCCAGGGGCTCGAGCTTCAGACCGGTGACCCGCAGCACAGCCAGGTCGACTTTTTCATCCACGTGCAGCACTTCGACCGAGGCCAGCAGCGCTCCCTCCCAGGTGCGAACCATCACCTGGGCGACGCCCCGGATCACGTGGGCATTGGTCACCACCAGGCTCGGCTCCCGCAGCACGAAGCCGGTGCCGTAGGAGGTATCGCCACTGCTCTCGATGGTGCCGAGGATCTCGACGACGGACGGCCGCAGGCGCCTCGAGAGCGCCTCGAGTTCCATGGTCCCGTCCTCCAGGCCGTAACCCGGGGCGGCCAGCAGGAACAGCAGGGCCAGGACACGACTCGCGCGTGAGAGACTCATCATCGGAGGAATATAGGCGCCCGGAAGCCGCGCGCCCGCCCTTACGAACCTGCCGAAGCGGTCAGCCGAGCCACCAGCGGCAGGCCAGCACGGCACCGAGTACGCCGAAGAGATCGCCGACCAGGCAGGCCGGTATCGCGTGCCGGGTCCTGCGCAGTCCCACCTCGCCGCCATAGACCGCCAGCACGTAGAAAGTCGTTTCGGTGCTGCCCTGCATGGTCGACACCAGGTACCCGATGGCGCTGTCCGCGCCATGGGTCTTCATGATTTCGGCCATCACCGCGTAGGCTCCCGACCCGGACAGGGGGCGCAGCAGGGCCATCGGCAGGGCTTCGGCGGGCAGGGCAAGGGCCCGGGTCAGGGGGTCGATCAGGCCGACCAGCGCGTCGAGGGCGCCCGACGCACGAAACATCCCCACGCCAACGAGGATCGCCACCATGTAGGGGATGATCCGCAAGGCCACCTGGAAACCCTCTCGTCCCCCCTCCACCACGGCCGCATAGACATCGACCCTCCGCGACCACCCGGCGAGCACCACGACCAGGATGATCCCGGGCAGCACCGTCGCCGACAGGGCCACACGGAACTCGTGAGGAGCGAGCCCGGAACGGGCCAGGGAGGCAAAACCCCAGGCCCCGCACGCGATGGCCACCAGCAGCACCGCCGCCGCGATCACCAGGCGCGGGAAGGACCACTTCGCCGGTGGAGCGCTCACGATGCCCTCATCGTCCGCCTCCCCGGCCGCCGGGTCATCCCCCCCACCCTGCACGAGGGGCGGACGGCTGGCACTGAAGAAAGGCAGGCGTGCGAGCAGCAGGCAGGCCACGACCGCCGCCAGGGTGGACAGCGCGGTGGCGAGGAGGGTCGTGATCACGATGCCCGCGGGATCCTTCGAACCCAGGGCGGCCCGGGCCGCGATCACACCCGTGGGAAAAACCGCGACCGCCGAGGTGTTGATGGCCAGAAACAGGCACATCGGGTCGGTGGCGGTACCCTTTCGCGTGTTGAGCCGGTCGAGTTGACGCATCGCCGCAATGCCGAAGGGGGTCGCCGCATTGACCAGTCCCATCATGTTCGCGGCGATGTTCATCGTGATCGCCGCCAGGGCCGGATGTCCGTCGGGAATCTCGGGAAAAAGCCGGCGAAACAGGGGACGCAGGCTGCGCGCGAGTCCACCGAGCAAACCGGCGCGGGAGAGGACTTCCACCATCCCCAGCCAGAAACTCATCATGCCGACCAGGCCGATCGCCAGGGTCACGGCGGACTGGGCGCTTTCCACGGACGCTCGACTGACCGCCTCGATCCGCCCGGTCAACAGGCCCACGCAAACGGCGACGAGGAGCAGGAGAATGAAGACCGGTCCCATCGCGGCAGGTTAGCACGAACGCCGGCGGACGGACGCCGACTTTCCCGAGGCAAGCGGCTCCTTGCCTCCGGCCGCCGGGGCCACCAGATTGGATCCATAGAGTCGAGAGCCGTCGGCAGGCGGCAGGGAGTTGCCCTTGTCCACAAGTGCCGGGAACGGGAGGCCGGGATCGACCGCGGGCTTGACCCTGCTCGAGACCCTGGTGGCCCTCGCCCTGGTGGCCATCCTGACCAGCCTGGCCGTACCCACCTTCGGCCGCGCCCTGGTCGCCGCCCGCCAGCAGCGCCTGGCAGCGGCGGCGGGACAGATCTTCACCGCCGTCCGCCGTTACCAGGCGGATCACGGGCACCCTCCGGCACCCGGCTCGCTTCGCCCCGATGGCTTCAATCTCCGCACCCTGACTCCCCTGGCCGATCGGGGTTATCTCGCGGGCCCCGAAGCGATCCTCACCCAGCTCAAGGATCGTCGCGTCACCGCCTACGACACCTCGGGGCCGGACGGGTCGAGTGGTTTCTGGCTGCTGCTGATCGACGCCGACAGTCCCGAACTGCAGATTCTCGCCGCCAGCACGGACGACTTTCCCCTGGCCCCGGGCCGGTGGCTCGAGGGGATCTACCTGCTGCGCGGCGAGCAACTCGAGAAGCTGCGCGGGGCCCCGTCCCTGGCGCCGACCCGCAGGACCAGGGCGGCGGGCGGTCCCGGAGAACCTCCCCGTGGCTGATTCCAGGCGATACTGGAAGGAGTCGATCGGCGTGATTCCGGGCCGGGGGAAGAAGCGGAGCCGCTCTCCCGCCGCAAAGGGGCCTTCGGCGGCCCCGCAACGCGTGGCGGCGGCCCTGGACGACGCGCGGCAGGAACTGGCCGCGCGAGGGAACGCAGACACGCTCACAGGTGTCCAGAAGTCGGGCCACGCGGTCGCGCTGGCCAACGTGTGCCGGACCCTCGAATCCCTTCCGGCGGGCAGCATGGATTTCGCCCGCCAGGTCACGCGCCATTTGTGGCCGGCCTCCCCCGCGGACATCCGGCGCCTGGACACCATCGTGGAGGCCTATCCCCTGCTCTCCCCTCCGGCGCGGAACGCGGTCGGCAACGCGGTGCTCGTCCGGGCGCAGGGCGAACGGCTCCTCGAACGCGCGCCGGAACCGACGGTTTCCGCCCTGCTGACCCGTGCCTCCCACTGGCGTCGCCTGGAAGAACTGGCGGGGCGGACCCGGCAGCTCCTCTCCGGCGGCGACGACGACAAGGTGCTGCGGGCCGCCCTCGAACTGGTGCCCGAAAGCGTGGACCTCGTCACCAACGCCCATCTCGCCGAGTCCATGGCGGAGGTCGTCGACGCCCTCGCCGGAAACGTTCCACGGGGCGCGGCCCTTTCCCTCCCCGCCCTGGGGAGCGCCGCGCCGGCCATCGCCGACTCCCTGAAGGGTGAAAAGCCCTCGCTGCTCACCCTCGAGGTAGGTAGCGCGATATGCAGGGCCCTGGTCGCTCTCGACCAGTCCCGCAGGGACGAACTCGCCCCCCTGCGCCGGCTCCTCGGCCGAGTCTCCGAACGCCTGGAGGGGCAAATCAACGAAGTGCTGCGGGCCCATCGCCGGGACCCGGAAGCCACCGCTTCCCTCGCCGCCCTGCGGCGTCACCTGCGAGACGTACGGTCGCGGCTCGACGAGGCGATGCTCGACTCCGCCGTCACGGCTCCCGTCGCCTCCGGTGCCCGTCCCGAGCCGACCGACGGCGACCAGCAGATTCTCGACCACCTGGCGCAGGTCGAGGAACAGGCGGAGGGGTCCGACGAGGAGAAAAACCGCTGGAAGCGCTGGATCGGCTGGAGCTTGATGGGCGGGGCCCTGCTGCTCGTGGGGACGATCCGCAGCCTGCTGCCCTCCCCCCTGCCCCCGGTTCCCGACGTGGTTCCGGCGGATTTCGCCCCGGCCACCGTCCTGACCCGGGTCGATCCGGCGGGGGCCCTGCTGGTGGCCACCGCCGATCCGGCATGGGACGCGGCGGACGCCTGGTCGCGTCGTCAGCAGGCCGTGCGGTTGATGAGCCTGGCCGAGAAGAAAGGCTTTCGCGCTGGTTTGCTCATCGCCGTCGATGGCCGCCCCCTGGCGTCCTGGTCGCCCGGTCGCCCGCCCCTGCTCAGGGAGGGCCCGGGCCGTGCGGCGATGACGCCGCAATCACCGGTGGCGCGCAGGCTCCGCGCCACTATGTTTGAAAGAGATGGCCAAGGTGGAATCCAGCATGCGCCCTGATCGTCGCGCCGGCGAGCGTGGGGCCGTCAAGTGCCCGGTGGAAGTGCGGGTGGGCGACAAGCCGCCCCTGCGGGGGCATACCCAGAACGTCTCGGCAACCGGATCCCTGCTGGTGCTGCCCTGCGATATCCCGCTGGGTGTCGAGTTCCGCCTGAGCCTCGAGTTGCCCGATGACCAGCCCCCCCTCGAGCTCTGGGCCATGGCGATTCGCCACGCTGCGGGCAGCGATGCCCATTCCCGTCCCGTCCGCCTGGGGGTGACCTTCATCCTGCCCCCCCTCGAAGCCGTCCGTCGTATTCGCAGCCTGATCTACGAATCCGCTCCGAACTGATCTCCCCGGAAATCCCACCCGCACTCTCTTCGTTGGCGGCATAATCGAACGCCGTCGGTCCTTGCCTCGAGCAGGACCCGGGAGAGGAGATTCCCATGCCCCGACGCGAGTTGTCCGTCGGCCTGGCCGGTCTGGGCCTGCACGGCGAACGCTACGCCAACCACCTGTTGCAGGGCCATGTTCCCGGCGCCCGCCTGGTGGCCGTCTGCCGGCGCCGACCGGATCTCTCCCGGGCCTGGGCGCGGGAGCACTCCCTGCGCCTGTACGGCTCCTTCGAAGAGCTGGCCGAGGCCCCGGGACTCGACGCCCTCGTGGCCGTGCTGCCTCCCTCCCAGCACGCCCCCGCCATTGCCACGGCGGCGGCGGCGGGGCGGCCCCTGCTGGTGGAGAAACCCGCGGCGGCCGGCGCCGACGCGGCGCGGCAGGCCCTGACCGCCGCCCGCCGGGCGGGCATCCCGGTGATGGTGGCCCAGACCTTGCGCTTCGACGCCACCATCACCGCCCTCGCCGAGGCCTTGCCCTCCATCGGCACGATCCAAACTCTCGCCATCAACCAGCGCTTCGAGCCGACCACGCGGGATTGGATCGACCGCCCCGGAGAAGGCGGCCTGGTCTTCAACACGGGTGTTCACGGCATCGACCTGATGCAGTACTTCACCGGCTGCCGGATCACCGAAGCGCGGGCCCTGGCCGGGCGCATCCATACCCGGAACACGGAAGACCTCTTCGTCGCTGCGCTTCGTCTCGAGCCGGGAGGCATTCTCGCCACCCTGGACAACTCCCGGGCCTGCGGCGCCCGCAGCGGCCGGGTGGAAATCGCCGGTACCCAGGGCCAGTTGGTGGCCGACCATGTGCACGGTATCTTGTGGCGCCTGCGGGGGCGCAGCCGGGAAGCGCTCCCGGTGGGACCGCCGGTGGCGACGTGCCGCGCGGTCCTCGCCGCCTTCGCCGACGCCCTGCGGGACGGTCGACCGATGCCGGTCCCCCTGGCCGAGGGGGTCGCGGCGGTGGAAGGCGCTCAGCTCGTCCAACAGGCTCTCGATCAAGAGGAGCAGGCAAACCCATGACCAAGATCATCGAGTGTGTTCCGAACGTCTCCGAGGGCCGTGACCAGGCTGTGCTCGAGCAGATCGCCGAGACGGTGCGCGGTGTCGAAGGCGTGGTACTGCTGGACGTGGATCCGGGAGCCGAGACCCATCGCACGGTCTTCACGTTCGTCGGCGATCCCGAAGCCGTGGCCGAGGCGGCGTTTCGCTTTGCCCGGACGGCCCTGCGCCTGATCGACATGACCCAGCATCGGGGAGCCCATGCGCGGATGGGTGCGGTGGACGTGATGCCCTTCGTGCCCGCCGGAGGCGGCGCCACCATGGACGACTGTGTCGCACTGGCCCGCCGGGTGGGCCGACGCATCGGGGAAGAACTCGAGATCCCGGTCTTCCTCTACGAGCGCGCCGCCACCCGGCCCCAGCGGCAAAGCCTGGCCGAAGTGCGCCGGGGCGAGTACGAAGGGCTGGCCGCCCGCCTCGCCACCGAGGAAGGACGCCCCGACTTCGGGCCCGCCGCTTTCGTTCCCCGTTCGGGCGCCACCGCCGTCGGCGCCCGCCCCTTCCTGATTGCCTACAACGTGGACCTCAATACCTCCGACCGGAAGCTGGCCCACGACATCGCCCTCGACATCCGCGAACAGGGGCGTTTGAGACGAGATGCCGACGGCAAGATCGTCCGCGACGCGGAGGGCAACAAGCTCCGCAAGCCCGGAATCCACCGCAACGTCCGCGCCGTCGGCTGGTACATCCCCGAGTTCGGCCGGGCCCAGGTCTCCATCAACCTCACCGATTTCAACGTCACCGCGCCTCACGAGGTCTTCGAGACGATCCGCAAGCTGGCCCGCGAGCGGGGCCTGCGGGTGACGGGCTCGGAGATCGTCGGCCTGGTCCCCCTCGAGGCGATGCTGATGGCCGGCCGCCACTACCTGGGCTTGCAGGGCCGCAGCGCCGCCCTGCCCGAACCCGACCTGGTCGCCCAGGCCATCGCCAGCCTGGGCCTCGACGACGTCAAACCCTTCGATCCGGCCCAGGCCATCATCGACTACCGCCTCGCCCCGCGGCAGCAGGGCCTGCGCGCGATGAGCCTGACCGATTTCGCCGACGAACTCTCCCGCCCCACCCCGGCTCCCGGCGGCGGCAGCGTGGCCGCCCTCGCCGGAGCCCTGGCCGCCTCGCTGGTTTCGATGGTCGCTTCGTTGACCCACGCCTCTTCGCGCACCTCGCCCGAGGCGCGCGAAGAACTCGAGGCCTGGGGCGTCCGGGCCCAGGCGCTCAAGGATGTGCTGCTCAAGGCCATCGACGACGATACCGCGGCCTTCGAAGCCATCGGAGCCGCCCGACGTCTGCCGCGCAAGACCGACGAGCAGAAAGCCGCCCGGGCCCAGGCGATGGTCGAGGCCACACGCCGCGCCATCGAGGTGCCCCTGACCGTCGTCGAGCAGGCGGCCGACGCCGCCGATCTGGCGCTGAAACTGGCCTCGAACGGCATGGAGGCCGCTGTCTCCGACGCCGGCGTCGCGGCCTGGTGCGCCCGCGCCGCGGCGGAGTCGGCGGCTCTCAACGTGCGGATCAATCTCCCCGGCTTGCCGTTGGAGGCCGAACGTTCGGCCCTGGCCGAGCGCCTCGAAAAGGCGTTGTCCCGGGCCCGCGACCTGGCCGCCCAGGCGGCCCGCAAAGCCGAGGAGCGAATCGCCTCCGGAAGCTGAGCGCAGCTATGCCGACTCGCCGGGAAACCGTTGGGAGGGGTCGATGCCGCGCAGTTCGAGAAGGCGGCAGATCACCGCGCCGATCTCCCGGTCGGGGGTGGAAGCACCGGCGGTGATGCCCACTTCCAGGTCTTTCTCCGGCAGCCATCCCCGGGAGAGGGCCATTTTCCCCGTGTCCGGCAGCCTGTGCCGAATTTCCCCGGCGCTGAGCAGCTCCCCCGCGCCTTCCACGTGATAGGTCGGCACCTTCTGGGCGCAGATCTCCGCCAGGTGGCCGGTATTCGACGAGTTGTAACCGCCGATGATGATCATCAGCTCCGGGGGCGACTCCATCATCTCCAGCACCGCCTGCTGCCGGTCTTCAGTGGCGGAACAGATGGTGTCGAAAGCCCGGAAATGCTCGTCGATGGCATCGCTCCCCCAGCGATCCTCGAGGGCCTGGCGGATCACCCGGGCCACCTCGAGGCTTTCCGAAGAGAGCATCGTGGTCTGATTGGCCATGCCGACCCGCTGCAAGTCGCGGCGGGGGTCGAAACTCTCGGAGACCGACTGCGCGAAACGGCGGAGGAAGGCCTCGCCGTCGGCCCCCTCGCCGGCCCGGATGAAACCCGCCACCTCATGCGTCTCTTCGAGGTTGCGCACCACCAGCACCTTGCCGCCCGGATATTGCAGGGCGCGGGAGGCGGTGGCCCGGGTCTCCTCGTGGTCCCACTTGCCGTGAATCAGGCAGGTGTACCCCTCTCGCGCAAAACGCTCGACGTTCTTCCAGACGTTGAGAACACTGCCGCAGGTGGTATCCACCAGGAGCGCGCCGGTTTCACGCAGCCGGGTCAGCAGATCGACGGTCACCCCGAACGCGGGAATCAGAACGACGTCCTCCGGGCCCACGTCTTCGAAAGCCACCGTCGAACCGTGACCTCCGTCGAGAAACTCGTAGCCCAGTTCCCGCAGGCGGGTGTTGACACCGGGGTTGTGGATGATCTCCCCGGTGATCAGCAGCCGCCGGCCGGGAAAATGCCGCCGGGTCTCGTAGGCGTAGTCCACCGCCCGCTCGACCCCGTAGCAAAAGCCGAACTCCTTGGCGATGCGGACCTTCAGTCCCGGCCAGGCCAAGGCGTGGCCGGCCAGGCGGGCCTGGCTGACCAGTTCGGACTCGTAGTCACGGGCCAGTTCTCCGGCGACCTCGCGGCGGAGCCCGAAACCCTTGCGGACGATATCTGGAAAATGGCTCAACGCTCTGTTCTCCGGGCTCTGCTCTGGCAAACCAGACCCTAACCCGAATTATGCACGAGCGCCCCCGGTGACGCCTTCACCCCGGAACGAAATTTGACCCTTCGGCGCTATGGGGGGAGGGGCGCGCCGAAGGGTCGGATGCCACGAAACGGTGGGTCACATCGGGAGCTTTTTTCTCCTGCCGGGCCGGGGGGAGAGTGCCCGGCAGGTCCGCTCCCAGTCAGGAGGATCTTGAGCCGGATATTAGGGCGAAGCGGGGCCGGCGAGGGGGCGGAGGGGGCCACTTTTGCTGCATATTCACCGCAAAAAAAGCACAGGGTCGATCCGCAAGCCCCCCGGCGGCGCCTATCCTTGCCCGGATTCCGCTTCTTTCAGGCCCAGGAAGACCTCCATCTGCTCCCGTACCGCCTGACTGTGCTCCGGGTGCAGCACGTTGAGGCGATACTCGTTGATCATTTTTGTCTGCATCTCGATCCACTGCCGGTAGCAGGGATCGCAGACAGACGCGCGAATCTCCCGGCCGAGGTCTCCGGGCCAGGGCTCGTAGTCGAGCCGCGGCCCTTCACCTCCACAACGTCGGCACTTCCACTGCTGATCGGGTGAGGTCATAACGCTTTCTCCTTGAGCGCGACAGTTTAGCCGCCCCGCCCCGGGGGGGCGAACACTCCCGGCCCGCGGGTTGGCCGAAGCTGGGGATCGCCCACCGGGGAAGGTGCCCCGTTGGGCGGGCACGCCCGTGGGCCGTTGCGGGTCGAGGGGCTGCCTGTCGCGGGTCAGGAAGGGTCCCGCCGAGCCTGGATGCTGGCCTCCTCGAGCTTCTGCCGGCAGGGGTCCGCCTCGTCGCCATGCCGCGGCAGAGCCAGGATGCGCGGAGTCCACGGATCCTCGC
Organism: Acidobacteriota bacterium; assembly: GCA_030949985.1. NCBI lineage: Bacteria > Pseudomonadati > Acidobacteriota > Acidobacteriota bacterium. The sequence goes on from JAUZRX010000023.1 coordinate 100,091, forward strand.
GACGGTAAGCCTCACCGCGCACCGGGCAGGGCTCCACGCGGCATCCGGCACAGAGGCTCGGCGAACAGGGGTCCGGATGGACCAGCACTTCCCCCGGCGCCGCCAGGCCTTCGATCAGGGCCGCGGAAAGTTCCTGTTGCGCCTCGTGTACCCGCTCCAGTTCCCAGTAGCGCGGCAGGGTCAGATGGAAGTCGATATGGACGAAATCGCCCGAACTCCAGGCCCGCAGCAGGTGAACATCGATCCACTCGTCCCGGCGCAGCCGCCGGAGGACTTCGGCGATGCGCGCGATCAGTCGCGGGTCCTGCCGGTCCATCAGCCGCCCCCCCGCCTCCCGCAGAAGCTGGACCCCGTTGAGGGTGATGATCGAGGCCACCAGGCAGGCGGCCAGGGGATCGAGAATCACGAAACCGGTCAGCTTCACCAGCAGGAGGCCGACGATCACACCCGCGGTGGTCACCGTATCGGCCAGCAGGTGCCGCCCCTCGCCGACCAGGGTCAGGCTACCGCACCGTTTTCCGCGGAGGACGAGGAACGAGCCGATCAGCAGGTTGGCCAGCGCCGCCGCTACGGCCAGGGTCAGTCCGGTGCCCAGGTCGCTGAGGGGACGGGGATCGAGCAGCGCGGGAATCGCCTCCCGCGCGATGCCCGCCGCGGCCAGGAGAATCATCACTCCCGCAAGCCCGGCGGAAAAGAACTCGATGCGCCCGTGTCCGTAGGGATGGGAGCTGTCCGCCGGTCGGGAAGCGTAGACGACACTGAAGAGTCCGAAAGCCCCGGTGAGCACGTTGACCAGCGATTCGACCGCGTCGGAGAGCAGGGCCTGGCTGGAGGTCAGCCACCAGGCCACCACTTTCAGCCCGCCGATCAGCACCGCCAGCACCAGCACTGCGGACATCACGACGACGGTACGGCCCTGGCCCGAGATGCTGTCGCGTACCTTCTCGCCTCGCTCCATCGAGCCCAGTCTACCCGGATCTTTCCCGTCCCTCGAAACGACGTCGCGGCCGAGCGCTGCAGGCCGGAACCCCCAGCGCCCGCCCCCTTCCGCAGGGAGCCGACCGGACCAGGCGCCGGAGCAAGCCGTCGAGCGGTTTGGCAGACGGGTTCGGGGGCCCCAGAATCGACCCATGCATGCCGCCCCCATCGAGCCCGCCGATCGCCGCGTCCGGAAACGCGGACCGGTCGGTCGCCGCGTACTGGCCCTGACCTTGCTCCTGCTGGCTGTCGGTTTTCTCGCCTGGCAGGTCCAGCGCGCCGGCCCACGAGAGATCGCCTCACGCCTGGTCGAGGTGAGCTGGCCCTGGCTGGGGGTGATCGCAGCGCTGACCCTCGCCCGCTACCTGGTGGCGTCCATGAAACTGGCAGCCATCAGCCGGCGCCTGATGCGGGTGCGATTCGCGGCCTACGTGCCGATCTTCCTCGCCTCGCAGATTCTCACCCTGGTGATCCCGGGCCTCCGGGTCGGAGGCACCATCCTGCGGGCCCACCTGGCCAACCGACGCTTCGGAGGCGGCTTCGCCCGTCACCTGGGGCCCAATATCCTCGACCAGCTCACCCTCTTCGCGGCCTGGCTGATCGCCGCCGGCGTTCTGCTGCCCGTGGCCGCGGCGGAAACCGCCGGCCCCGTGCCCTATCGTCCCTTTCTCCTGCTGGCGGGATTGACCGGAGCCTTCGTCGGAGGCTTTTTCCTCTTCCGGCGCCACTGGCCGGCCATCCACCGCTGGCTGAGGTTCGAGCGCCGCGGCCTGAAAGCCCGGGTGGCCCAGGCCCTGGCCCAGGCCCTGGAAGGCACGGGCACCCTGGTCACCGATCCGACCGCCATCTTCCTCGGCCTGGGCGGCGGCCTGCTCTTCGTGCTGCTGGCCGGGCTCTGCCAGCACGCCGCCCTGCACGCCCTGGGCGAGCCGGTGGCCTGGTGGACCTCCCTGCTCGCGGTGGTCGTGGGAACCACGGCCGGCACCGCTTCGGGCACCCCGGGAGGCCTGGGAGTCGCCGAGGCGGCCCAGGTGGTCTACCTCCAGGGGCAAGGCATCCCCCCGGGGATGGCGACGGCGGCCGTGCTGCTGGCCCGGGGCGCGTACTACATTTCGATCCTGGCTACCGGCGGCCTGTCCTTCGCCTGGGAAGCCCGACAAGGACACCTGGCGGGGTTGATGGGAGGCCGGTTACCAGCCGCTGCCCACGATCCAGTGAGCCGTCCCCAGGACATGACCTCTTAGCTCGCCCTCCATCCGGTCGGCATCCGCTCCGGGCTCGAGAGAGACCGGGCGGTCGAGGGCGTAGAGGGTGAAGCGCAGGCGTCGCCCCCCCCCCATTTCGAGGGGCGGTGCGGCAAAGCCCGGCAGCCCATCGCCCACCCGGGCCTGGGACAGGCCGGCGACCCGGGCCTCCCGGGGCAGGCCCGGGGGCAGGCCCCGGCGATCGGGCGTGATGTTCCACACGGCCCAGAAGATCCGGCCGCGGCCGATCGCGGAATCGTCACGGGCCACCAGCGCGAGACTCGCCGTACCCGGCGGGACCGCCTGCCAGTTCAGCTCGGGGCTCCCGCCGAAACGTCCCATCATGGTGATCGCGGTCCAGCCGCCGGCAGCCGGTCCTGCCGGTTGCAGGTGGAATCCCGGACTCTCGTTACGCAAAGCGCTGTCCACGCCGGCGGCCAGGGAAACCGCGGCGACGAGGAGCAGGATGGGCAGGCTGAGTCTGAGGTCCATGGACCCGGAATGTACCGCGAAACCCGGCTCCGGCAGGGAGAGCCGGGGAATCGGGCGAAATTGGAGGAGGACGGAGCCAGGCGGTATCCTGCTGGCCATGGACTCGGCTGGAGGGCAACCCGACCCGCAGGCGTTTGCGCTGCGGCGGGAGTTGAGGGACTTGATCGACCACCTGGTCGAAGGGGGATGCGGACACCGGCGCCGCTTCGAGGAAGTCCTCGAACGCCTCGGACGCTCCCGCCGCCTGGCGCTCCGGCAGATGATCGCCATCCTCCGCCATCACCCCGTGGGCGACCAGGTGTCCGCCCTGGAGATCCTCGGCCGTCTGGCCCGCCCCTCCGATGCGCGACAACTCGCCGCCATCGCTTCCAACAGTGACGAGCCGGAGACCTGCCGCGTGCTCTGCGCGATGGTCGTACTGGGACTCGACCAGGGCGAACGCCTGGACGGCGCGGAGATCTCCGGCCTGGTGCTGCGCTGGCAGGCGCGACACCTGGCCGAGGAACCGGGACTGCGCGAGCCGCTGCTCCGACTCTATGCCTCGGCTCCTCCGGACGAGCGGCGACGCTGGCTGGCCCTGCAGGACGACCAGCTCGACGAGGTGGAAGGCCGCGCAGCGGTGTTCGAAATGCTGCTGGAAGCCGAGAACGATCCCTCCTTGCGGGAAATGGCCCTCGAGGCCCTGATTCGCATCCCCCACCCCACCGTGCGGGCGGCCCTGCGCCGGATTCGACCGCAGGGGCCCTACGAGCGGGACTTCGTCACCGGCGCCCTGGCAGCCCTGGCGGCAAGCGCCGACCCCGTGGCCGTGCCGGAGGGCTGGAGCGCCCGGATCGGCTTCTGCGATGGATCGGGTGCCTTTCCCCTGCGCTTCGACTTCCTCCGTGAAGGCCAACGCCCGCGCTGCGCCCTGTTCATCATCGATCTCGAACGAGGCCCCACCGAGGCGCTGGCGCTGGTGGGCAACGAGGTCGCCCGCTACGACGGGCTGGACGGCGATCTTCCCGGAGAAAACGGGGGCGCTGGCGAACCCGAGCTCTACCCCATCGCGATCAACCGGGCCCTGGCCCTGCTCGAAGAGGCCCGACGCCAAGCGGGGCCGGGCCGGATCCCCGCCTGTCCCGACTTCGAGGATGCTTGCCGGCTGCTCGATCCGCTCGCCGACGTGATGCCCGTCGCTGCCGAGGCCTTGCCCCTGCCGGAGGTGCCCGACGCCCTGCGACGTTCGGCCCTGCTGGTGGATCTCCCAGGATATGCGGGGTGGTTCTACGATGGGGGCGACCGTTTCCTCGACGATCTCCGCCTGCAGCACCTCGAGGCCCCTCGCCCCCTGGCGCCTCCCGCGGCCCGGCTGGTCAACGCGGCGGTCGACCGCCTGATCGAGCGCGGCGAGCCGGCCCGCCTCGCCCGCCGCCTGCGACACAACGCCCTGGTCCATCGCCTGGCCAGCCAACTGGAGTTCGGGGCGATCGCCATGGCCGCGGCCGCGGCCTGTCAGACGCGGGAGTTCCGGAGGCTGCCCCTGGTGCGACGCATCGTCACCCGCTCTCTCCACCCCGGGCACATGTTCTTCTCCCCGACTCCCGACGCCACCCGGCGCGGCGACCTGGCGGAACTGCTGATCGACACCTCGGCCCCCGATCGCCACCAGGTCTTCACGGTGGATCTGGCCTGGATCCTGACCCGGGCGATGGAAGTCTGGCAGGCGCGGATCCCGGTCGGCGATCGTCCCTCCGGAGAACAGGCCCGGTTGGCCGTGCTGACCCTGGCCCCGATCGTCGCCCGCTGGATCGAGAGCTTTCTCGATCGTGCAGCCATGCCTCCCGCCGCGGCCTGGGAAGCGGCCGGGGACGATCTCCGGGCGGTCATCGGCGGCCACCTGGAAGATCGCGGTTTCGCCCGGCCGGCGGTGGACCCCCGGTGGCAAGAACTCCTCACCCTGCTGGCCTCCGCGGCCCGCGTCCTGGTTTTCGAGATCTGTCTCGACCAGTGCCACATGCACTGCCCGGCTCACCCCCGCCTGCCCGCCGGCGACGCCCTGGATCACGGCGTCTTTCCCGCCGGCCGCCAGGCGGAAGTCCGCATTCGCTCCTGGCCCGGAACACTGCGCTGCGAGACCCCGCCCCACCACCGTTCGATTCTCTACCGCTTGCTCGACAAGGCCCGTCGACGCCGGCTCCGCACCCCCTTTCTCTGCGCTCTGTGCCGCGAGCCGCGCCCGGGCACGACCCGCTCCCGCTCCCGGGCCCGGGACGCGGAGGGTCGGCAGCACCTCGTCTGCCGCCGCTGCCAGGGTCGCTACGGTCGGGATGCGGCCTTTCGTCGGGAGATCGAAGCCCGTGGCCTGAGGCTCGAAGCGCCGCGTTCCTAGCCGCCGGTCTCATCCCCCGTCCAGCATGCGCTCGCGCCGTTCCGCCCGGGAGTAGGCCAGGGCGAGGCATGCGGCGCCCAGCAACAGGTAGCCCAGGCGATTGCGCAACCACAGGGCCTGGACTTCGCCGGGATCCTGCCCCGAGACGGTCAGGGGCGACCAGAAAGGCGAATAGGCCGAACCGGCGAAGAGCAGGGCCACCGCCAGCACCACCACCGCGGCGAGCGCGCCGCTGATGGCCCCCCGGAACAGAGCACCGGTGCCCGTGGCCACCACCAGGAAGAACAACCCCACCTGCAACGAGGCGACCAGGGCCTCGAAGGGGAAATCGGTCAGCAGGAGAAACACCGCAGCCGCCAGGGTCAGCTCGGCTGCCACCATCAGCAGGGCCGCGGCGATCAGTTTGGCGGTCCAGATGCGCCCGGCCCCGCCCGGCACGGTATAGGCGATCTCCAGGGTGCGCTGATCGATCTCCGCGGCGATCACCCGTACGCCGAGAAAGATTCCCAGGGCCGCCAGGGGCAGGCCGATCAGCAGGCCCTGCACCGAACGTTCCGTGTACCCTCCCCCGCCATCGCCCACGAAAAGCAGGGCGTAGAGCAGCAACGGCCAGGCCAGTGGCACCACCGCCACCAGACCATAGCGGCGGGAGGCCATTTGCCGCGCGGAAGGGGGCAAGGTCGCCAGCAGGGCTCCCAGGGCGGCCAGGCGGCGGCTCGGCATCATGACGGACTTCCCACGAGCAGCATGTAGCCATCCTCCAGGCTGGGTTCGGCAGGGCGGGCCTGGTCGGCGGGGGCCCGGGCACAGAGCACGCGCAGGCGGCGCGAGCCATCACCGACGGGCGCTTCATCGACGATTCGGGCTCCGGCAGGCAGTTCGACCGGCCGTTCCGGCGGCACCCTCACCTCCCACACCCGGCCGGCAGCCCGCCGCGCCAGTCCCGCGGGGCTGCCGTCGTAGACCAGGCGACCGCCGGCCAGGACCAGTACCCGCTCACAGGAAACCTCGACGTCTTCCACCACGTGGGTCGAAAACAGGACGATGCGTCCGCGAGCCAGGCGCGCCAGGAGGTTGCGGAAGCGAATGCGTTCCCGCGGATCGAGGCCGACGGTGGGTTCGTCGACGATGATCACCGGCGGCAGGCGCAGCAAGGTCCGGGCGATGGCGACCCGCTGGCGCATGCCCCCGGAGTACTCGGCGATGCGCCGATCGGCCTTTTCCGCCAGCCCGACTTCTTCCAGCAGACGGTCGACCCGTTCGCGACGCTCGGCGGCCGGGACGATGTCGTAGAGCAGGGCGTAGTAGAGCAGGTACTCCCGCCCGGTCATGTTGTCGGGGAGGCCGAAGTCCTGGGGCAGGTAGCCCAGCCAGCGGGCCAGGCGGGGACGGAGTCCGTCGAGGGGCTCGCCCCCGAGGCGGATCACCCCGGTCACCGGATCGAGGATGCCGGCCAGCAGCCGCAGCAGGGTGGTCTTCCCCGCGCCGTTGGGGCCCAGAATCCCGATCATGCCCCGTTCGGCGTCGAATTCCACGTGATCGAGGGCGCGCACCTCGTCGGCGGAAGCGGCGGGAGCGAGCCACCGCCGGGCCAGGCCTTCGAGCGCCGGGGGGGAGCGTCTCCGGCCCGATCCGCGCGCCGGCGATTCCCGGGTCGCCAGGTGACGACCGTATTGGAAAATCGCGAGGGTCAGGGCCAGGAGCACGGCTCCCGCCAGGCGCCACCCCAGGCCCGCGCGGCCTTCGAGCCAGGGAGCGAGCACGTCCCTGAAGAGGACGATCTCCCAGGCGGCCCAGGGCAGGGCCAGGGCCAGCGCCCCCTCCGCCCCGCCGGGCGTCTCCCGCCCCAGGGCGTCGACCTTGCCCCGCCAGCGGCGCAGGTGTTTCAGCCAGGCCCCCAGCCAGCCGGCGGTGACGAAGAGGAACACGATCTTCCACAGCCCGGCCGAGGCGGCGTGGGCCAGGTAGCCCGTGGCGCCGGCCAGCAGGGCGTAGCGAGCCAGGGGCTCGACGGCGTCTTTCGGCAGCCAGGCGCGGGCCCCGCGGGCCTCGACGCGCTCGAGAAATTCCCGCCGGGCGCCGAGAGCCGCCCGCAGCGGGCCGGGCAAACCATAGAGCTTGGTCAGGGCCCGCACTTCCAGGCGCGGGGGAGCGCCCGGCTCGATCTTCGGCTCGGGGGGAGGCTCGCGTCGCCAGGAGAGGGCGATCGACAGCAGCCAGCAGGCGGCGACCAGCACCGTGGTGACGATCTGCCAGGTCAGTGAGCTGACGGCTCCACTCCTGAAAAGCGGTCCGACGACCGCGGTGGTCAGGCCGAGCCAGGCGAGCACGACCCACGGCCCCAGCCGCCCGAAGAGGGTGTCCAGCCGACGCAGGAGCACGTAGGCCAGCGGGATCACCACCAGCGTCAACACGGTGGATGCCGCCAGGCCTCCCATCACCACCGTGGCGAAGGGGGGCCAGATCTCGTTCTCCCGCCCCGTCGCCAGGGCCAGGGGCCACAGGCCCGCCAGGGTCGTGACGGTGGTCATCAGCACCGGCCGCGCCCGTTCCCGGACAGCGGCCAGGGCGGCGGCTCCCGGCCCCCAGGTGCCCGAGCGGCTTCTCTGCTGCATCCGGTCCACCAGCAGAATGGCCGGATTGACCGTCAGGCCCAGCAGCGCCAGGGTGCCGACCAGCGCCATCAGGTCGGCGGGCATCCCCGCCGCGATCAGCGACCAGGCGGCCCCGATCAGGGTCAGCGGCAAGGCGAGCAGCACCAGGAAAGGCATGGAGAACGATTCGAAAGTCAGGGCCAGCACCGCGAAGAGCAACAGGACGACGGGGACGAGGATCTTCCTGAACCACCCCGTCGCCGCTTCGCGGGTCTCCGTCTCCAGTGTGTAGCCCCGGGGAAGGGCCAGGCTGCGCACGGTGGCCTGGAGCTGGCGTTCGATTTCCAGCCGCCGGGGACCCACCTCCGGCAGATGCCGCGAAAGGCGGTAGAGCACGCTGATCTCCCGGCGGCCGTTGCGATGGCGGATCACGGGGGCGGCCGGCAGCACGCGCACATCGCTCAGCACCCCCAGGGTCGTGACCCCGGCCGGTGTGCCGACCGGCAAGGTCTCGAGGGCGCGGCGATCGAGACGCCGGCCCTCGCGGAAGAGCGTTACGGGGGTTTCCCTGCCGTCGCGTCCCACCATCCCCACCGGCAGGACCATGCCTTCGCGGCGGAAGGCGGACAGGGCGGGCAGAATCGACTCGGGAGCCAGGCCGAGGGCCGCGAGCCACTCCCGCCGGGGCTCGATGTTCAGCTCCGGCGGGTTCCCGCCGCCGGCCACCCAGGCGTTTTCCACCTCTTCGAGGGCTTCCAGCCGAGCCGCCAGTTCCCGCCCCAGCCTCGTCAATCGTTCGGCATCCGGGCCGGACAGGCGGACGCGGGCCGGTCCGTTCCCCAGCAGGTCCGTCGTCTGCGCCTCGCCCCCCCCACCCTGGTCGTCTCCCGGACGCAAGACCTCGGTGCCCGGCAGCTCGCGCGCGGCGATCCGCTCGACCCTGGCCACCAGGCTTGCCGCCGAAGTCTGCGGCGGACGCTTGTCGGCCTCGACGAGCTTGATCGTCAGGGAGCCCGAGCCTTCCTGGATGAAACTCGACACGCCGGCCACGCCGGCCGTGGCCAGCAGCCGCCTTTCGACTTGTCCGAAGATCGCGCTGCTGCGCTCGAGAGTGCTGCCCGGGGGCAGGCGCAGGGACAAGCGCACCTCGTCGGCCTCCCGGCCGCCTCCCGTGGCGGTGTTGACCCCCAGCCACACCGTGGCCACGACGGCGGTGATCAGCACCGCTCCCCCAATGCCCGCCAGCCACGCGCCGGGGCGCCGCAGCGCACTGGCCAGCAGGCCGCCGAAGACTTCCCGGCCGATGTCCGGCGGGGAAAGCCCGCCGCGCTCGGCCCGTCTCCGGCGCCGGGCCGCGATGGCCCGCAGCGCGGCCGGGGCCGCGAGTCGGCGGGAGAGCAAGGGCACCAGTCCCAGGGCCACGATCAGCGAGCCGGCCAGGGGCAACAAGTAGGCCAGGGCGAGAATGCCGACCAGGGTCTGCATGGCCCGGTCACCGAAATCCACGATCAGCAACGGAAAGAAGACGACGGCGTTGGTGGCGGTGGCGGCGACGATGGCCCGCACGGTGCGCCGGCTGCCGGTGAGCGTCGCCCGGCCGGCATCCTCGCCCCGTTCGAGCTGCCTCTGGATGGCTTCGTAGACGACGATGGCGTTGTCGACGAGCATGCCCAGCCCTACCGCCAGGCCGAAGAGGGTGACCAGGTTCAGGCTCTGGCCGGCCAGGTAGAGCAGCGCCAGGGCGATCAGCAGGCTGGTCGGCACGGCCAGGGCGACGACCAGCACCGCCCGCAGCCGACGCAGGAAGAGCATCAGCGCGGCGAGCGCGATCAGAAAACCCGTCGCCGTGAGTTTTTCCAGTCGGAAGATTTGCTTTTCGACAACGTCGGCAGCGTCGAAGTGGATCGAAAAACCGACGCCCCGCTCCTGGAACTCCCGCCGCAGGCGCTCGAGCCGCTCCCGCAGGGCGCGCCCCATGCGCACCAGGTTGGCGCTCTCGTTCTTGAAGATCACCAGGCCCACGGCGTTCTGACCGTCGACCCGGAAGAGGGTCGTCTCACGCCCGCCCGCCTGGTCGATGGCGGCCACGTGTCGCAGGCGGACCGGAGAGTCCGCAGCGAGCTGCACCTCCGCCAGGCTGACCACGGACGGCGGCCGCCCATCGACCAGTACCAACCGGCGCCCCCCGAAGCCATCGATGCGGCCCGCCGAACGCGGCGCCGCCAGCACGTCGGCCAGCCGCCGGGCCACCGCCTCGGGAGGCATCCCCCATGCCGCCAGTCGGGCCGGGGAGAGGTCGATGCGGATGCCATGGCGGGCGCCGCCGAAGATCAGCACCCGACTGACGCCGCCGACGCCGCTCAGCCGCGGCTCGATCTCCTCCTCGACCAGGCTGCGCAGGGCGTGGCGATCCACCGGCGCCGTCACCTGGACGACCATCACGAAGCGGCTCATGGCGGAGAAGTCGTTGGCGGCGCCCACGTCGATCGTGGTGCCCGGCGGCTGGCCGTGTCCGAGATCCGCCGCCAGTTGCCGCAACTCGAGTTCCCGCACCTTGATGTCGGTCCCCTTTTCGAAGCGCACCCGCAAGAAACCGGAGGCGCCGCGAATCTCCCCCTCGGTCTCCTGCACCCCATCGATGGAGCCGACCCGGGCCTCGAGGGGCATCAGGATCTCCCGCTCGACGACCTCCGGCGGCGAACCGGGGCGCACGAAGCTCAGGTCGAGGGTGTCGCCGCTGACCGGCGGAAAAAGCTCCACGGGAATCTTCCACCCGGCCAGCAGCCCGAGCAGGACCAGGGCGGTGAAGAACATGGCCGTGGCCACCGGTCGGCCAGCGGGCAGGGCCAGCCAGCTCATGGGACCCGGCGCCGGAAGCGCAGGCGATGCAGGAGCAGGTAGAGAGAGGGAATCACGAAGAGCGACGCGACGGTCGAGGCGAGCAGTCCGCCGATCACCGTCAGCGCGAGAGGAGCCCGCAGTCGAGCCGCCTCGTCCCAGCCGAAGGCCAGGGGCGCCAGGGCCAGCACCGTGGTCAGGGTGGTCATCAGGATCGGCCGCCAGCGAAGACCCGCCGCCCTTGCGATGGCCGGGGCGGCCTCCAGCCCCTCGACCCGGCGCCACCGCTCGGCGGTGTCCACCAGCAGGATCGCGTCGTTGACCGCCACCCCCGCCAACAGGATCAGCCCCAGCAGGGCCATCACTCCCAGGGGCCAGCCCAGGGGAACCATGACGCAGGCCACACCCACCAGGGCCAGGGGCACCGAGGCGAGAACCGTGAAGGGATGGAGCAGCGACTCGAACTTGCCCGCCAGCACCATGAAGACCAACAGCAGGGCCATCGCCAGCGCTCCGAGCAACTCCCCCAGGGCCGCCACACGCTCTTCCTCCTCACCCGCCAGGCGGAGTCGCAGGCCCGGGGGCGGCTCGAAGCCGGCGACCACTTCCTCGAGGGCCCGCACGGCCTGGGGATAGCTCACCCCCGGTGCCACCCGGGCGGTGACGCGCGCCACCCGTCGCTGGTTGCGGCGCAAAATCTCCCGCGCGCCCTCGACCTCTTCGAAGCGGGCCACGTCACCGAGGGCCAGGCGCTTGCCGCCGGTGGTGAAAAGGGGCAGCCGCTCGAGCTGATCCCGCCGGATGCGCGGGGTGTGCAGGGTGACCTCCAGCTCCTCGTCACCCCGCACCAGGCGGGTGACATCGAAGCCTTCGAGGGCCGCCTGGAGGCTGCGGGCCACCAGCTGCGGGGTGACGCCCAGGGCGTCGGCCAGGTTGCGGTCGATGACCACGTGCAACTCGGGCGGGCCACCTTCCAGCGAGGAGCGCACGTTCCACAGCTCCGCACGGGCCGCGGCCCGACGGCGCAGGGCCACGGAGGCCTCCCTCAGGTCGGCCAGGGAACGACCGCCGATCTCCACCGCCAGGGGCGCTCCCATGTGCCCCAGGGACCGGGCCAGGGCCGACCCGCCCAGTTCCCACTCCACCGAAAGTCCCGCCAGGGACGCCACCGCGTCCCGGGCGGCGGCCACGACCTCCCGCGCACCGGGCCCCTCCCCCGAAAGGGAGACGGTGATCCGAGCGGTGTTCTCCTCGAACTGCTCTTCCCGCACCTGGCGGTCGTCTTCGGGCAGCCGGCCGACCTCCGAGAGAATCGCCTGCGCGGTGCCATGACTCGCTTCCCGCAGGATATCCTCCACCCGGCCCGCCACCTCGGCGGTGGCCTCCACCGGCATGCCCGCTTTGGCCACCAGTCGCAGGGAGAAGCTCTGCGGATCCGCAGGCGGCAGCAATTCCGTCCCCAGGCGACCGAGCCCCCATCCGCTCCCCGCCACCGCCGCCGTCGCCGCCAGCAGGACGAGCCAGGGGTGCTCGACGGCGCGGCCGGTCAGCCTCTCGACCGCCCTTCGACCGGGATCGAAAGCCCGGACCCGCTCGCGGGGCAACAGCCATGTCGACAGGGCCGGAATCAGGAAAACCGCGGCCAGCAGCGAGACCAGCAGCGCCGCCATCACCGCCAGCGACAGCCCCTCCACCAGCCGCGCGGCCAGCCCCTGGACGAAGAGCACCGGCAGGAAGACGATGCAGGTGGTCAGGGTGCTCGCCCCGATGGCCCCGGCCACCTCTCCGGTCCCCTGGACGATGGCCTCCAGGCGTCCGCCCCCCGCATCCAGGCGGCGGTAGATCGCCTCCACCACCACGATGGCGTTGTCGACGAGCATCCCCGCGCCGAGGGCCAGGCCGGCGAGGGTCATCACGTTCAGGGAACGGTCGGCCAGGCGCATCACGAACAGGGTGGCGAAGAGCGAGACCGGGATCACCGCCGCGACCACCACGGTCGGACCGGCGGCGCGCAGGAAGAGCGCCAGCACTCCCACCGCCAACAACACTCCCAGCAGGGCGGCCCGCCGCACCTCCCGAATCGAAGACTCCACCACCCGGGCCTGGTCGACGATCACGCCGACCTCGACTCCCGGCAGGTCTTCCGCCAGCGGCGCGAGGGCCGCGCGCAACCGGCGCGAGACGTCCACCGTATTGGCTCCCGCCTCCTTGAAAATGGACAGGCTCACCCCTTCCCGCCCATCGATCCGTACCAGGTGCGTGATCTGTCGATCGGCCTCGTAGACCCGCGCCACGTCGCCCAGGTGGATCGGCCGCGCGCTCGGCTGCCCACTCGAGGGGTAGACCAGCACGACCCGGGCCACGTCCTCGCTGCTCTCGAAGCGCTGGCGGCTGCGCACCAGGTAGACCCGGCCTCCCTCCTCCAGGGTGCCCGCCTCGATATCCACGTTGGCCGCCTGCAGCCGCGCGGCGAGCTGCTCGAGGGACAGTCCGAGGGAGCCGAGAACCAGGGGGTCCACGTCGATCCGGATCTCCCGTTCCCGGCCGCCGAGCACCCGGGCCTCGGCCACGCCCTCGATGCGCTCGAGAGCGGGAGCCAGCCGTCGTCGCGCGATCCGCCGCAACTCGGCGAGGGCCCGCGGCCCTCCCGCGCCCACCAGGCCGAGGGTCATCACCGGGGATTGGCGGGGGTCGAAGCGACGAACCAGCACCTCGTCCACGTTCGGATCGGCCCCCATCGGTGCCATCGCCTTCTGCACCTCGATCAGCGCCAGGTCCATGTCGGCATCCCAGGCGAAGACCACCGTGGCGAGCAGCCGACCGGTCCGCGCCACCTGGGCGATCGAGCGGATACCGCGCACCGTGAACAGCCGTTGTTCGACCTGCTGGCCGTAGAGCTGCTCCATCTCCAGCGGCGGCCGGTTACCGGAGCGTATCGAGACGACGACGGTGGGCGACTCCAGGTCCGGCAGCAGATCGACGGGCAGAAGCCGGAAGGCCCGGTAACCGACGAGTACCGCCGCCAGCGCGATGACCACCATCGCCACGGGCCGGCGGGCGGCGATCCGGATCCAGCGTTCCACCGCTCAAGACCCCGTCACGCGCACTCGGCTCTCGTCGGCCAGGGTTTCGAGGCCCTTGACGACGATCTTCTCACCGGGTTCGACCCCGCTGAGCACTTCCACCACGTCATCGTCGCCCAGGCCGAGCCGCACCTCCCGCTCGGCCACTCTCTGGCCACGCAGCACGAAGACCACCTTGCGTCCCGAGCGTTCGGTGACCGCTTCGCGGGGCACCACCGTCACTCCCTCGCGGGTCTCGGCGATCAGCGTCGCCTCGACGAACATGCCGGGCCGGAGCACCAGGTCGGGGTTGGCGACTTCCACCTCGACCCGCAGGGAGCGGGTCTTGGGATCGAGGGTCGGCGCCAGGCGCAGCACGTGACCGGGAAAGGTGTGATCGGGCCAGCCGTGATGCCGCACCCGGGCCGGGAGTCCCACCCTCACCCGCGCGATGTCCGGACCGAGAATATCCACGTCGGCCACCACGGGGTCGAGAGGGGCGATGCGCGCGACGGTGAAACCCGCCGTCACCCGCTGGCCATCGGCCAGGGGCTGTCCGGTGGCGTCGCGCGCCAGTTCGAGGATGACTCCCGCGATGGGCGAGACGAGACGGGTCTGCTTTTCCGTGTAGCGGCTTCGCTCGACCTCGAGGCGGGCGTCGGCCAAAGCGGCCTCGGCCGCGATCAGTTCTTGCTCGGCGATCAGTCCGGCCTCGAAGAGCTTCTTCTTCGAGTCGTAGTCGCGCAGCGCCGTCAGGTAGCGCCGTTCGGTCGACTCGGTACGTGCCGCCAGGCGGACTTCCTCGCCGCGAATCGCGGCGATCGCCTGCCCCCGGGTCACCAGGTCACCTTCCGCCAGTCGCCGACCACCCTCCTTCAGACGGGCGATCTCCAGCAAACCGGGCGATTCCACCGTCAAGGCGACGACCTCGCTGGCCCGCACGCTGCCGGTGGCCACGATCCCGTCTTCCACGTCAGCGGTGCCCACCGCCTGCACCCGCACCGGGACACGGAACTCGATCTTTTCCTCGCGCGCCTGGGGCGAGCAGGCCGCCAGGCCCGCTCCCGCCAGGAGGAGCGGCATCCGGCTCCACCGCCTCCTCATTCGCGAACCTCCCCTCCACCTCCCGGCGGCCGAGTGCGCCTCCAGCGGAGCGCGTCGAAGAAAAGCAACCGCGTGTTCTCGTCCGCCGTTATGGAAACCTCCACGTCTCCCTCCAGCAGATCCATGGTCTCCACCGGATACCAACCCGGCTCGTCGAACTCCAGCTTCCAGGAGAACTCTCTTCCCTCCGAGGCCTCTTCGACGCCGAAGTGCCAGCTTCCCGTGGGGGCCGCGGCTCCCGGCGTCCCAGCATAGTGCACTTCGAGCGTCCATTCTCCCGCCTCGGGCAGTCGCGCGGGCACCACCACCCGGTGTTCGCCCGGCTCGGCCCGCACAGCGGCCAGGGTGTGGCGATAGCGCCCCGCGGCGCTGAGACGCTCGACCCTGGCCCAGTTCCGCAGACCGCTGCCGGAAAAGGCCCGGGCCGGCAGCCCGTGGTCGAGTTCTTCCCGGCGGCCGACGCTCCGGCGAAACCAGCCGCCCGCCTCGGGCGCGATGAAGCGGATGTCCGGATCGAGATCGTCGACGAAGACGAGATCCCCGTCCGGCGGAGGCGGGGACCAGGGCCGGGTCCCGTCGAACGGCGCCACGGCGCGCACCCGCTCCGCTTCGGCGGTGTCGAGGGGCACCTCGAAGGCACCGCGGTTCTCGGCCAGGTAGGGCTCGATCTTCACCGCGGCCGGCGGCACGCTGCTGAGCATGCCGATCTCCACCCCGACGCCTGCATCGAGGCGAATCGGATCGCTCAGCCGGCTGGCGGCCGCCTGGCCCTCGCCCTCGAGGTCGGCCCGGACGCGCAGCAGGCCGGGGGCCGCGCCGTCGTTGGCCACACGCACCAGCAACTGGTAGCGGGGTGTCCCGTCGGCCGCGTCCTCGAGGCGATAGACTTCCGCCGGGGCCCCGCGGAACGCCGGCAGCTCCGTCGTCTCCATCCCCAGGCGCAACCACTCCGCCAGGTCGGGGTCGATCCCGCCGGCCAGGTCCAGGTAGTCTTCGAGACCGTAGCCGGCCGTACCACCGTCCTGCACCAGGCCGGCGAGCAAGGCTCCGCTCCGCTCCCGTCCCAGCGCATCGATCAGCGAACGACTCAACGCGCCGCCCTTGAGCGTGAGCACATCGATCGCCTTCTGCGGGTCCCTGTCGGGATCCAGGTCCACGAGGCTGGTGGAAAGAGCCGCCTCCCACACGGAAGGCCGGCTGGTCATCAATGTCGCCAGCGCGGCGGCGAACCCTTCGTCCCGGTTCTTCATGTAGCGGGCTATCGCCTGGCCGATGACCCGGGAGCCTCGACGACCCATGAAGACCCGGGTCGAGAAATAGGATGCCTCGCCGGTCAGCAGCCGGGAGGCGAGCACCTCGTTGACGAAAGCCAGCGCCTCTCCACCCGGTCCCCGCGGCGCGGTGCGGAAATCCACCAGCGTGCGGGCCGCGTTGACCAGCGGGTTGCCACCGACCGTATCGCCCCGGACGAAAAGCAGCGTCCGATCGAAGATCGCCCGGGCCTTGCCCCCCTCGTACGTGGCCGGGTCGGCATCGTCCAGTTTTTCGAAAGCCACGTCGAAGCGGGCCGTGGGGAGTCCCGACTCCCGCATCAGCACGACCCCCGGCTGGGCCTGGACCGAATCCCGGCGCCAACCGCCGCCATAGCCCCTGAGCGCATGGGGCACCTCGACCAGCGTCAACACCTTTCCGGGAACCGGCAGACCCAGTTCCCGGGCATCGCGCACCAGCCCGGCCAGGTACTCGCGCAGCTCCCCCTCCGCCAGCGCCAGCACCGCCAGACGCTCGAGGTGTCCCGGTTCGACAAGAGCCCGGAAGGTCACGCCTTCCACCTCGAGGCTGCGCTCGGCGTAAGGCCCGGCGAAAAGCCCGATGGGGGGCAGAGGAACCTCCCCGTCGATGCGCCACACCTCGCCCCCGCCGGCGCCCGGGGCGACGGGCGCCGTCACACCGGGGCCGGCGAGTTTCCACCCGGCGGGAGCCTCCACGTCGATCCGCACGCGGTGCAGGTCCCGGGGATGGACCCGCGGAGAGCCCCGCCCCACCTCGGCGCCCATCGCCGGCAACCAGCGGCAGCCGGCCGGCAAGGCCACCAGCCCCCGCTCGTAGATCGCGTTTTCGAAACCGAAGAGAAAGACGTTCCCCTCATCGGTCTTGGCCTCGAGGGGATGGTAGGCGTGGTCGATGTACGCGAAGAGCGGATCGGGCAGACCGCCCGCCTCCAGGTCGAAACTCAGGCTGTCTCCGGCTTCCAGGACCCCGGGCAGATCGAATTCGAGCAGGCCGTCGCCCTGGGAGAACTCCAGTTCGTGACCGCCGACCGCAAGACGCTCGACCACCAGGCCGGGGTTGAGGGAAAGCAGCAGGTGATCGAGGGACGTGTCGCCGGCGGCGGCCACCGTCAGGCGCAGATCCAGGTCCAGCCGCCGGCCCGGATCGAGCTTGACCCGCCCCTCGATGAGCTGCAGGTCGGCCACCGCCTCCGAGGCCCGTGCGGCGTGAACCCGCTCCCAGTGATGCAGGCGCCGGATATCCGCCCCGTTGGACCAGGAGAGCATCACCACCAGCAGCGCCCCCGCCGCGGTGCAGACCGCGGCGGCGGTCACCCGGCCCGGGGATCGACTGTCGTCCCGACGGGGATGGACCAGCGCCGCCAGGAGCAGCAGGCCCAGGGTCAACGACAGGTATCCGACCCGCTGGGCCACCACCGGCCATCCGGGAAGCCACGTGGACAGATCGGAGGGGAAGTTCAGCGAATAGGCCCCGGTGATGTCGATCGCCTGGACGAGGAAGAAGGGGACGGGGATCCATCCCGAGAGTACCGAGAAAAGCAGGCCCCAGGCGACCAGCAGGACCAGGGCTGCCGCCAGCCGGTGGCGCAGACCCAGGGACACCAGGTAGACCAGGGCAATGACCAGGCCGAGGGCCGGCAGGGCACCCGCACTGACCATGAGCACCGCCGAGACCGTCTCCGGAGCCTCGCCGAAGATGCCCCCGACCCCCACCATGAAGCCGAAGATCAGCAGCATGGGAATCCAGGAGGCGATCAGCAGTCCCAGCCAGCGGCCCGCCAGCATTTCCAGGTTGCCGGCGGGCTTGGCGTCGAGAACCTCGTGGATGCGCTCCCTTACGTCTCGTGCGCGGACGTCGAAGGCGAGAAAGATCACACCCAGCAGGTAGAGCAGGATGAAGTTGGCCCCGTAGCTGCCGGCGAAATAGCGTGGATTGATCAGGGCGAAGCTGGCCGCGTGGGTCGAGGCGAAGTAGTGAATCGAGGCGTGATAGGTGAACAGGGCCAGCGAGAAGACCACGGCCACGAAAAGGAAGATCCAGTAGCGCACCAGGCGACGGGTGAGCCGCATTTCCATCGCCGCCATCGCCCACAGCCTGCTGAAACCGGCCATCAGGACACCTCCGGGAGAATCGAACCGTGCCCGCCACGCCGGGCCATGAACGCCAGGTAGGCTTCCTCGAGGGTCGGCTCGCGCACTTCCCGGGCTCCCGCCGGCGGGGCAGCGCCGACCAGCACGACCCGGGCCGCTGACGCCGTGCGGGAAACCTCTTCCACGCCTTCCGCCGCGGCCTGCCCCGGCTCCACCTCGAAAACCCGACCCCTGGCCGCAGCCACCAGGCGCGCCGGAGAACCGTGGAAGACGATCTCGCCCCGATCGAGCAGGGCCACCCGGGCGCAGCCCGCGCCCAGGTCCGCAACGATGTGGGTGGAGAGCAGAACCACCCGTTCCCGGCCGAGTCCGGCCATCAGTTGCCGAAAGCGGATTCTCTCCTCGGGGTCGAGACCGACGGTGGGCTCGTCCACCACCAGGACGGGGGGATCCGCCAGCAGCGCCTGGGCCACCCCCAGGCGCCTGAGCATGCCCCCCGAGAGCTTCTTGACCTTGCGCGAAGCCACCGGCTCGAGCCCGACCGCCGCCAGCACTTCCCCCACGCGCCTCCGGCGGAGGGCGCGATCGTCGAGCCCCGCAAGCCGGGCCAGCGTGTCGAGCACCTCCTCCACCCGCTGCAAGCGCCAGGCGCCCCACTCCTGGGGCAGGTAGCCGATCACGCGCCGCACCTGGAGCCGCTGGCGGACCGTGTCGAAGCCGCAAACCTGGACCCGCCCCTCGCTGGGCTCGAGCAGCGTGCAGACGATCCGCATCAGCGTGCTCTTGCCCGCGCCGTTGGGACCAAGCAGGCCGAAGAGCCCCGGTCCGATGTCGAGACTCACGGCGTTGAGAGCCTGGGTTCCCCCCGGATAGAATTTGCTGACGGACTCGATGCGGATCGAAGCCTGGATGCCATCGCTCATGTCCACCTCCAGCCGGGCGCCCTTTATACGTCTTCCCGCCTGAATCGTTGACGCGATCTTCCCCTCGAGCGGCCCGTGTTCGGCCGAGCGGTTGTCGGCACGCGGTCAGCGGAGGGTGTCACGAGACCGACGCCGGGCGGTGGGAACGCCGACGGAAAGTCGACGCTCGAGTGGCCGCCGGCCCACCACCGCGCCCTCCTCCTCCCCTCCGGGGCGCGCTTTCCGGTCAGCCGGATCTACGCCCGAGCCGCGGCATGAATCTTGAATACATCCGGGAGCCGCCCCTCTGAGCGGCAAGGGAGCCTTTTTCATGAACGATCAGCGAGAAGCCTGCCCCGCGGCGGGCACCAGCCCCCTCGGCGGACCTCTGAGCATCGAGTTGCTGCCGGCCGACGAGAGTCGCGGACATTGCCCAACCCTCCAGGTCGACGGGACCGTCTGGCACGACCCGGTCCAGCCCTACGCCGAGGTCCTGCCCCTCGAGGGCCGAAGGCCCCAGGTGGTGGCCCTGCTGGGGGTGGGCCTGGGTTATCCCGTCGCCGGCCTGCTGGCCCTCGACCCCGCCTGCCGCATCGTCGCCTGGGAACCCGTCCCCGGCCTCGCCGAGTCGTCTCGCCGCTGGCTCGAGGAAGAGTGGGAGTTGGGCGACGCCGCTGAAGTCTGGGTCGAAGAAGACCCCGCCGACTTCCAGGCCCGGCTTCTCGAGGCCTGCCGCCATGCGGACAGCCTGGCGGTCGTCCGTCTCGCCGCCATCGAAAAGGCGCATCCCGAATGGGTGGAGCGTTTCGACCAGATCGTCGGTGAGGTGGTCGATGCCGGGACCCTGACTCTCCTGCCCCGGGCCACGGACTCCGAGCGCTGGGCCCGGCTGGCCGAAGGCGTCGAGGGCGCCCGGGGCAAGGCCCTGCTGCGCGAGGTGGCGGGGTGCTGGAAGGGAGCGACGGCCGTTCTCGTAGCCGCTCCGCCGTCCGCCGTGGTCGTCGAGCGCTGGCGCGAGAACCGGGAGGCGTGGGCCCTGGTCGCCACCCCGGAAAGCGCCCTCGCCCTGAGCGAGGCGGGGCTGAGCGCCGACCTGGTCGTGGTGGGCAAGAGCCAGGCGCCCCCCGAGTCGATGGCCCGCGCCCTCGCGCCGTCGGTGCTGGCGATCACCCCCGACAGTCACCCCCAGTGGTGGAACACGCCCGCGGCAGGACACCTGGTCCTTCCGCACACCGGCTGCGGCTGGCTCGTGGAGGCGGGGGATCCGGGCCGCATCACCACCTTCCGCTTCGGCGCCGAGATCCCCATGGCCATGGCGGCGATGGTGCTCGGCGCCACGCGGGTCCGAACCTGGGGTTTCACCGATTCCGCCGATGCCGGGTGGAACCTGGTCGCCGCCTCCCGGCGACGGGACCTGGTGCTCTCGCGGATCGCCGCCAGCAGTGGCGTCGATCTGGCGTCCTGGCAGGAGGATCCGGCCCCGTCCCCCTCTTCGCCCGTACGCAGTCTGGCCCGAACCCTCGCCGGTCTGACGGCTACCGGCCTCGACCTCGAGGCGGCCGTCGGCCGCGCCAGCCTCGAGATCGAGCCGCTGCGGGCCGACCTGCTGCGTTATCGTCCCGTGGCCGCCGGGGACGCCCTGCAGGCCTTCCTCTACCGCCGCGCCGCCACCAGCCCGTTCGCCCGGACCTTCCTCTGCGAGAGTCCCCTGCCCCAAGCCGAGCACCCTCTCGACGCCTGGCACCGACAGATCGACCAGGCCGGCCGTTACCTGGCCCGCCTCGCCCCGGAGGGCGCCCCGGTGAGCCCCGGTGGAACCAGGCCGGGCCTCGAGAGCCGACCCGGGCCGCTGCGCGTTTTCATCGGGGCCCGGACGGACGAAGAGGTCCCGGTCCTCGTGCTCCAGCACCAGCTTCAGCGGCTGGCCGGCGGCATCCAGGTGCGGCGCCTGGACGATGCCCTCGCGGAAATCCTCGGGCCCGCCGCGCGCAGCCTTTCCCTGCTCGCCCAGCGCCTGCTGATTCCCGCCCTGTGCGGCCACGAAGGCCACGCCATCTTCGTCGAGCCCTCGGTGATCTTCCTCGATTCACCGACTCGGCTCTGGGAGTTGCCCATGGGCGACCATGCGGCCCTCGTGCCCACCACCGGCGCGCCCGCCCTGATGCTGATCGACAATGCCCGTTGCCGCTGGGATCCCCGGGAAGTCCTCGCCGCCGCCGAAGGTGACGGCAGCGTCCTGCTCGAGCGGCTCCGCCCCGGCGCCTCCACCGGCATCGGCCACCTCCCCGCCGCCTGGTCGGCCCGGGACGAGATCACGCCCACCACCTCCGCGGTCCGCGTGACCTGTCAGCCCTGGCTGCCCTGGAAGAACGACCTGCATCCCATCTCGTGGAGCTGGCGTTTCCTGCTGCACCTGTCCATCCGGGAAGGACGCCTCGATCGCGCCCGCCTCGAAAGGGCGCGGGAGCGGGGCGAATTCGGCCTGAAGGTGGACGACAGCTGGTTCCCGCGGCTGGCGCCCAGCGCCCTGGAGCCGGAACTCGCCCGGTCGTGGCTGCGGGAGTGAGAGCCACTGGCGGCCGGCCCGGCGGAGCGCGTCGCTGAAGTCCGGGCCGGCCTCAAGGCCCCGTACGGTAGCGAAGAGGAGGCGCCCAGCCACCGGGTGGCGGTGGAAGGGCGCGGCTCAAACGCAGCGCCACCCCACCATCGGGCAAAACGGTGGGAATCCAGCGCTCACCGGGGCAGGCCTCCGAGTCTCCCGCCGGCGGCAGACGCAGCGGCCCTGAGCCGGCCTCCCGCCGCAGCTCGTCCAGCGCCAACCACTGGCGGGTCAACTCCAGGTCGAGTTGGACGTGCAGCAGCCGCCGGCTGGCGGAGAAGCCGGCCTGCAGACTGTCCTCCAGGCGATTCCACCAGGGAGGGGCGGCCACCCGCCAGTCCAGGGTGTCGCGCCCGACGGGTGGGCAAAGACTGTCCCGCGCCTCCAGGCCATCGAGTGCCTGTTGCCAGCGCCCCAGGGCATCGGCATGGGAAATCCGCAGGTAGGGCGCCGCCAGGGCCCCGAACAGCCGTTCGGGAAGGGAGAGATCACCCGTCAGTCGCGTGGGATCGATCTTCGACAGGGCCGCGACTTCATGCCGCAAGGCGTCGAGGAAAAGGCGCCGCCCGCCGACCGACGCGAGTCGCCGCCGCCACCGATCCGGCGCGGGTGCAAGACGTCGCAGAACGCCGGCCTGGAAGTGAAGCACCACCATCGAGCCCCACTGCTCGATCAGCACCGGGTCCTCTCGCAAAGAGGTGCCCAACCACCAGGATGCCTCCAGGTCTGCCTCGGCACGCGCCCGGTCCCCCCGGCGGATCGCCTCGAGCGCATCGAGGGTCAGCACCTGCTGCAGGCCGATCTGTCCCGGCAGGTTGGGCAGGCGCGCCCGGGGACCCCGTTCCAGCTCCCGCCGCCAGAGAGGGGCGACGGGGCCGGCCAGCAGCGCCCGGAGTCGGGCCAGCGCGCCCGCCTGCCGGTCGAGATAGGCCGCCACTTCCCGGGGCAGCGGATCGATACGCGGATGATCCCGTTGCAGGGTGGCCGCCAGGGCATCGCCCAGGAGTTCCCGGACCGACGCCCACCCCGCGGCGGCCGGCGCTGCGGGAACGACGCCCCCCTGCTCCCAGTTCGGTCGCAGCCGAAGGCCCATCCCGGCGGCGACGGCCTCGACCTGGCCGGCCAGCGCATTGGTCTCCCTCGAAGGGTAGCGCCGCACCAGTTCCTCGAGGCTGCCCCCAGCCGCCACCCACCGCCGGCGCGCCTGCTCGTCGACCCGGTGGGACACCACGACCAGCAGGCCGTAAGCCACGATCAGCAGACCCGCCAGCCCGAGGGTCAACCCCGGACGCGGGCGTCTCGAACGCGGTGCCTGGCGCGGAAGGGGCATCCCGGGCGGACCGGCTAGTAGAGCCAGGTGAACGGCCCACCGGCCCCCTCGGGCGGCCCGCCCTCACCGGTGGACAGAGCCCGCGCCCAGTCCAGCAACTCGTCGATCAGCATCGCCTCGTCGCCGGGCTGCCGGGAGGCCACGCCGAGGCCGGCCAGAGAGCCGGCCTGCACCACCCGGGGCGCCACGCCGGGGGCGCTGGCCCCGGAAAGGGTGAGTACGGCCAGCGCCCGCCCCTTCATGGACCGTTGGCGGGCGATCGCCTGGACCTGCTCCCATGCCCTTCCGGGCGGATCGGCGCTGACGAAGAGCACTACCGGCTCCACCTTCGCCGGCAGGCCGCCCCTGTGGACCGGCCCCTCCCAGGCGCCGGCCAGGCGTTCACCGAACGCGGCGGCCGGCCCCACCAGCCCCTCGGCCGGCAACAGGAGAGCCGGGAGGGATCCCGTGGCTCGAAGCGCCTGCCGCCGGGCCAGGCCGTTTTTTCCGCGGACGAGCACGGCGACGGAGGAACCGGTGCCGGCCCACCAGCGGGACAGGGCCGGCGCCACACGCAGCGGATCGAGGACCGGCGGCAGGGGCGCCGCGCCGGGGCCCAGAGGATCGAGCAGTCGCGGCGGCAGCTCCAGCAGCAGGGAGCGCAAGCCTGCCAGGGGGCCTCCCGGCGGCACCAGGGACGGAACCCCGGTGCCAGGCGGGGCGAGGTCCACTTCCGGACCCAGCAGCAGGCGCCGGGCCGATGCCGGCCCCAGTTCCACCCACCCCGGCTCTTCGCCCGGCCGGGGGATTTCCAGGCGCAGGCCTCCCGGCCGCGGCGCCGGCTGGAGACGGCCCACGACAACGCCGGGGCCCGGGGCGCTGAGCGCCGGTCCCCACCGGGGGCCGGCCGGCCAGGGAAGTTGGCGCGCCGAAAGCTTCCCCCGCAGGCGGGCGAGACGGTAGTGCAGGCTGCGCCCGCTCTCGATGCGGAGAATGGCCCCCAGCCGGCCGCCGGCTTCCAGTTCCAGGCGCCGCAAGTGCCGCCAGGGACTCGAGGGCAGCAGATCCACCTCGCTCAGCCCCCGCCGGGCCTCCACAGCGGCCTGACGCCGCGACCGGAAGCGAGAGCTTCCGGGGACCCCGGCACCGTGGGCCGGCATCACGGGCGCCTCGAGAGCGTCGGGCAGGTCGAGCCAGCTTCGCTGCTCCGCCTTCTCCGCCGGCGGCGGGCGGCCGGCGGGTCCTCGAGCCACGGCCGGCGACGGAGTCGGGCGCGCGACGGCCCGGCCCAGGCCCATGGAAACCGAACGAGCCGTGGCCAGGGCCCTCGAGAAGTCCAGGTCCAGTCCGCCGATGCTCAGGCTGAAGACCCGCAGTTTCTCCCCCGCCTGGTCTCGCGCCAGCAGGCGCTGCCGGGCCGTCTCCCCGACGGTGGCCAGGGAAAGCCGGTGCAGGCGCACCCGCTCGGCTTCGAAGACCAGGCGGTCGAGGGCTTCCTCCCCGTTCGCACCGGCCCCCTGCCGACCGAGCGCCTCGAGCATCCGGGCCTCGCCGCGGTGTCGCCTGTCGAGCACGCCCTGGATCCGCCGGAGCCGGAGCGCCGCGGGCAGACGCTCCCCGGCCCGGGGCAGCAGGTTGTCCATGGCTCGCACCACCGGCAGGCGGGGAAAGAGATCGATCGCGCCGGGGCCCGAAGCGGGGATCGCCGGCACCACCACCATCTGCGGGAAGGTCCGCGGCGTGGGGAAGGCCGGCAACGGCACGGCCAGCAGCAGATCCAGGTCGCCGGTCGCCTGTCCCGCATCCCGCAGGTGACGCAGCCAGGTGAAGAGGGAGAGCAGGCGGGAGAGCTGGTCGAGACCCTCGAGTTCGGGAAAGACCCGGGCCAGTCGGTCGTAGGAGGCGTTGATCTCCCGGGTCAGGGCCCGGGTCCAGGGCGCCACCGACCGGGGACGTCCCGCATCATCGAGGCTCCCCACCTTCTCCGCCGCGGCGGCCATGCGCACCCGCCGCAGGGCCAGCAGGTCTCCCTGGGAAGAGAGGGTCAGGTCCACCTCGTCGGGATAGAACCACAGCCGGGTCTGCTGCCCCGACGAGCCCACGCTCCGGGGGTCCCGGGCGAAACGCTCCACGTGGGTCAGAAATCCCGGTACGTGCTGGTGTATCGCCGCCCGGCGGTCGAGCCAGGAGCGCGGACCGAAACCCGTGCTGAAGGTCTTGAAGCGGGCATCGCAGAGCAGGCTGATCCAGCCCAGGCGGGTATCGGCCAGGCGTCCGCCGAAGTTCACCACCAGGCGATGGGGCCAGGCCGAGCGGTCGAGGCTCATGTAGGGCGGCGCCAGGGAGCCGTGGAAGACGGCTCGATAGGCCACCGCCACGTCGGCGAGGGTCAGGGGGCCACCGGGAATCGGCTTCGGCTCCGGGGGGCGGCTGCCCGTCAATACCAGCTCACCCTCACGCAGGCGCGCCCCCTCGATCTGCCAGCCCCCGGCGCCGAGAAAAGGCTCGAAGATCCCCAGGTCCACCTCCGCGGCCGGCGCGGGGGTCTGGGTGTCCAGAGTCCGGCCATGGGGCACCGTGCCGAGGAAGAAGCGGGAGTGAGCCAGGTCGTGACGGTAGGGATAGACCTCGACTTTCAGCTGCGGGGGGCGTTTCCCCGCCGCCTGCAACCGCCGCCACTCCGCCGCCAGCGGATGGCGCAATCCCGGCCAGGCTCGCTCGAAGGCCCGCCGGGCGGCCAGGGCGGAAGGAATACCGTTTTCCGGTGCCGGGAGGAAGACCCGCACGAAGCCCTCCCCGTCGCTTTCGAGCAGCCATTTCCGCGCACGAAGCAACTCGACCCATGCGGGAGCCGCCTCACCGGGCTCCCACAGCCAGCCCAACTCCACCAGCTCCCGCCCCGGAACCCCCTGGAGGGTGTCCAGCGCATCGGGCAGGACGAAGGCCATCGGTTCGAGCAGAGGGTCGAGCAGTGGCAGCGCCAGTTCCCGGGTCCCGCTGTTTCCCGGTTCGGCCGCCAGCCGGTCGAGCCATTCGCCGACGGCCTGGCCCGAATGGGTCAGCCGCCGCCGGTCCACCAGGCTCGAGTAGTCGACCTCGACCCACTCATCGGCGTCGTCGCCGCCGCTGGCGGCGCCCACGCCGGCGAGGGCCAGCAGAACGACCAGGACGAGGAGGAACGACCGGCGAGCGATCACCGAAGCACCACCGCGTTCTCCCAGATCACCTGTCCGATGTCGAGCCCGACGGCGGCCGCCTCCACCGCCGGATCACCGATGGCCCCCCGGGACCGGGCGCTCAACAGGTGCCCGACACCGAGGGCAGCGGCCCGCGGTGAAGAGGCGGCGATGAGGACATCGGCTTCCCACAGCCCGCCGGCCATCCGCACCTCCCTGAGATCCGCGAAAACCAGCGGCGGCAGCGGGGCGTCGGCAGCGGTGGAAGCCGCCAGGTCCGGCTGCAGCCGTCCGTCTTCCCAGCGAGGCCGGAGAACCCAGATCCCGGCCCCGGGATCCACCTGGGGGCCCCGTTGGACCACCAGCCGCGCCGCCTTCTCGTCACCGAGCGCCAGGCGGATGCGCCTGGCGACAGCCCGGGCCAGGGCTTCTCCGTGCTCGTCGTGGACGATCTCCACCCCGGTCGCCGGGTCGACCAGGGCGCTCCAGGCCTCGAACGGCGTGGGGGCCCCCGTCAACACCATCGCGCCGCGGTCGGCCAGATGCTCGAGCACCAAGGGCTGGTCACTGCTTGCCTCGCCCCGATAGAGTACCTGGGCGATCACCGCAGGGTTCTCGAGGGCTGGGCCGGTTGCGGGAGGCGACGCCACCGGCGGTCGCGGAGGAGCACAAGCCCCGGTGACCGCCAGCAGCCAGAACAGGAGGAGCCCCTCGGCCCCGGGTACACCACGACGACGCATCGATCTAACCTCCCCGGCCGTCCTGCTCGCGAATCGCGCGCAGCAGGCAGCGTGTCAACAGGCTCTCGTCCACCCCCCCGAGGCGCCGCACCGCCGCTTGACGGGCTGGATCCCAGCGATCGGCGAAGGCCCTGAGCGCATCCGGCGGGGCGACCAGGGGGATCGCCGACTGGATCAGAACCGCCCCGTGCACCCGGGCGAGGGCCACGCCGGCCGCCTTGACATCCCCGACCACGACCTCTTCCCGGTCCGCCCGCTGAAAGCAGATCTCCGCACGACCCGGCCCCGGACCGGCGACAGCCTGTCCATCGACGACGCCGGCGGGAAGCCCGCACGAGGCGAGGGCGACTTCGATCAGCCGACCCACCACTCTCGCGCAGCCCCGAAGATCACCCCGGCCCAGGGGACCGGGAAAAGCGCCGGTCAGGGCCAGGTCACCGGGCAGGTGGAGCAGCCATCCCCCGCCGGTGGGCCGCCCGACCACCTCCACCCCCCGGCGCTCCGCGTGCTTCAAAAGCTCGTCGGGGGGGCGCTGGCCGCGACCGAGGGTCAGGGTCGGTCCGACCCAGCCGTGGACCCGGAAGCGCCACCCGCTGCCGGGACGAAAGTCCGGCGCTTCGAGCAGGGCCCGATCCGCGCCCATCGCAAGGCCGCCGGCTTCGCGGCCGGCATCCACCGACTTCTGAACGAGCATGGCGGCATTCTGCCCCAGGCCGGAGCCCGCCGCATGGTGCGGGTGGCCCACCCCGGGGGGATGACGACCTCCGCCTCGGCCCCCCGGCCGGGAGCGCGGACCCGGGGACCCGAGCGCTGGTGGGCCGTTCCCGGGCTTTCGGGGAGGAGCGCAAGGGCCGGGTCGAGTTCGGCGCCCCCCTGGCCGCCGCTTCAGCGCGGAGTCGGCACCGGGCCTGCGCCCGCAGGAGGACGTTCGCAGGCGCGATCCGCAACTCTGTTCGCTCTTTGTCGGGTTTGCCTTGCCTTCCCCGAAAACGGCACCCACCTGGTGCCATGGCGGGAAGTTTGGCGGCGGCCGGCTCTACACTCCAGCGTCAAGGGAAGGGGTTGGGAAGGGGTGTTGGTCAGGCAATCCGCGTCAATCCGCTTCACCGGCCGCCGCGCCGATGGCGCGCCCCGCGCGCCTTCTTTTGCCCACGTATTAGCACGCACCGTGCCAAACCCGTTCGATCTGGCGCCACCATGCGCCGCACCCCCGCCGAAGCCCCTGAACTATGGGGGGTTGAAGCTTTCAAAAACATGAACAGGTGGCTCTCCCGACATGAACACAGCATGAACACCCGGGAGCCTCGCTTCTTGCCGTTCCCCATGCAAGACGAGTCTAAGTGCAGATAATAAAAGAACTTGCTATGAAAACAGGGGGACCGGGAATCCGACCCGAAGTGTCGGAATCCCGTCTCCTTCATGTCAAGTTTTTGACGACCCCAGTCGTTCCCGCACGGTGCCCAGCATGGGCGAATCCGGGTGCAGACGCTCGAGTTCACCGAGCCAGGCGGTGGCCTTCTCGCACCTGCCCACGGCGTGGGCCAGAAGGGCGGCGCGGGCCCGCAACTCGGCCTCACTGTCACCCGGGCCGTCCCCCGGCAGCCCCGCCTCGAGCACTTCAGCGGCCAGGCCCAGGGCGCGCTCGAGTTCACCCTGATCGGTCCAGGCCCGCACGGCCATCAGTGCCGAGTCCACCGCCCGGGATCCCCGGGTGCGGGCGATTTCTGCAAAGAGGGCCAGGGCCTGTTCCCTCAGCTCCATTTCCCAGAGCCCCACGGCCATCTGGTAGCGGGTCTCGAGGTCCTCTTCCGGCAAAGCCTCCTCGAGGCATGCGTCGAGGCCTTCGAGGTCTCCGGGACGGGAGGCACCCCCGGCGGCAGGCGGCCCGGGCTCCGGCGCCGGAGTGGGCCGGGCCGCCACGGGCCCCGTCGCCTCGTCGAAGTCGATCACCCACTCCTCGTCGTCGCTCCCGCCACTGTCTTCCCCCGGGCCCATGGCCAGGGGGGGGGGTGGCGGCTCCTCCGCAGGCGGTGGGGCGACCTTTGGAGGCGGCGGGCGAAGCGCCGCGAGTTCCTGCTCGAGACGCGAAACTTCCGGGTGAGGCCCCGCCGCGCCGGCCAGCCGAGCCAGGGCCGCCTGGGCACGGGAGTACATGCCATGGGCGATGAAAGACTCCACCTCCAGTACCTGGGCCCGCAGGACCGGGGACAGACCCGGCGGGTCCGTTGCCTCCGCCGAAGGGGAAACCTCATCATCGTCCGGCACCTTTTCCCCGGCCGGCGGCGGCGAGACGGCCAGCAGCCGCTCCATCACGGCATGCTGGCCGGGATCCCGCATCACCAGCTCGCTCAGCGCGTCCCGCAAGGCGTGTTCGCTGACCCCCGCCGGAGAGGTCCCCAGGTCGAGCAGGAGACCGGCCGCGGCGTCGTAGGCCTCGAGCGCCGTCAGCCGACGGGCCACCGCCAGGCGCGCGGGAGCCGGCCAGTCCGCGGCCGGGGCTTCGAGCAGTTCCCGCCGTGCCTCGTCCCGCCGATCCAGACACTCGAAGACGGCGGCTCGCAGCAGGGTCCAGTTGGCCATGGCGGCGGAGTCGGCCTGCCGCGGTGGCCGGGGGACCTCGCCGAGGCGCTGGAAGGCCCGCGCGAAATGCTCGAGCCCTCCCCCGTCGAGCATGGCCGTACCCGCCTCCGCCGCCGCGGCGAAGTTCTCGATCGATTCTTCCAGCGCCCCCTGTCGCGACAGGCCCAGGGCGAGCGTCGCCCGCTCACGCGGGGACAGGGGATGGGAGCCGTCGGGCGCTCCCAGGCGCAGGATCTGCCGCAGGGCCTCGAGCCCCCCCGCGGGGCCTTCCGCCAGCCGGCGCCAGACCGCCAGGGCGGCGGCGGCATCGCCGGCGGCCTCATGGAGCCGGGCGGCGTCCAGAAGGGGCTGGCGGGCATCGGCGGACAACCCCTGCTCGCACAGCCAGCAGCCCAGCTTGTCCAGCAGGTTCCGGTCGTCGGCGAGCCGGCAGGCCCGGCGCAGCAGCGCCACGGAGCGATGCTGATCACCTTCCGCGCGATAGAGATCGGCCAGGCGGGCGAGCACCTCGCACGCCTCCTCGGCCTCGCCGGAGCGGGCCAGGGCGTCCCCCAGCCGCTGGAGCAGGACACGATCGTCGGGACGCGCATCCACCAGGGCCCGGTAACAGGCCGCCGCCTTCTGCATGTCACCCCGGCGTGCCGCCTGCTCGGCGTCGGCCAGCAGCCGGCTGTGATCGACGCCCACCGAACCTAGGCCCGACGACGCTCCTTGATCCTGGCCGCCTTGCCGGAACGTCCGCGCAGGTAGTAGAGCTTGGCCCGGCGGACCCGGCCGCAACGCACCACCTCGATCTTGGCGATCATCGGCGAGTGAAGGGGGAAAACCCTCTCCACGCCGATACCGCTCGAGATCTTCCGCACGCGGAAGGTCGAAGCCGTGGAGTTCTTGCCGTGCTTGCGGGAGATGACCACGCCCTGAAAGACCTGGATCCTCTCTTTCTCGCCCTCTCGCACCCGCACGTGCACCTTGACCGTGTCGCCCGGGGCGAAGTCGGGAATCTCCGACTTGAGGTAGGCCTGTTCGATGCCGCTGATGATCTTGTCGCTCATGTCTTCCTCGTTTCCGTTCCGCCGGCTCGATCGGACGGGGCCGCAGCCGCAGTGAACAAATCCGGCCGCCGACGGCGGGTCAGCTCCAGTGCCGCCCTCCGCCGCCAGCTCTCGATTTCTCCGTGGTGGCCGGAAAGCAGCACCTCCGGCACACGCAGGCCCCGGTATTCCGCGGGCCGAGTATAGTGGGGGTGGTCGAGGAGCCGGTTTTCGAAGGAGTCCTGCTCCACCGAAGCTCCTTTACCGACCACACCGGGAATCCGCCGGGCGAGAGTGTCGATCAGCACCATCGCCGGAAGCTCGCCTCCCGAGAGAACATAATCGCCGATGGAGATCTCCTCGTCGACCACTTCTTCCCGCACCCGCTCGTCAACCCCCTCGTAGCGACCGCAGATCAGCAGCAGCCGCGGCTCGGCGCTGAGCCGGGCGATCACCTCGGCATCGAGAGGCCGGCCGGCCGGATCGAGCAGAATCACCTTGCCCGGGCCCGCCCAGCCGTCACGGATGGCCTCCACCGCACGGAACAGGGGCTCGGGTTTGAAGACCATCCCCGCCCCGCCACCGAAGGGGGCGTCGTCCACCTGGCGGTGAGGCGGATCGGCCCAGGCCCGCAGGTCGTGCACGCGGAGCCGGAAAATTTCGCGCTCGAGGGCCTTGCCGGTGACCCCGAAGGCCAGGGGACCGGGAAAGATCCCGGGGAAGATCGACAGCACGTCGAATTCCCGCAGACGGCACGCGGTGCTCATGGAGCCGACTCTCCCGCCACCTCGGCCGCCTCGGGGTCGATCAGGCCCGGGGGGAGGTCCACCTCGATCTTCCCTCCCTCGACGTCGACCACCTTGCAGATCGCCGGCGCCAGGGGGACCAGGGCCTCGCCCCCGCCCTCGAGATCGACCACCAGCAGGTCGCTGGCGACACCCTCTTCCACCTCGCGCACCCGCCCCACCGCCCGGCCCCGAGTGTCGACCAGCACCAGCCCGGCCAGGTCCGCCACGCGCACTTCGCCCTCCGGGGTGGGCAGATCCTCGCGGCAGGCGCCCAGCACCGCCCCGGTCAACTCCCGGGCCTGGTCGATGCTGTCCACCGCTTCGAAAGCGATGACGGCGCCCTTGGGGGTCGCGCGCCAGGCGCGAATACGCCGCGCTTCCCGCCGGCCGTCGTCCCACACCAGTTCCAGTTCCCGCCCCGCCTCGAGCCGCTGCTCGGGCCAGTCGGTATGGAGTTCGACGTGTACCTCCCCCTTCCGGCCCCAGGGCCGGCCGATACGGGCGATGGCGAGCCATTCGCCCCTGCTGGCGGGAGAGCCGTCCATGACCTAACCCGGAATCTCGATCTCGAAGCGACGCCGGTTCTTGTGTCCCGAAATCGACGCCAGGGTCCGAATCGAACGGATGGTCATCCCCTCCTTGCCGATCAACTGGCCCCGGCTCTCCGCCGGCGCGTGGATCTCGAAGCGGGTGGCACGCCGTCCGTCGTGCACGGAGACCTCGATACCTTCAGGCGAACCGATCAGCCGCGAAGCGACTTCCTGCAGGAAGGCCTTCAACCGCAGATCATCGTTCATTCCGCGCTCGCCACCGCGGCCTTGGACACACCCTCGGCCAGACTCTTGACCGTCGGCGTCGCGTGGGCGCCCTTGCCGATCCAGTTGTTGTAGCTGTCGAGATCCACTTTCACCTCGGGGGGATCCCTGCGCGGATTGTAGAAACCGATGGTGTCCACCACCGGCCCTCCCGGAGTCTTGCGGGAATCGGAAACGACGATTCGATAAAACGGGTGATTGCGGGATCCCTCCCGGCGAAGCCTGATCTTCAGCACTGCTTGCCTCCTCGCGGGCCGCGCCCGCCGGTGCTCATCGTCCGAGCAGGCGACCCAGGGAAGGACGCCCCGGGGACCGGCTCATTTTTTTCATCATCTTCTGCATCTGAACGAACTGTTTGATCAAGCGGTTGATCTCGGGGACGCTGGTCCCCGAACCGCGGGCGATCCGCTTGCGGCGCGAACCGTTGAGCAATTTATGGTCCCGGCGCTCGGCCGGAGTCATCGAGTCGATGATCGCCTCGAGGCGGACGAGCTGCTTGCTGTCGACCTCCACCCCGCGGGGCAGGCGCATCCCCGGAATCATCCCCAGCAGCTGATCGAGGGGCCCCATCCGGCGCAGTTGCCTGAGAGTATCCCGGAACTCGACCAGGGTGAAACGTTTGCTCTTGATCGACTGCTCGAACTGGCGGGCCTGCTTTTCGTCGAAGGCCTTCTCCGCCTTCTCGATCAGGCCCAGCACGTCGCCCATGCCGAGAATGCGCCCGGCCATCCGACCCGGATCGAAGAGTTCGAGGCCGTCGAGTTTTTCACCAATGCCGGCGAAGCGAATCGCCAGCCCGGTCACCTCGGCCACCGACAAGGCCGCCCCGCCCCGCGCGTCGCCGTCGATCTTGGTCAGGATCACGCCGGTCAGGCCCACCTTCTCGTGGAACGCCTCGGCCGATCGCACGGCGTCCTGCCCGGTCATCCCGTCGGCGACGTAGAGAATCTCCCGCGGGCGGACGGCCTGCTCGATCCGGGCCAGTTCGTCCATCAACGCATCGTCCACGTGCAGACGACCCGCGGTGTCGAGGAGCACCACGTCGAAGCCTCGTGCCCGGGCGTAGTCCACCGCCTCCCGGGCCCGTTCCACCGGCGTGCCGCTGCCGTCGTGCTCGAAGGCGGCCACCTCGGCCTGCCGAGCCACCTGCACCGCCTGCAACACGGCCGCGGGACGGGCCAGATCCACCGGCGCGATCAGCGGCGAGTGGCCCTGGCTCTTGAGCCACAGGCCCAGCTTGCCGCAGGTGGTGGTTTTTCCCGATCCCTGGAGGCCGGCCAGCATCACCACCGCGGGAGCCGGCCCCGACAGGTCCAGGGGCTTGCCGGCGGACTCGCCGCCGAGCAGGGTGACCAATTCGTCCCGGACGATGCGCACCACCGCCTGGCCCGGGCTGAGGCTTTCGAGTACCGCCTCTCCCAGGGCCTTCTCACGAATCCGGGCGAGAAAGCGTTTGACCACCTTGAAGGCCACGTCCGCCTCGAGCAAGGCCAGACGGATCTCCCGGAGGGCCGCATCGAGTTCCGCCTCGGTGATCCGGCCCCCGCCTTTGATCCTGTCCAGGATCTTTCCCAGGCGTTCGTTCAGCGCGTCAAACACAACAAACCCTCTGCCTTCCGCGGGAAGGCGCAAGACGCCGCAATCTACCAGAATCTCCTTCCCCGTCAAGCAGATGAGCTGCGACGAGGATGGCGGGACTCATTCTCCGCCATCGAGATTCTGCAGCAGGTGGCCGAGTTTTTCCTTCTTGGTCCGCAGGTAGCGACGATTCTCGTCGGTGGGGGGGATCTCGAGGGGCACCCGCTCGATGATCTCCAGCCCGTAGCCCTTGAGCGCCACGAATTTCCGCGGGTTGTTGGTCAGCAGGCGAATCCGCCGCACCCCCAGTTCGAAGAGGATCTGGGCCCCCAGGCCATAGTCCCGCTGATCGGCCCCGAAACCCAGGGCCTGGTTGGCCTCCACCGTGTCCTGGCCCGCCTCCTGTAACTCGTAGGCCTTGAGCTTGGCCACCAGGCCGATGCCACGACCCTCCTGGCGCAGGTAGAGCACCACGCCCTTGCCCTCGGCGGCGATCCGGGCCATGGCCGTATCGAGCTGCCGCCCACAATCGCAACGCCGCGAACCGAACACGTCGCCGGTCAGGCACTCGCTGTGCACCCGGACGAGTACCGGCTCGTCGGATCGAATCTCTCCCATCACCAGGGCCAGGTGGGCCTCGCCATCGACCTCGTTTTCGAAGACGTGGGCGCGGAAAGTGCCGTGCTCGGTGGGCAACGCCGGCGCCGCGGCCTCGGTGACCAGCCGCTCGTGCTGCATGCGATAGCGGATCAGTTCCGCGATGGTGATCATCTTCAGCCCGTGTTCCCGGCAGAAGACCTCCAGATCGGGCACCCGGGCCATGGTGCCGTCCTCGTTCATCACCTCGCAGATCACCCCGGCGGGATACATCCCGGCCAACCGGGCCAGGTCCACCGCCGCCTCGGTCTGCCCGGCCCTCCGCAGCACCCCACCCGGCGCCGCCCGCAGGGGAAACATGTGCCCCGGCCGGGCCAGATCCTCGGGCCGGGTCGCCGGATCGATAGCTGCCAGCACCGTCGCCGCCCGATCGGCGGCGCTGATCCCGGTGGTCGTACCCCGACTGGCCTCGATGGAGACGCAGAAAGCCGTGCCGAAGCGCGAGGAATTCTCGTTGACCATCATCGGGATCTGCAGTTCGTCCAGCCGCCGGCCGGTCATCGGCAGACAGATCAGGCCCCGCCCATGGCGCGCCATGAAGTTGATCGCCTCGGGAGTCACCTTCTCGGCCGCGAGGGTCAGGTCTCCCTCGTTCTCCCGGTCCTCGTCATCGACGACGACGATCATTCGACCCTTCCGGAAGTCTTCGAGCGCTTCGGGAATGGTTGCAAAAGGCATCTGCTCGCGCTCCTTGGCCGGCGTCACCCCGTCACCACGGGACTCCACTCCGCCGAATAGCCCCGGAATCCAGGGCCGCCTGGACATACTTGCCGAGTACGTCGTACTCCACGGTCACCTCGTCGCCGACCTCGCGTTCGCCGAGGGTCGTCGCCGCCAGCGTGGCGGGGATCAGGGCGACCTCGAAGCGGCGCGGGTCGAGTCCGGCGATGGTCAGGCTGACCCCGTCGAGGGTCACCGAGCCCTTTTCCACCAGCAACCCGCCGGCGGAAGCGGGTCTTTCCACGCCCAGCCGCACCGAGCCGTCTCCTTCCCGGCCCAGGGAGACGATCCGCGCCAGGGTGTCGACGTGCCCCTGGACCAGGTGGCCGTGGAGGCGGTCACCCACCTTCAGCGCCCGCTCCAAGTTGACCCGGCGGCCGGAACGCCAGCGCCGCCGGCCTCCCGTACGGTCGAGGGTTTCCGGCGAGAGCTCCGCTTCGAACACCGGTCCCGAGCTTGCCACGACCGTCAGGCAGCAGCCATCGACGGCGACACTTTCTCCCAGGGCCGGCGGCTCGCCGGCCAGGTGGTGTTCGATGGCCAGGGCAAGCCCCCGCCCCCGCGGAACGGAGCGGACCAGCCGGCCGATTCCCGCGACGAGACCCGTAAACAACGCTACTCCGATCGCCTGGGATAAACGGTCAAGAGCACATCGTCCCCCAGGGGCAGGGTTTGCGCAACGCGGCCCTGCCAGGCCTGCCCGAGCCGCCGCTCGCCGCCATGGGCCGCCGGGCGGGCACCGGCGTCCACCAGCAACTTGGGGGCGAGGTACCAGTGGATCTTGTCCACCAGGCCCGCAGCCAGGAAAGCCGCCGCTGTTCGTCCCCCGCCCTCGACGATCACCCCGAGGACCTCGCGCCGACCCAGATCCCGGAGGATCTCGAGCACCGGCAAGACCTCCGCCTCCGCTCCGAGCGGTACGACCGTGGCGCCGGCGCTCTCCAGCGCCCGCCGCCGCCCGGCGGGGGCGCGATCGCTGGCGTAGACGATCACCGGCGACCAGCGGTCGGCGGGGGCCAGCAGCCGGCAAGCCGGATCGAGACGCAGGGTGGGATCGATCACGCAGCGGACGAAGGCTCCCGCCTGGGGACCGTCAGGCGGCAAAAGCCGCGGATCGTCGGCCGCGATGGTGCCCACGCCCACCAGGATCGCCCCGTAACGGCAGCGTAGGCGGCGCCCGTGCTCGCGGGCCTCGGGACCGGTGATCCAAC
Organism: Acidobacteriota bacterium; assembly: GCA_030949985.1. Classification (NCBI taxonomy): domain Bacteria; kingdom Pseudomonadati; phylum Acidobacteriota; species Acidobacteriota bacterium. Next base: position 136,263 of record JAUZRX010000023.1, read on the forward strand.
GGGAGTCGCCCCGGCGGTCGGCGATGCGTCCATCGAGGCTGGCGGCGACCTTGAGCACGACGTAGCTGCGGGACTGCTCCCGGTGAACCAGGTACTCCTCCACCGCCTGGCGAGCCCGGTCGGCCATCGTGTCACGGGCCAGGCTCACCTCGATGCCTGCGCGCCGCAGTTCTTCGATCCCTCGCCCCCGGACCCGCGGATCCGGATCCACCGCCCCCACCACCACCCGCCGCACCCCGGCCGCCACCAGGGCCTCCACGCAGGCAGGGGTTCGTCCGTGGTGGGCGCAGGGTTCGAGGGAGACGTAGGCCGTCGCTCCCCGGGCCGCCTCCCCGGCCCGGGCCAGGGCCAGCGCCTCGGCATGGGCCTCCCCCGCCCGCTGGTGCCAGCCCTCCCCTACCACCCGGTCACCGGCGACCAGCACCGCACCGACCCGGGGATTGGGAGCCGTGGCCCGGCCCGCCCGCAAGGCCAGTTCCACAGCCCGCTCGAGCCAGCTCCGGTCGGACTTGCGCATCACGCGCTGCCGGGGGCCCCGGAATGGAACTCGGCACCCGAAACCAGGCCCCGGGCATACTCCGCCGGGTCGTAGTCCAGCAGGTCCGCCGCATCCTCGCCCATGCCCACGTATCGCACGGGCAGGCCCAGCTCCCGGCCAATACTCACCGCGACACCGCCCCGCGCCGTACCGTCGAGCTTGGTCAACACGAGGCCGGTGACCCCGACCGCCTGGGAGAATTCCCGCGCCTGGGCGATGCCGTTACGGCCGGTGGTGCCATCGACCACCAGCAGGGTCTCGTGGGGCGCCGCCTCGATTTCCTTGGCCACGGCCCGGGAGATCTTGGTCAGTTCGTCCATCAACGGCTTTTTGGTGTGCAACCGGCCGGCGGTGTCCACCAGCACCTCGTCGTAGTCACCAGCCTTGGCCGCCCGGACGGCGTCGAAGGCGACCGCGGCCGGATCGCTGCCCGGCCGCGCTCGAATCACCCGCGCCCCGGCACGCTCGGCCCACACCACCAGTTGCTCGACGGCCGCCGCCCGAAAGGTGTCCGCCGCGGCGACGATCACCCGCCGTCCCTCCCCCGCCAGCCGCGCGGCCAGCTTGCCGGTGGTGGTGGTCTTGCCCGAACCGTTGACGCCCACCATCAGGGTCACCCGCGGTCCGGCAGCCGGGCGCAGCTCGGCGGCACGCTCGGGCATCCGTGCCAGCAGGCCCTCTTCCAGCAGTTCCATCAATTCCGCCGTGGAACTCAGCTCCCGGCCTCGAGCGGCGTGACGCAGGTGCTCGCAGAGCTCTTCCGCCAGTTCGTAGCCCAGGTCGGCGGTGACGAGGATCTCCTCGACTTCTTCGATCAGGGCCTCGTCCACCTTGCGCCCCGCCAGCCCCAGCTGCGCCACTTTGTCCGCCAGGGCCTGGCGGGTCTTGCGCAACCCCTTTTGCAGCCGCTCCCGCAGTCTTCCGAACATCAGTCGATCAACTCCAGCAGACGGCTCGCCTGCTCCGCCGCGGGGCTTCCCGGCGAGAGCGCCACCACGCGGCGCAACATCGGGCCGGCCTCGTCGACACGCCCGGCACGCAGCAAGGCGCCGCCCCGGGCGAGCAGAAACTCGGGATCCTTGGAAAAGCCCGGCGCAGCCGTGCGGTAGGCCTCGAGGGCCTCGCCGAGGCGCGAGAGTTCTTCGAGAATCTTGGCCATCTCGAAATGGGCCCTGTAGTAGCGCGGCTGGGCTTCCACCGCCAGGCGCAAGGCAGCCAACGCATCGTCCAGGCGCCCGGAGCGGAGGTAGATCATCGCCCGGTTGTAGTGGATTTTCTCCGGGTAGGGAAAACGGCCGTCCCGCAGGGCGTCGCCCAGCACGGCCAACGCCTCGTCGGGATGCCCCAGCCGCTCCAGGCAGTCCGCCAGATACATCCTGGCCTCGGTGTAGTGCGGATTGATCGTCAGCGCCCGGCGAAAATCCGCCACGGCCTGAGAGCAGCGGTCCTCCGCGCTGTAGATCTGCCCCCGGAAGAACCATGTCCGCGGCAGGGAATCGTCGAGGGCCAGGGAACGCGCGAGCTGCTCGAGAGCCTCGTCCACCTTGCCCTGTTCATAGAAGAGCTGGGCGAGGCGGAAGAAGTGGAGCGGACCCTTTTTCTGCTTTTCGGCGATGCGGGCCCCGCCGGAAGCGCAGCCCCAGCCGACGAGCAGCGCGGCCGCCAGCAACAGGGCAGGCCTGCAGGTTGTCATCCAGCCGGCTCTCATCGTCTTTTCTCCATGGTCGTCGCGCGGCCGCGAGAATACGGCCCAAGGCCCGCGGGGGTCAAACCTGAACCCGGGGCCGGCGCCCCCGCCGGGGCGCGGCGAGGGTTACACCAGGCCCGACCGGCGGCCGAAGAGACGGGCCATCAGGCCGCGCTTCTCCGGTTCCGGCGCGGGGGGCGGCGGATCGATCGCCTCCCCGGCCAGCAAGGCCCGCGGATAGTCCTCGACGGCACGACGGGCCGCCTCCTCGCCGGCCAGCTCCGCCCAGCGCCGGACCGCCGAACGCAGGCGGGGCGGGCGGTACTCGGTGTCGTGGGCGTCCGACCCCAGGACATGCACCAGGCCCCGACGGACCAGCTTTTCGGAAAGCGCCTGGATCGGCTTGCCGAACACCCCGAGCAGGCTCGAGGACGTCATCTGCCCCAGGCTGCCCAGGCGCACCATCTCTTCGTAGCGCGAGAGATCTTCCTGGAAGTAGCGAATCCGCTCAGGGTGCGCCAGGACCGGCGTGACACCGGCCACCTTCAGTTCGAAAATCGTCTCTTCCAGGCGTACCGGCCGCGTGCGGTAGGGGCATTCCAGCAACAGGTGCCGCCGCCGATCCCCGTAGGTCAGAAGACGCCCTTCGGCGATGCGTTCCGGCAGCCGCGGGCCGAGATGCACCTCCGAGCCGGGCTCGACCCGCAGCTCGATACCTTCTCGGGCCAGCACGGCCCGGAAGGCGTCGACCGCCTCGAGAACCCGGGGCCGCTCGTTGAGGTAGTCGCCCTCCCGCATGTGGGGAGTCGCGATGATGGTCTTCACGCCGCCTTCCACCGCGCAGCGGGCCATGGCCAGAGCGGCCTCCTCGTCGGCGGCGCCGTCGTCGAGAGCGGGAAGAATATGGCAGTGGGTATCGATCACGGCCCTGATTTTCCTTTCTTCGCGGCCCGCCGGCCCACCCGGGCCTCGGTACCGGCCAGCAGGCGGCTGATGTTCTCGCGGTGCCGCAAGAAGATCACCGCCGCCAGCGCCAGAACGCCCCAGCTGGTCCCTGCCGGGCCCAGCAACCAGAAGGCCGCGGCCGCGGCGGCCGCCGCGGCACCGAGGGAGCCCAGGGAAACGTAGCCACTGGGCAGGGCCAGCGCCAGAAAGCAGACCGCGCTGACCGGCAACAGCCGGGGTTCGGCCACCGCCAGCACGCCGAGGGCCGTCGCCACGCCCTTGCCCCCGCGAAAGCGCAACCAGAGAGGGTAGCAGTGCCCGACCACCGGGGCGAGCAGAAGGGCCGTCTCCCAGCCGCCGCCGACCGTCCCGACCGAGCGCAGCAGCCATCCCCCCGCCAGGTAGCCGGCCACTCCCTTCGCCCCGTCGAGGAGCAAGGTGGCCACGCCCAGCCCTACCCCACCGGTACGCAGCGCGTTGGTCGCGCCGATGTTTCCCGATCCTTTCCGGCGCAGATCCTCGCCCCGCAGCAGCAGCGAGAGCAGCAGGCCGAAAGGGATCGATCCCGCCAGGTAGGCCAGCCCCACGCCCAGAGCTTCACGAATCATCGGCCGCCTCCAGGTCAAAACGGTGGCGTGCGGTGTAGACCGGTCCGCCCGGCCCGAGCGCCGACTCGTAGAGCGCCACTTCCTTACCCGTGAAACGCGCGGGCTCGGGCGTCGGACAGGAGGCCGCCGGCAGGTGGAGACGCTCGCCCCGCCGCGGTCGGGCCACCGTCAGGTGCGGTTTCAGCGGCCGCGTCTCGGGGGGAAAGCCCCAGCGCCGCACACACTGTTCCACCCGTTCCCCCAGGGCCCGCAGACTCTCGACCTGGCCACCGACACCGACCCAGATCACCCGCGGCTTCCCGCGGGGTCCGAAGCTGCCCCACGACTCGAGGACCAGCCGCGGCGCCCGCAGCCCCCGAGTGACGCGCTCGAGGTCCGGCCCCAGCTCTTCGGCCACCTTCGTGCTGCCATCCCCCAAAAAACGCAGAGTCAGGTGCAGGTTCTCGTCTCGCACCAGCCGCCAACCCCGCCGGCCCAGGCGGGCCGCCGCGCACCAGCGATGGACGGCCTGGCGGACGTCCGGGGGCAGGGCCAGGGCCACGAAAAGGCGATGGCTGGACCGCGCCGCCATCATGGCGTCGTGCCGCCACCCTTGTCGGGGGTTCCCGCCGGTGGCAAGCCCGCCATCACCCGCCGGACCTCGTCGAGGGCCGCGGCCACGGCCTTTTCCCGGATGATCCAGCGATCGCCGGAAAACAGGTGCCGGCTGACCCTTTCCCCCCCGGGGGAAACCACGGCGATGTAGACCAGGCCCACCGGCTTGTCCGCCGATCCCCCGGAGGGGCCGGCGATGCCGGTGGTGGAAACGGCCACCTCGGCTCCGAGTCGGTCCCGCGCCCCGCGCGCCATCGCCTCCGCACAGCTTCCACTGACCGCACCCCGGGAGGCGAGAACGGCGGCCGGCACCCCGAGCTGCGCGCGCTTGAGCGTGTTGTCGTAGGCCACCACGCCGCCCACGTAGAAGGCGCTCGATCCGGGCAGATCGGTGATGCGCCGGGCCAGCAGCCCCCCCGTGCAGGACTCGGCCGTTGCCAGCCGCCAGTGCCGTTCCTCGAGCACGGCGCCGACCACCTGGGGCAGGGCCGCGGCCTTGGGAAGCCGCAGGGGCGAGTTCTCGCCGTCTTCCCCGCCGCCGGTGCGCACGACCTGGTAGAGCGGAGTGCCGATCGCTTCCTCGATGCGTCCGAGCAGGGCCTCCGCCCGCGAGGGGGCACCTTCGTCGTCCAGGCGTTCGTGCAGCGAGATCTCCACTTCGCCGGGACTGGCCAGAAAACCCACTTCCAGCGGCTCGCCGTCGAGCAGGCCGTCGAGGCGGCGGGCCAGTTCTTCCTCTCCGACGCCCACCGTGCGCAGCAGGAGTCCGCGCTGGATCGTGCGGGGCGAGCGTCGCAGCAACCGGGGCCGCACCTCCCGGGAAATCATCGACTCCAGTTCCCGGGGAACCCCCGGCAGGGCGAAGATCATCGAAGAGCCCGCCTCGATGTAGATCCCGGCGGCCGACCCCAACGCGTTGGGAAGGACCTCGCTGCCTTCGGGGAACAGGGCCTGTCGCCGCAGCCCGGGGGCCGGTTCCCCTCCCCGCTCCCGGGCCCGCTTCTCTAGCCGTCGAAGCTCGTCATCCCGCACTTCGAGGGGCAGGCCCAAGGCTTGCGCAAGAGCCTGGCGGGTCCGATCGTCGGTGGTCGGGCCGAGTCCTCCGCAGAGCAGCACGAGGGGGACTTCCGCACTGACCGAAGACCCTATTGCCCGGGCGATTTCCGTTTCTTCGTCGGCCACCCAACCCAGGTGCATCACTGTGTAGCCGGCCGATTCCGCCAGGTAGCGCAGGCGCGGGCCGTTGAGATCGACCTGGGTGCCCCCGGTCAACTCGCTGCCCACGACCCAGACGTCGGCCGGCAACGTGCTCACGAGGAAACTCTCCTCGCCGTGTCGCTCTTGCCGCCCCCTTCGTCGGCCAGGGGCAGCATGCGGAAGAAGCGGTGCAGGTACTCTGCGGCCGAACCCAGCGCCAGGAACATCGAGATCCACAGGGCGACCACGCCCGCCGCCTCCAGTGAGCCCCAGCGCTCGAAGGTCGGGTAGAAGATCAACAGCACGATGGCCACGGCCTGGCTGATGGTTTTCAGCTTGCCCAGCTGCGAGGCCCCCATCACCACGCCCTGGGACGCCATCACGGAACGCAGTCCCGAGACGATAAACTCCCGGCCAATGATGATCACGACCATCCACGCCGGCGCGGAGCCCACCTGCACGAAGGAGATGAAGGCGCCGCTCATCAGCAGCTTGTCCGCGATGGGATCGAGCAGGGTACCGAGGGTCGTGACCTGGTTGCGACGCCGGGCCAGATAGCCGTCCATGATGTCGCTGAGCATGGCCAGGAGGAAGATCGCCGCCGCGATCAACTCCCGCGGCGCCGGCGACTCGACACCGAAAAACGGGCTGTCGGCCAATTTCCAGGGGGGGGCCAGCAGAACGACCACCAGGATGGGGACGAGGAAGATGCGGAGGACGGTGATCATGGTGGGGAGGTTCATGGCCTGTCTCCGCCCTGCACGAGCGCCGTGCCGCCCCGGGCCGCGGCGAACGCGTCCATCCCGGCTGCGCCTCCGGGGAGGCTGTCCAACCTCGGCGAGGCTAGCACGCCCCCTTCGGCCCGGGCAATACGGGCCTCTTCGGGAGCGTTCGCCACGGCCCGCCGGAAAGCCGGTGCGGCTGGTTGGCCGATCCCCAAAGGCCCGGGGCGATTGTCCGTGCTTGGCCGGGCGCGGTCGCAGAAAGCCTCGGGCCTTGCACGGCCAGGGTCTTCGGTGTATGTGCAGGGGGCTTGTTCCCCGCATTGTGGCAACCGATTCCCCGGAAACGGCCGGGTCGATCGTAGATGCGGAACGAGAAGGGCTGGAAACATCCATGACCTCATCCGAAAGGCTCGGCGCCGACGCCGTCAACCCTGGCGATCCGCAACTCTGGATCTCCTCGCATCCGGCATTGACCGCTCTCGAGAAGATGGACCTGCAGGCCTTCGACGAAGGCGTCGAGCAGCTGCTCTCCAGCCTCGGGCAGCTCTCCACCTTCGCCCTGCCCCCCGTGCTGCTCTTCCATTATGACCTGCTGCGCTCGGTGGCCGAGCGGCTTTCTCTCGACGGCCGACCGCCCGCGGAAGAGCAGCGGCTGATCTGGATCAATACCCTTGGAGCCTTCGACACCGCCGCCTCTGCAGCGAACTATGTGCGCGGCGAGATTGCGCGGATGGTCGAACCGTTCCACGACGCCCGCTCCCGGATCAACCCCATCGTGGTACGCGCCCGACGCTACATCGAGGAACACGCCAACGAGCGGATTTCCCTCTCCCGGGTCGCCTCCGCCGTCGGCGTGGCGCGCAACTACCTCTCTTCCCTCTTCCGCAAGGAATGCGGCATCACCCTCACCGAGTACATTCACCAGGTGCGTATCGACAAGGCCCGGCGCCTGTTGCAGCGCGACGGGGGAAGCCTCGGCGAGGTGGCCGAGCAGGTGGGCTACCAGAACTACCGGCATTTTTATCGTTCCTTCCTGCGGGTTTGTTCGGTCTCCCCCACGACCTACCTCAAATCGTTGCGGGCCCGAGTCGATTCCTCCCCTCCGGCGTCCGGTGGAGGGATTGCCTTTTCCGCTCTGCGGGATTCCGGCTCCCAGGCCCCGCCTCCCGGAGCCTGAAACGCCCGCTGCCGACCCGGGACCGGATTGGCGGGAAAGCCCTTCCGTCATTAACCTTGAACCTCGATGCTTTCCCTCTCTGCTTCGACGACCCGGACCCAGGCAGGCTCCCTGCCACCGGGAAGGTCCCCGGCACCCCGCGCCCACGCGGCGCCCGGCGGGCGGAACGGGAAAATGCCCAGGCCCTGTGGCCGGAGGTGAATTCGATGCATGCCCACCTGCTCTCCCGATCCTTTCTCGTACTGGCCACCGTGGCCCTGGCACTGGCCCCCGCCGGCGCGGCCGACAAGGGCAAAGACCTGGCCCCGATCGTCGAGCGACTCGGCGCCTCCGACATCAGCACACGCGTCCTGGCCCTGCGCGACATGATGCGCCTGGCGCCGCCGGCCAAGGATGCCGCGCCGATCCTCCAGAAGATGCTCGACGATCCCTCCGAGACCGTGCGCAGCGAGCTGGTCTGGGCTGTCGAGGAATTGCTCGGTGAGTCGGGGACCCCCATGCTCGAGAAGCTCTACGCCGACCCGGAGCGCAGCGTCCGCGATGCCGCGATCCAGGCCGCCTGCCGGATGTTCGATAAATCCCGCCCGCGGGATCTCTGCCGCGCCGCTTTCGATGATCCCGACGCCAATGCCCGCATCGAAGTCCTGCGTACCCTCAAGGAGCGGCATCCCCGCCACCCTGAAGCGGCGGCGATCTTCCGGCGCGGACTGAAGGACGACTCGGAGCTGGCCCAGCGCGCCGCGGTCTTCGGTGCGCAGGCGGCGCGCGATCCCAAGGCCGTCGACCTGCTCTACAGCGCGGCCCTCGAATCGTCCCCCATGGTGGGCGTTCCCGCCGCCGCCGAGGCCCTGGCCACCATCGCCACCAAGGAAGCCGTCGACGCCCTGATCGCGCTGCTTCCCAAGCCGAAGGGTGAACCGGGCAAACCGGCCCGGCCCGAAGATCCGGTGCGCGCCGCCGCGGCGCGCGCCCTCGCGCGGGTCAAGGACACCCGCGCACTGCCCGCCCTGCGCAAGCTGATCACCGATCCCGACGTACCGGTGCGTCTCGGAGCGATGGAAGCCCTGATGGAAATGAAGGACCGCGATTCGGTGCCGCTGATCGCCACCCAGCTCCAGGATCCGGAAGAGCGCCTGCGCCGCTTCGCCCTGCGCGCCCTGCGAGTCATCGGCGACCCCTCCGCCGCTCCCGCGGTTCGCAAGACGCTGCACTCGGACAAGCTGGCCATCGTCCGCGCCACGGCGGTCTCGACCCTGACCGACCTGCTGGGCGACGACGCCATCGCCGATCTGAAGAAGGCGGCGGCCGATCTCGACGCCAGCGTCCGGCTCGAGGTGGCCGGCTCGCTGGCCGCCCTGGGGGGGAAGGCCGCCCCGACGCTGGCCGACATGGTCGGTGACGAGGCTCCCGAAGTGCGGGCCATGGCCATCGTCGGCCTGGGACAGATCGGCGGACCGGAGCAGATTCCGGTGCTCGACAAGGCCGCCCTGTCCACCGATCGCCGCAACAAGCAGGTTCGCGCCTCGGTGGCCGAGGCCCTCGGCGCCATCGGCTCGGCCAAGGGGCTTCCCACGCTCACGCGCCTGGCTTCCGACCCTGAACCCAGCGTCCGCCAGGCCAGCGCCGACGCCCTCGGGCGCATCGGCGGCGGCCAGGCCCAGAGCCTCCTCGCCGAGTTGGCCAAGGACAAGGTGGGCCGGGTCCGCCAGGCCGCCCGCCGCGCGCTGGCCGCCCTGAAAAACCCTTGAATCCGGCGGGGTGGGCCCCGCCCCCCCGGCGCCCACCCCACCCTGCCACCCGCACCAAGCCGCCACGTGCCGTGCCGGGGTCGCGGCGGAGCTACCGCTCCACTGCGGCGTCCTCCAAAACAGCTCGTTGACGGCGGATCCGGCGCAACGCCCGCGCACACCGATGCCAGTTCGCGACGGCCTCGTCCGCCGTACGGCCGGCCACTTTCAGTCGAACCACGGGCTCGCCCTCATACGGAGCCGCATTCCATCGCCCTCCCTTCGGCAGGTGCTGGTAGAGCGTCAGGAGGCTGGAGTCCGTTTCAAGCTCCCAGGGGAACGTTCCCTGCACCTTTTCACGCAACTCCGGCCCGTTCAGGCCGCGTCGGGAAAGCGGCCAATCGACGTACCACGGAAGCATCGGAATCACGCCGTGGGCCTCGAGCGAGTAGCCGAAAAGCAGGCCGGGCCAGCGGGGGCTGCAGACCACATCGATGACCCCTTCCAGCGAATCGCGCGCGTACTCCTGGAAGATCTCCCTGTACAGGCAGGCACCGGCCGACAGGCCGATGCGGAGGACGAACTCGGTGGGAATCTCGTGCCATGCTTCCGGCAATTCCGCCAAAAGCTGCCCCGCCGAGCGGTATTCGGGAAACGACACCGCGTCCATGATCGCCTGGCGGGCCGCTTCATCGGGCCTGGAACCGGCATCCGCCTCGAAGGCCCGGACCAGGATTTCCGCAATCGGCTCCCGCTCCCGTTGCGGCGGATCGAACAGGTACGCGACGATCTGCAGCCATTCCTCCGCCTCCTGGCCGTCGGCGTCGGGGCCGCGGTCGCGGGGCGCGACGGCCAGCGCCCAGGTCTTGCCGTCCCGCGTCGAGCCCAGCCAATAATCCCACGGGGAGAGGCTCGAGTCCCGCGACCGTGAATCAAGCGGATCGACGACGTAGCCCCAATCATCGATGGTCCCGACTACAGTGGAAAACTCCTGATGCACTTCGTCTGCATAGCGGATCTTCATCGTCATTCTCCTTGCCTGCCGGTGGCGACGGTTCGCAGTTCCGTGACATGGGAAAGTTGTTCCCAGGGAAATTCCGGCCGTCCGAAATGACCGTAGGCCGCTGTTTTCCCGTAGATCGGGCGGCGCAGGTCCAGCGTCTCGATGATGCCCGTCGGCGTCAGGTCGAAGACTCGCCTGACAGCGGTTTCGAGTTTGCCCGCGGCCACCGAGCCGGTCCCGTGGGTGTCGATGTCCATCGATACCGGCTCGGCGACACCGATCGCGTAGGCGAAGTGGACCGTGCAACGACGCGCCAGGCCGGCGGCGACGATGTGCTTGGCCACATGGCGGGCCATGTAGGCCGCCGATCGGTCCACTTTGGTCGGATCTTTTCCAGAGAAGGCACCACCACCATGGGGGCAGACGGTGCCGTAAGTGTCGACGATGATCTTGCGCCCCGTCAGGCCCGTGTCACCACACGGTCCGCCGATCACGAAGCTGCCCGCCGGATTGACGAGGAAGCGCGGGGCGCCCGGGCCGAGCGACTCGGGCAGCAGCGGCTCGATGATCGATCCCACCACGGCGGTCCGTAGCGCATCGATCCCGACTTGAGGCGCATGCTGGGTCGAGAAGACCACGGTCTCGACGGCGACAGGCGCGCCATCGCTGTACCGCACGGTGACCTGGGATTTGGCGTCGGGTCGCAACCAGTGCCATCGGCCGAATCGACGCAATCGAGCCTGTCGTTCCATCAGCCGGTGGGCGAGCACCAGCGGCAGGGGCAGGAACTCCGGCGTCTCGTCGCACGCGTAGCCGAAAACCAGCCCCTGGTCACCGGCGCCGGGGCGGCCGTCCCCGTGACTCACACCCCGGTCGATGTCCAACGACTGACGGTTCCAGGCGATTCGAACTTCACACCCGTCGGGATCGATACCGGGGAAATCGGCCCGGTAACCGATACCGCGCAGCGTCTCGCGGACGATGGACGGCGCGCGCCTTTCGATGTCTTCGAACAGACCGGGCTTGCCGGAGCCGAACTCGCCCGCGACCACCACCAGGTTGTGCGCGACGAAAGTTTCGGCGGCGACCCGCGCGTGCGGATCTTCGGCGAGGAAGGCGTCGAGGATGGCATCCGAGATGCGGTCGGCGATCTTGTCCGGATGCCCCTCGGAGACGGACTCCGAGGTGATGAGATGACTGCTGCCTGCCATATGGCACACTCCGCGCCCCCATGGACGAAAACGAAGGCGATCCCGGGGAGCATGCAGGCGCCAACGCTTTAGCGGAATTTGTGAATCGCCCCGCAAGTTGTTGATTAAATCGGCGATGGTCAGGCACGAAAAAACCCGCTCAGCTTGCGCCAAAGCGGGTTTCGAAAAATTGGATCTCGGCCCCGTTTTAGCTGCATTTATAAAGCGCCCGCAAGCTGAGTCAAATCGGCGCTGCAGTGTTTATACAACCGCGTATGGAAGCTGTCAACCCCCTTTCCACGATCCGCGGCCGGGGCGCTACTGCACCGGGAGATCCTTGAAGGTCAGCGCGGCTCCCGCCCCGTCCACAGCCCGGATCCAGGGGGAGGCGGGATTGCGGGAATAGCCGTAGGTCACGAAGGTGCTGCCGAAAGCCGAGCGCTGGAGTTGCAGGATCACCCGGGGCCCGGCGACGCTCATGCTGGTGATGGTCACCGGTCCGTCGGCCTGGACCCGGTAGAGCCCGGTAGCCCCCCCGGTGACGTCCTTGTCGTAGGTGATCACGATCCGGTCCCGCGCTCCCTGGTCGAAAGCCACCGAAACGAGCTGTGGCCCGAGAGGCCTGGACTGGCCGTAAGAGCCGGCCAGCACCGCCCGCCCGAGACGCCGCCCCGCCTCCTTGTAGCCTTCCACGTTGAGATGGATCGTATCGCTGCGAGGCTGGTCCACCAGGGCCACTACGTCGGAGAGCGGGTCCGCCTCGGCCTGCTGGCGCTGGGCCTCCTGGATCGCGATCCAGGCGTCGAGGTCCTGGGCGGCCAGGTGGGTCGCCAGCTGGCAGTTGCCGAAGAAGGCGTCGGGGGCCGCCAGGTCGGCACGATAGTCGGCCACCAGGGCCTCCAGGTCGGCGCGGTAGGCCGGCGTTCCCCGCCCCACGTCGGATTCACCCTGGTACCAGATCACACCCCTTATCGGCGCGCCGTAGTTCTGGCTCAGCACCCGGTAGATCGACGAGCCGTAGAGGGTGCCCCGATTGTCCGGATCGTCGTCCCGTCGCTGCCACTGGGCATAGAGATTGGTTCCGCCCAGGGGCGCGGGAATCACCGCCACGGGCAGGCCGATCCCCTCGGAGACGGTCTTGGCGAAGGCCAGCATCAAGGAGTGGGCCGGGCTCTCGGCGCTCACCCGATCCACCTGCTCGACGCCGGAGTCCATCGGCTCGGAGGCCCGCTTCCAGCGATAGTCGTTACCGAACAGATGCACGGCGTCCACCGGGGGCTCGGCCGCCCCGGCGCCACTGTAGCCGGCCATGTTCGACTGGCCCACGGCCAGGAAGACATCGCCCACCGCCACCTGGGCGACCCGGGCCTCGCCCAGGGTTTGACCGTCGCTCTCCTGCAGCAAGCGCACTTCCACGTCGTAGTTCCCCCCCGCGGGGACTCCCGCCAGGGTCAGGTCCTCGTCCCGGCCCTGGGGTGCGGCCGGCAAGGTCCAGCGGTGGTCGGCGAAATCGTGCCCCGCCAGCGGCAGCCCGCTGGCGCTGTCGACGACCCGCGCTTCGAGGCGCACGACCTGGCCGGAAGTCCAGCTCACCGGCAGAGGCAGGTCCGCCTGGTCGGCGCTGTTCCGCTGGAACAGCTTCCAACCGGTCAGGGAGCCGGCCGTCGTGCGCAGCACCAGCGCCTCGGCGCCACCCGGCGCGTTGGCGGTCAGCCGCAACACCGGGCGACGCCCGCCGTCCCGGTCGTCGAGCAGCAGGCCGTGGCCCAGGAGGAGATGATCGTCGTCGATGCTGAACGTGCCGATTTCCTGCCACACGGCACCATCGAATTCGTCGACGTGGAGCCGGGAGGCGTCCCCCGCGAGCTTTCTCAGGCGCAGGCGGAGGCGTTCCGGATGGGTTGGTGTCAGCCGTCCCAGGTCTTCGTACTCCCGACCCAGTCGGCGCACCCGCGAGGACAGGCTGCCGTCCGCCTCCAGGCGCAACTCCCAGCCGGAGCCCGCGTTCTCGGCGTAACTGCCGTCGGACCACAGGGTCAGGGTCAGCACCTGGTCCGAAGGAGTCGGGGTATCGAGGTAGACGTCGAGATCCCGCCGGGTCATCGCCCCGTCGAGACGGTCGAAGAGATCGCCCACGCCCCCCGCCGAACCGTCGTAGCTCACCCCCTGGTCACCGCCGTGATCGGCCACCCGGAAAGTGTCGTTGACCCCGCCGATCTGGGTCATCGCCGCCGGGCGCTGGCCCGGCGTGTCCCCCTCGAAGTCGTAGGTCGAACTGTCGCAGGGATCCCCCTCGCCGTCCAGATCCTGGTCTTCCTGGCCGGGGTTGGCCAGACCCGGACAATTGTCGCGGTCGTCGCGCACCGCATCGCCGTCATCGTCGGTGCAGGCCACCGCCGCGGTCCGTGGGGCACCATCGCTGGCCTGCCCCAGGCTGCCTTCACCCTCACTGTTCCAGCCGGCCACCAGGTACGTCCAGAGAGTGACGGGCACCGCGGGATCGACGCTGGACGTCTCCGGGGTGCGGAAATCGAAGCAGGCCAGGTCGTCGGCCAGCGGGCTGGTGCCCCGATAGACGTTGTAGGCCGTCGAGCCGCCCTCGGCCGCCCAGCGCAGGGTCTGCCCATCGCTGTCGAAGCGCAGGCTGCTCGAGACCTCTCCCGGCGCGGCCGCCAGGCAGGACAGGGTGGACAACAGCAGCAACAGACCCCGGCAAAGATGACGCGCAATCACCGTGCACCTCCGCCTTGGGTATACGGCGAAGCCCTCGACCGCACCACCGGGAAACGAAGCGGCGTCGGGAGCCCGTCATCCTCCAGCCGGACTCAATGGCCGTAACCGAGGGACTCCAGCCTGCGAATCGTCTCCTCGTCCAGCGCCCCGCTGCCCGAACCCAGGAGCTTGCGCACTTCGGCCGAACGCTGCAGGTGCTCGTCGAGCAGGGCCAGAAGCCGGTCGACCTTCCCAGGGTGCCGGGAGGCCAGGTCGTGTCGTTCTCCCGGATCGCGACCGAGATCGTAGAGTTCCACCCGGGCGGCGGAACCCTCTCCCCGGCGGATCAGCTTTAGGTCGCCAAGCCAGACGGCGGCCAGTGGCCGACCCGCAAGATCGATGGCCTCGGCGAACAAGGGCCGCGGACGCGCCTGGCCGCCGTTCTCCTCCCACAGCGGACGCAGGGAGCGGGAAGTGCCCAGGGGCGCGTCCACCCCCGCCAGATCGAGAATCGTGGCCGCCAGATCGACCAGGGAGACGGGGTGATCGACCCGACGGCCGGAGGGCAGCTGCCGGGGGCCCCAGATCAGCAACGGTACGTGCGTCACTTCCTCGTAGAGGGTATCCCCGTGATCGAACTGCCCCCTCTCGAAGATCTCCTCGCCGTGATCGGAAGTGACCACGATCACCGTCTGCTGGAGCAGGCCCCGGCTCTCGAGGTGATCGACCAGGCGGCCCACCAGTGAGTCGGCCCATCGCACCTGGCCGTCATAGAGATCGCGGTAGGCCAGCACGTCGCTGGGGGCCGGAGGAAAGAAGGGCGCCCGGAAGCGGTAGTAGTCGGCGATCGGCACCCGGGCCCGGGGCCAGGCGAAGCCCACGTGGGAGGGGTCGGCCCATTTCAGGCGAAACTCGTCGGGGGCGTGATAGGGCTGGTGCGGCGTATAGGTGTGCACGAACAGGAACCAGGGCCCCCGTTCCCCGGTCGCTTCCAGTTCAGCCAGGGCCGCCGCGGCCGTGCGCTCGAGATTACCCCGCAGGTCGGAGCGGTAGAGGTCGAAGCCCCGGTCGAATCCGAAACGCCCCGAGATCCAGCCGTTTTCGGTCACGGCGGCGGTACGGTAGCCGGCCTCCGCCAGAAGCTGGGGAAAGGTGCGCAGGCCCTCGGGAGCGCTGACCGGAAGCTGCCGGTCCGGATGCAGATAGCCCCGCACCTGCCCCATGTCGGGCAACACGCCGTGGGCGCGGGGCGACAGGCCCGAAAAGATCGTCATGTGACTCGGCAGGGTCCAGTTGTTCGCGGCCTCCGCCCGCTGGAAGACCACCGCCTGCCCGGCAAGGGCGCTCAACCGCGGAGTGGTCTCTCGTTCGGCGCCGTAGAGTTCCATCCGGTCCGCACGCAGCGTGTCGAGGGAGATCAGCAGGATATTCGGCCGCGGATCGGCCGAACGCCGACGGGCGTCCCCCAGGGCCCGGGGTCGCGAAAAGCCGGAACCCTCCGGGGCCCGACCGCCGAAGAGGCCGGCGGGAAAACCCGCCGCCGTGACGCGGAAGACGAGCCTGACGGCACCGGGACCCTCCGGCAGGGCGACCTGGTGGGGAACCCAGCGGCCCCGCTCACCCGTCGCCTGGTGCACCATGTCGAGCAGGCTTTCCCCGCCTGCCGTCTCGATCCGAAACCGGGCCCGCTCGCCGGCGGGAACCCAGGCGGCCACCTCCACCACCGAGCCGGGCGCGAAGGACTCCTCGAATCGCGGTCGCGAGTCCAGCGGGCGCCACTCGATGTCACCGCCGCGCTCAACGGCCACCTCGCCCGCCGGCGGCGGATCGAGGGCTCCCTGAGCCGCCAGCCTGTCGCCGTAGAGCGCGGCGAAAGCCTGCCGGGGCTTGTGAGCGTCACGCCCCAGCCTCTCCCGGGTCGCCACCAGCAGATACTGGGCCTCCAGGTGCCGCGGGTTGATCTCCACCGCCTGCTGGAACTGGGCCTCGGCCGCCTCCAACTCACCACGGCCGAGAAAGTAGCGGCCCAAGTGGTAGTGGGCCACCGCGTAGGGCCGCCCCAGCCGCTCGGCCTCTTCGATGCTGCGCTCGAGATAGGCCCGCGCCGGCTCGAGCCGGCCTGCGAGCATCTCTCCGAAACCCAGCAGGTTGAGCACCCTGGGATCGTCCCCCGCCAGCGGCCGGAGCAGGGCCACCGATTCCTCGTAGCGGCCCATGCGCGCCAGCAGCTTGGCCCGTTCGACGAAGAGTTCCGTGAAGCGGGGATGGGCCCGGCAGCCCGCTTCGAGCCATTCGAGAGCCGTTCCCAGGCGGTCGGCCCCGGCCACCGCGCGAGCCGCCAGCAACACCAGCGCCGGGTCGGTGCCGGTCGCCGCCGCGCTGAAGACCCGCACCACCTCGCGGGGATCGGCCTCGACCTGGGCATAGGCCTGGGCCAGCAGGTCGTAGGCCTCGGTTCCCTTGCCCTCCCGGGGAGCGAGGCGAGTGATCACCTCGGTCGCCCGTCCCCGGCGCAGGTCCTCCCGCGCCGTGGCCAGATCCGCCGGCGTGATGGCCTTCGGGCCGCAAGCCACGGCTCCGACCCCCACCAGCAACAGGGCGAGGATTCCCAGTTCCCAGGCTCGACGGCGTCCTCTCATGTTTTTCTCCACATGCGCAGGGCCCCCCACTCGCCGGCCGTCCGGCATTCCGGCCCCTCCAGGCCGACCGCACGCCAGGCCTGCGCCACACGCCGGCACTCGCTCGCCATGAACCCGGAAAGGACCACGCTGGCCCCCGGCGCCAGTCGTCCGCCCAGGCCCCGCGCCGCCCGCTCACAGGCGCTGCGGTGAATGTTGGCCACCACCAGGTCGAAGGGGCCTTCGCCATCGGCCCGGCCCCATGAACCGGCCACCACGCGCACGCGCTCCGCGACACCGTTGAGAGCCACGTTCTCTTCGGCCACTTCCAGCACGGAGGGATCGTTGTCCAGGGCCAGCACCTCGGCGCCGCGGAGGGCCGCGGCGATCGCCAGCACCGCCGAACCGGTACCCAGATCGAGCACCCGGCAGCCGTCGAGATCCAGCGCACCGATGCATTCCAGGCAAAGCCGGGTCGTCTCGTGCTCGCCGGTCCCGAAGGCCCGCCCCCGGGGAATCCGCAGCTGGAGCAGGGAGCCGTCGGGCCCGGCCACCGGCTCGCAGCCGTCCACCAGCAGGAACGGTCCCACCACCAGGGGCTCGCGAGGCTCGAGACTCTGTTCGAGCCAGCCCTCGTCCTGCCGGGCCTGGGGCTCGGCGCCGGTCTCCGCTCCCTCCAGCCCCTGCCACCGGGCCAGGCAGGCCTCGGCGGCGGGGAGGGTGGCGAACCAGGCTTCCACCTCGATCCGGCCGGGCCCCGCCGGACGCACCTCAACCCCCAGCGAGCCGTGAATCCCCGCCAGAGCGACCGCCTGATCCTCGCCCGGCGCGCCCAGGCGCACGTCGACCCGGTACCACGTCCCGGGAAGCCGGGTTCTATCCACCGATGAATTCCTTGAGCCGGTCGAAGAAGGAACGTCCCCCGTCGCTTTCCCGCTTGAGGTGCCCCTCGGCTCCCCCGCCATCGGTCTGAATCGAACGGAGCTGTTCCCAGAGCTTGCGTTCTTCGGCGCCCAGGCGGCGGGGAGGCAGGGCCTCGAGATGCACGATGTGATCACCGCGTCCCTTGCGATCGAGGAGCGGCGCCCCTTCTCCTCTCAGGCGCACGGTCGCGCCCGGCACGGTACCCGGGGGAAGCTCCACGCTGCGTTCGCCGTGAACCGTCTCCACGACGAACTCGCCTCCCAGGACCAGGTCGGGAAAACCGACCACCAGCGCCGAGTGGATATCCGCCCCCCGACGTACGAAACGGGGATGGGGACGCACCGAGATGTCCACGTAGAGATCGCCGGCACCGGCGCCGCTGCTGCCGCCGTCTCCCTCGCCGGCGACACGAAGCCGTACACCGTCGTCCACGCCGGGAGGGACCCGCACCTTCACCGTGCGTTCCGCACGCACCCGGCCCTGCCCCCGACACTCCCGACACGGGTTTCGAATCACCTGCCCGGCCCCCTGGCAGGTCGGGCAGGTCCGCGCGATCTGGACGAAGCCATGGCGATAGGCCACCTGTCCCCGCCCGCCGCAGGACTCGCAGTTCGCCACGCCGCCGTCTTCCGCGCCGCTGCCCCGGCAGGCGGGGCAGTTTTCGTGGCGCGGGATGCGCAGCTTGACCTCGGTGCCGCCGATCGCCTCCTCGAAGTCGATCTCGAGTTGGTAGCGCAGGTCGGCCCCTCGTCTCGGCCCCCGGCGGGAGGAACGACCGCCCCCGGCGAACCCGCCTCCAAACATCGAGGCGAAGAGATCCTCGATGCCGCCGAAACCGCCGCCGCCGAAGAGGTCTTCGAAATCGCGGAAGATGGAGGGATCCACCGACGGGCCGCCGCTGCCGAAGGCCGCGGAGCCAAAGCGGTCGTACCGCGCCCGTTTCTCCGGGTCGCCGAGCACCGAGTAGGCCTCGGCTGCCTGCTTGAAGCGCTCTTCCGCGTCGGCCCGATCTGGATTCCGGTCAGGATGGTACTTCAAGGCCAGCTTGCGGTAGGCCTTTTTGATCTCGTCCTGGCTGGCGTCCCGTTCGACGCCCAGAATCTGGTAGTAGTCCTGGCTCAAGGTATCCGTCCGCCCACTGTTGGAGCCCGATTGGCCTCAAAGGCTAACCGGCGGCGGCGGAAACATCCACCTGCCGGGTTAGCCGGGCTCGAAGAGCGCCGCGTCGGCCAGCGCCCGGGAGACCTCGGTCAGGCGTTCGAGGGCCTTGCGAATCTCCCCCGCATCCTCGGTGGCCAGGGTCGCCTTGGCCTCGTCGATGGCCTGCCGCACTTTCTCCTGTTCGGCCGCGGGCAGGCTGCCGCCGAACTCCTTGTAGCTCTTCTGGCAGGTCTCCACCAGCCCGGTCAGCTTTTGCCGGGCCCGGGCCGCCGCGATACGCTGCCGATCTTCTTCGGCATAGGCCTCGGCCTCCTCGATGGCCCGCTCGATCTCCTCCGGAGACAGACCGGAGGCCGGCGTCACCACCACCTGTTGCTCGAGACCCGTCGACAGGTCCGTCGCGGAAACCGAGGCGATGCCGTTGGAGTCGATATCGAAGGCCACCTCGATCTGCGGAGTTCCCCGGGGGGCCGGCGGAATGCCCACCAGTTCGAAGCGCGCCAGGCTCTTGTTGGCACTGGCCAGTTCCCGCTCACCCTGGAGCACGTGGACTTCGACCTTGCTCTGGTTGTCCGCGGTGGTCGTGAAGACCCGGGTGCGGCGACACGGGACGGTGGCGCCGCGCTCGATCATTTTGACGAATCCGCCGCCGCGGATCTCGACACCGAGGGACAGGGGTGTCACGTCCAGCAGGACGATCTCTTTGACGTCGCCGCAGAGGATGCCGGCCTGGATGGCGGCTCCCTTGGCCACCACCTCGTCCGGGTTGACTTCCCGATTCGGCTCCCGGCCGAAGATCTCCTGGACGTGGGCATGCACCAGCGGCATCCGGGTCTGGCCGCCGACCAGCAGCACATCGGAAACGGCGCTCGGCTCGAGGCCCGCCATCTCGAGCGCCTCCTCGCACGGCCCCCGGGTCCGCTCCACCAGGTCCCCGACCAGTTCCTCGAGCTTTTCCCGGCTCAGCGTGCGGTTCAGGTGCAGGGGCCCCTTTTCGGAGGTGGCCAGGAAGGGGAGCTGTATGTCCGTCGCCACTTCGCGCGACAGCTCGCACTTGGCCTTCTCCGCCGCTTCCTTCAAGCGCTGGAGGGCCAGCCGGTCCTCCCGCACATCGACTCCGCTTTCGGCCTGGAACTCGGCGGCCAGCCACTCGATGATCCGACGATCGAAATCCTCGCCGCCGAGGAAGGTGTCTCCCGCCGTGGCCAGGACCTCGAACACGCCCTCGCTGAGCCGGAGAATGGATACGTCGAAAGTGCCGCCGCCGAGATCGTAGACCGCGACCACTCTTTCACTGTCGTCATCACCCAGCACCCCATAGGCGAGGCTCGCCGCGGTAGGTTCGTTGAGGATCCGCAGCACGTTCAGTCCCGCGATGCGACCCGCGTCGCGGGTGGCCTGGCGCTGGGCGTCATCGAAGTAGGCGGGCACGGTGATCACCGCGTCGGTCACTTTCTCCTCGAGATACTCCTCGGCGATTTCCTTGAGGGCGCCGAGAATGGCACCGGAGATCTCCTGCGGGGAAAGGACCCGTTCACCGATCTGCACCTGGGCGTCGCCGTTGGGCGCCGCTACGATCTTGTAGGGCGAGTGGCGGGAAGCGGCGTCCACGTTGGGATCGTTGCGTTTACGCCCGATCAGTCGCTTGATGGCATAGAACGTCCCTTCCGGGTTGGTCGCCGCCTGACGTTTGGCCAGGGCTCCGACCAGGCGCTCCTCCCGCCGGGTGAAGGCCACCATGGAAGGCATGGTGTGTGATCCTTCTCGCGCCGGGATCACCACCGGCTGATCATCCTCCATGACCGCGACAACGGAGTTGGTGGTACCCAGGTCGATGCCGACGATACGCGTCATGATTTCCGTTCCTTCCTCAAGATCCGTTCCGCCGGCCGGTGGGTGGACCGGAGACCCTCACCAGTGCCGGACGCACCAGCTCCCCGGCCAGGATGTACCCCACTCGCAAGGTTTCGAGGACGACTCCGGGCGCCACGCGATCGCTGGCGGTCACCACCGCAGCCTCGTGGATCGCGGGGTCGAATTCCATGCCCTCTCCATCGATGCGCTCGAGTTCGTGGCGGCGAAAGACGTCCCACAGGTGACGCAAGGCGAGCCTCACCCCTTCTTCGAGGGTCGCGGCATCCGGCTTCTGCCGCACGCAGCGCTCGAGATCATCGAGGGGATTGAGCAATTCCCTGAGTACCTGACGCATGCCGTCACGCCGGCCCTCGTCCAGCAGCACCCCGCGGGAGGGGACGCGCTCGGCGGGTGGTTCGGTTTCGTCGAGGCCGACGATCTCCAGGATCTCGATATCCGGTTCCTTGTCCCGACTCAACTCTCGTCTCCTCCCTCGGAACCGCCCAGGGCGCGACTCAGGGTCCGGGCAAAGTGATCGACAAGAGCCACGGCGCGGGCATATTCCATACGCCGCGGGCCGATGACTCCCACCAGACCCCGCATCGAACCGCCGGCACAGTAACGCCGACCAACGAAAGAGACCTCGGAGAGTTCGGGCTCCATGGACTCTCGGCCGATGATCACTTGAACACCGGGGGCTTTCAGGCAACGCTCGATCAGGCGCAGCAGGGTGGTGCGCTCCTCGAGGGCCCGGAGGACGTCACGCAGTCTTTCGACGTCGGTGAACTCAGGCGCGTCGAGCAGGCGCGAGGCACCTTCCACTATGATTCCGCCGCTTTCTTCGGGGAAGGGTTCCTCGAGCAGGGCGATCACCGAACCGGTGACCGAACGGCCCAGGCGCCGGGCCCAGCGCTCATCCTCACGCAGGGCCTCCATCATGCGCTGCCGCATCTCCGGAAAGCTCAGACCCGCGAACTGTTCCCGGAGGCCGACTGAAAGCCTGTCCAGTTCTTCCTGAGGCAGATCCTCGTCCACCTCCACGACTCGGTGACTGACGATGCCCGAACGGCTGACGAAAATCGCGACGATGCGCCGGGGCGCGACCCGAACGAATTCGATGTACTCGAGAATCGCCTGCTCCAGGTCGGGAGCCAGGACCATCCCCACCTGCTGGGAGAGATCGGCCAGCAGCCGTCCGGCCCGCGCGAGCACCTCCTCGATCTCCTGCGAGGACTCCATGACCGCCTGGATCTTCCGGGCGTCCTGCACGGCCACCTTGCGTCGACGCCGTTTGAGCACTTCGTCGACGACACGACGATAGCCGAGGTCGGTGGGCACCCGGCCGGCGGAGGTATAGGGCTGGGAGAGCAGGCCGGCTTCTGAAAGGCCGGCCATCAAGTTGCGGATGCTGGCGGGGGAAAGCTTCTCGGGATGCAGGCGAGCCACCTGGGAAGAGCTGACGGGCTGCCCCGTCCGCACGTGCTCGCGCACCACGATCCGCAAAGTCTCCTGGGACCGCGGACACTCCCCCGGGCCCGGGGCGGCAGCTGGCATCCGCTCTCTCCTCCCGCGGCGTTGCGCACGCGAAAACCGGGACGGTGCTCCTGCAATCCGGAGGTTGCGTCCCACAAGGATTTATAGGGACCCGCCGGACCCCCTTCAAGCCGGGATGCGGAGAGCCGACATGCGCCCCACCTCGAGGCGCTGGCGCGATCGCCGTAATGCCCTAAAAAAAAGCCACTTAGAAGCGTCCGAAGACTCAGGCGTGGGCATCCCGGAGCAGCCACGCCTTCATCAGGGGGGTCAGATCACCGTCGAGGACACGATCCACGTCCCCGATCTCCATCTTGGTCCGCATGTCCTTGACCATGCGGTAGGGCGCGAGAACATAGGAGCGGATCTGGGAGCCGAAACCGATTTCCATCTTCGCCCCGGCTTCTTCCCGCTGCTTTTCTTCCCGCTCGCGGACCTGCAGTTCATAGAGCCGCGCCCTGAGCACCTTCATCGCCTTGTCCTTGTTGCGGTGCTGGCTGCGCTCGTCCTGGCAGGCGACGACGAGGCCCGAGGGCAGGTGGGTGATGCGCACCGCCGAATCCGTGACGTTGACATGCTGCCCACCGGCGCCCGAGGAGCGGTAGGTGTCGATCCGCAGATCCTTGTCCTCGATCACGATCTCGATGTCGTCGTCCACCTCGGGCGCCACGTCCACCGAAGCGAAGGCCGTGTGGCGCCGCCGCTGGGCATCGAAGGGAGAGATCCGCACCAGGCGGTGGACTCCCCGCTCGGCTTTCAGCCAGCCATAGGCCGCCTCGCCCGAGACGAGCAGCGTGGCGGCCTTGATCCCGGCTTCGTCACCTTCGAGGCGTTCGATCAAATCCACCTTGTAGCCGTTGCGTTCGCCCCAGCGCAGGTACATGCGCAGCAGCATTTCGGCCCAGTCCTGGGCATCGACGCCGCCGGCGCCGGGATGGATCGAGAGGAAGGCGTTTCGATGATCGTCCCGACCGGAAAGCATGGTCGAGACCTCGATATCGGTCAGCAGATCGTCGAGGGCGTCGAGGGTCTGCTCGAGTTCCTCGTCGACACTCTCACCCTCGCGACCCAGTTCGATCAGGGTTTCGGTGTCGTCCAGCAGGCTGCGGAACTTCTCGCCCCGGGCGATCCGCCCGCTGAGCACGGAGCGGCGACGATTGAGTTCGGCGGCCTTCGCCGGGTTGGAGTAGAGGTCTCCCGCCGACAGGGCACCATCGACCTCCGCCGCCTCGGCTTCCAGGCGCGAGGTGTCAAAGAAACCCCCTGAGGGGTTCGATCCGATTTTGCAGGGACTGCCAACGATCGACAAGCTCGTCACGCATCGCCGTCTCCGGCCCGAACGACGGCCCCAACGACGGGTCGCCTCCGGGTCTTTCGCGGCGGCACCACCGCCAGCAAGAGCAAAAGGATGGAGAGTGTAGCACACAGCCACGCCACCATCCGGCCCACCGCGACGCCGGCGACCGGACTCGCTCCGACCCGAATGCTGCGCACCAGGACACCGCGCTGACCGACCTCCAGCCGACCCAGCAACTCGCCCCGCCTCGAAAAGATCGCGGAGATGCCGGAGTTGGCCGCGCGCACCAACGGCAGGCCGGTTTCCGCCGCGCGCAGGCGGGCGTGCCGCAGGTGCTGGCCGGGGCCGCGGGTCCAGCCGAACCAGCGGTCGTTGGTGATGTTGATCAGGATCCGCCCGCCGGCGCGGGCGAGTTGCCGGGCGAGGGAAGGAAAGACCGCCTCGTAGCAGACCAGGACCCCGGCCCGGCCGACCCGCGTGGGGTGGAGGAGGATCTCCCGGCCGGGGGTGAAGTCTCCCGCTTCCGCGGCCAGCGCCGGCAGCGTCCCGAATACGAAGCGCAGGGGAAGGTACTCGCCGAAGGGAACCAGCGTGCGCTTGGCCGATACCGTCATCAGCCCGACATCCCCGCGCACCAGGGCCGCCGCGTTCAATCGCTCGCCGGCGTCGCCGGCGACCACCGAGCCGACCACCAGGTCGACCCCCTCGGCGGCGGCCAGGCCTTCGAGGCGAGAGCGGTATCCCTCGTGCCGGTCCACCCGGTAACGCACCGCGGATTCCGGCCAGACCACCAGCTGCGCTCCTTGCCGCGCAGCCTGTCGCGTGAGGGCCTCGTAGAGTTCCAGGCGCTGGAGGTCGGAGGCCTGGGACGACGCCGAACCCTGCACGGCGGCGACCCGCACCTCGCGCGAGCCCTCGCCGGGAACCGCCGCCGAGGGAATCGCCGCCCCTCCCGCCACCATCAGCAACAGGGGCAGTCCCGCCCGAAACCGGCCGAGCAGCACGAGCGCTCCGGTGGCCACGCCCAGAGCGACCAGCAGAGAAAGACCTTCCGTCCCGACCCACGAGGCCAGGCGGGCGGCCCAGGGGCGGGGCGCGACCAGGGCCGCGAAAGATCCCCACGGAAAGGGCACCGGGTAGCGGGTCCGAAACAGCTCCAACCCGACCCATCCCACGGCCAGCGCCAGCGCCCCCCCTCCCCTCCCCAGTCGCCCGCGCCAGCGAGCCGCGCACCAGCCCAGCACCGCCCCCCCCGCGGCGAGCAGCCCTGCCGCGGCGGCCACCGCTCCGCCCGCCAACCAGGGCGAGAGCGTCGAGAAATCCAGGATCGCCGCTGCGAACCAGCGCAAGACCAGCACGTAGTAGACCCACACGGCGACCAGGGCTTCGAAGGCGGCGCGCCGCGGCTCGGCGCTCAGCAGCAAGGCGAAGAACACGGCGAAACCGGCCAGGGAGATCACGACGCCCCCGGCGGCGACGAAAGTCCAGGCCATCGCGACACCGGCCAGAGGCGGCAGCGCCGAGCGCAGGAGCCGGGGCCGCCCCACGGTCACTCGGCGCTCCGGGCCACGCTCACTTTCCGCCCGAGCACGCGGCCGAGCCTGTCTGCCGCCCGGCGGGCCTCACGCTGACTCTGGTAGGGGCCGCCGATGACCCCGTACGTACCGTCCGGATGACGTACCAGGAGCGCGGGCACGCCCGCCTGCCGACAAGCCCGCTGCAAGGCCTCGGCCCCCCGGCGACCGGCGGAGCGCCCGACCTGCACTTCCCAGCGGCCCCGCCGGGAGGGCTCGGCGGTGACCTGCCGGCCGGGTTCGCGAACCGCTCCACCCTCTCCTGCCGCGTCGAAGAGAGTCTCACCGGCCAGGGCTTCGGCCCCGGCCGCCCCCGTCTCGGCGTGCGTCACACCCGCCGACTCCACCCGCGCCGGCCGGGGAGCCGTCCAGCGGCCGAGCCAGAAAGCCCCCGCCAGGGCGGCCAGGGCCAGCGCCGCCAGGGCCAGCAGGCGCAGGGTGTCGAGTTCCACGTCGATGCTCGATTGAGGCTTGATCATCAGCGGGCCTCGTCCTCCCCGAGGGCGCCATCACACCGGGCCACCGCGACAGCGTCTTTTCCCCTGGCCTTGATCCCGCGCATCACCCGGTCGGCCGCTTCCACCACTTCCCGCGCCCGCGCGCCGTGATCGGGCCAGGCGGCGACCCCCAGTGAGGCGGTCAGTTGCACCAGGGCCCCGGGGGCCACCTCGAAGGGCGTGCTGGAAAGCTCGAGACGGATCCGCTCGGCGACCTCCGCCGCACCATCGAGCAGCGTGCCGGGAAGAAGGACCACGAATTCGTCTCCACCGTAGCGGAAGAGCCGGTCGATGCTGCGGATCGAACGCGAAATCCGTACCGACGCCTCGTAGAGCACCCGCGAGCCCGCCGCGTGACCGTGACGGGTGTTGATCTCCTTGAGATTGTCCATGTCGAGAAAGATCAACGCGAAACGGCCGCCGAAGCGCCGGCATCGCTCCGTCTCGTCTTCCAGCGTCTGATCGAGGAAACGGCGATTGAAGCAGTCCGCCGTATCGTCGCGAATCACCAGTTCGCGCAGGGAGGCGACCGTCCGCAGATTGTCCAGCGCCGGCGCCAGCTCGGCGGCCAGAGCCGCGGCCCGTTCCAGGGCCGAGGCGGGGAAAACCTCGTCCGGGGCGGTCAGGGAAAGCAGGAGCCCCGCCCGACCCGCCCCGGAAGACAAGGGCGTCAACAGGGCGGCCCCCAGTTCGGGAACTTCACCGTCACGGACGGCGCCGGCCTCGAGCAGAGCGGAAGCACTTTCCAGGATCGCCGGTCCCGATGGGGCCAGCACCCGAATCAGGCCTTCATCGAGCAGGTTCAGGCGACGGGCCAGCGCCTGCAGACCCTTGGGCCCCGAACCGGCCACCCGCCGCAGGTCGTTGCCGTCTTCGCTGACCAGGTAGGCCAGCGTCCAGCGCCCGCCGAGCAGCGCACCGGAACCTTCCGAAAGCACCGCCAGGCAACTCTCTTCCACCAGTTGCCGGGTCGCCGCCAGGGCCAGGCGGACGATGGCCAAGACGTCGCTCACGCGTCTTTCTGCCCGCCGAGATAGCGCATGATCCGGTCGAGAATCTGGATCGGGATCGGGAACACGATGGTGGAGTTCTGTTCCGCAGCGATCTCCGTCAGGGTTTGCAGATAGCGAAGCTGGATCGTGATCGGATTCTTGGCCAGGGTCTGGGCCGCCTGGAAGAGGGCCTCGGCGGCCTGCTGTTCACCCGCGGCGTGGATGATCTTGGCCCGTTTCTCCCGCTCGGCCTCCGCCTGCTTGGCCATCGCCCGGCGCATCTCCTCGGGGAGATCCACGTGCTTGAGCTCCACCGCGGAGATCTTGATCCCCCAGGGATCGGTCTGGCGGTCGAGGATCGACTGCATCTTGTGACCCAGCGAATCCCGTTCGGAGAGCAACGAGTCGAGTTCCACGCCGCCAAGCACCGAACGCAGGGTGGTCTGGGCCAACTGGCTGGTGGCGTAGTGGAAATTTTCGACTTCGACGATGGCCTTGCGCGGCTCGAAGACCCGGAAATAAACCACCGCGTTGACCTTGACCGAGACGTTGTCCTTCGTGATCACGTCCTGGGACGGCACGTCATGGACCACGGTCCGCAAAGAAACCCGCTCGAGCTTGTCGACGAAGGGAATGATGATCGTCAATCCGGGGCCAAAGTCCCTGGGCACGAGCTTGCCCAGCCGGAAGACCACGCCACGCTCGTACTGGCGCAGGATCTTGACCGACTGGCTCAGCAGGAAGAACGCCATGATGGCGATCGCGACAAAAGGGATACCCAGCAGTTCGATCACTTCAGCATCCTCCTCGCCCCGCGGGGCGCTTGCGGCGGGGCGCGTCGGCGGGACGGGCGCAACGCGACGGCAGCCTCATTCTTCCACCTGCGGCGCCGCGGCGGCGGAGCCGGTCGGGGTATCGTCCGCAAGCGGCTCCACCCGAAGCGTCAGTCCCTCGACGCCGGTGACGCGCACCTTGCCGCCCACGGCCACCGGCCGACCGCTGCGGGCCGTCCAGTACTCACCCCGCACCCACACGGTGCCCTGGGGTGCGAGTTCCGTCCTCGCCTCGCCCACCAGGCCCAGCATACCCTCACGGCCGGTATCCACAGGCGATCGTTGAGCGGCGATGACGAAGTACATCACACCTCCGATACAGACCAGCAGGAAGGCCAGGATCATCACCAGGGAGAGCATCGGAAACTCCAGACCGACCACACCCCGGGGGAAGAGCAGCCACAGACCGAGGGCCAGGCAGGCGGTCCCCCCCACGCTGAGCAGGCCATAGGAAACGACTTTCACTTCCAGCAGAAACATCACGCCCGCCACGGCGATCAGCGCCACGGCGAAGTAGTTCACGGGCAGCATCTGGCTGCCGTAGAGGAAGATCAGCAGTCCGAGGACACCCACCGCCCCGGGCAGGATCAGCCCCGGATGGGTCAGCTCGATGTAGATCCCCAGCATCGCGATGGACAGGATCAACGCCATCACTTCCGGCCGCAACAGTACGTTCTTGAACTCCTCCTTCCAGTTCAGTCGATGCTCGACGAGGCGGGGGCCGTCGAGCCGCAGGACCAGGGCGCTGGCGTCGGCCCGGCGCACCTCCCGCCCATCGAGAGCCGCGATCAACTCGCCCCGGTCCTGGGCCACCACGTCGATCAGGCCCACCTCGAGGGCTTCCTCGGCGGACCAGCTCTTCGCTTCGGTGACGGCCTTCTCGGCCAGTTCGGCCGGACGTCCCCGGGCCCGGGCGGCGGAGCGGATCAGCGCCGACAGGTCCTCCGCCACTTTTTTGAGCAGAATGTCGCCTTCCTTGTTCTCGCCCCCGGCGGTGATCGGGTGGGCCGCCCCGGTGGTGGTCACCGGGGCCATGGCGGCGACGTCGGCCGCCTGGAGCAGAAAGAAACCGGCCGAGGCGGCGTGGGCGCCGCTGGGCGTCACGTAGACACAGACCGGCACCGGGCTGGCGAGGATTTCCTGGACCATGTCCGTCGCCGACGAAACCAGGCCTCCCGGGGTATCGACCTCCAGCACGAAGAGCGCCGCTCGCTGCTCTCGAGCCCTCTCGAGCGCGCGGGAGAAAGCGGCCGAGGAGGCAGGGTGGATCACCCCGTCGAGGCGGTGGACGAAAACCAGAGGCCCGGCCTCGGCTTCCACGGCGGCAAGACCCGGGCCGACGCAAAGCAGCCCCAGCACCGCCACCAAGAGCGGAAGACTCCGAATCCGTCTGAACATGAGCCGGATTGTAGCCCCTCATTCGCGTCGCAGGAAGCGAGCGTACCCCCCCATCTGTCGCGGCCGGCGCCCGCGACGCCGGGATCGGAGTCCCTCGCGCGAACATGGGCCCTGGCAGCGGGCTGTTAGGCTCCGGCGAAACGCGCCAGGCGGATCAGCCCTTCATCGATCACCGCCTCGGCCGCCGCGTAGGACAGGCGCAGGTGGCCGGGCGTGCCAAAGGCTTCGCCGGGGACCGTGGCCACGGCCTCCTCCTGGATCAGCGCCCGGGCGAGGGCCGCGGAGGATTCCAGGCCCCGCGCCGCGATCAGGCCGCGCACGTCCGGGTAGGCGTAGAACGCGCCCTTCGGCTCGGGACAGACGACTCCCGGTACCCGGGCCAGCCCGTCGACCAGGCGGCGGCGGCGGCGACGGTAAACCTCCAGGGTCTGCCGGGGAGCCGCCGCGGCCTTCTCGAGGGCGGCCAGAGCGGCCCGCTGGGAGATCGACGACGGATGGGTCGTATCGTGACTCTGTACGGTCAGCAGGGCCCGGATCACTTCCGGATCGGCGACGGCGTAGCCGATGCGCCAGCCCGTCATGGCCCAGGTCTTCGAGAACGCCGAGACGAAGACCAGGCGCGAAGCCAACTCCTCTCGCAGGGAGAGGAAGGAAAAGGCATCGGCCGGATCGTAGACGAAGCTCTCGTAGGTCTCGTCGGAAACCAGCCACAGGTCGTGCTCGACGACCAGTTCCGCGATCGCCGCCGCCTCCTGCCTGGGGATCACGCTCCCGGAGGGATTGCAGGGAGAATTGACGATCACCATCCGCGTGGCGGGCGTCAGCGCCTTCTCGAGGGCGGCGGCGCGGATCGTAAAGCCGTCGCCGGCGGAAAGGGAGGCGAAGACCGGCACCCCCCCGGCCAGACGCACCTGCTCGGGAAAGGAAACCCAGTACGGGCTGAAGATCACGGCCTCGTCCCCGGGGTTGAGCAGGGCCATCATGGCGGCGAAGAGCAGCGATTTGCCTCCCACACCCACCAGAACCTCGGCGGGATCGACCGGCCGCCCCCCCACCTCGCTGTAGTGCCGGGCCAAAGCCTCCCGCAGGGCGTGTATACCGCCGGCCGCCGTGTAGTGAGTGAAGTCTTCCTCGATGGCCAGGATGCCCGCCTGCTTGACGGCGTCCGGAGAAGGCAGGTCCGGCTCTCCCGGCCCGAAGTCCACCACCTCCACCCCCTCCCGGCGCAGCCGGTCGGCTTCCATCTTCACCGCGATGGTCGGTGACGTTCCCACCAGGGACAATCTCGAAGCCATCCTCCGAATCATCGGTTCAGCCTTTCTCGGCGACGTAGCGCCGGGCCAGTTCGGCGGCGACGCGCGGGTGGACCAGGCTGCTCACGTCCCCGCCCAGCTGGGCGATTTCGCGGACCAGCCCGGAGGAGATGAAGGAGACCTCCTCCCCCGGGGTGAGAAAGACCGTCTCCAGGCCCGGCGCCAGGCGGCGGTTCATCTGGGCCATCTGCAGTTCGTATTCGAAATCACTGATCGCCCGCAGACCGCGTATCACGACCCGCGCCCCGATCTTCCGGGCGAAGTCGCAGAGCAACCCCTCGAAGTGGACGACCTCCACACCCTCGAGTCCCTCGTCCGTGATCACCGCCTCGAACATCGCCCGGCGCTGCTCCGCCGAAAAGGCGGGCTTCTTCCGCGTGTTGCGCAACACCGCGATGGTCAACCCCCCGTAGAGCCGACACGCCCGGCGGACGATGTCCAGGTGTCCAAGGGTGACGGGATCGAAGCTGCCGGGGTAGACGGCGCAGATCGCGGGGCGGGTCATGGAGTCTCCTTGAACGAGGTGGCGCTGGCCAGCATGGCCTCCGCGTGACGGCGCGCAGTGTCGGTCACCATCTTGCCACCGATCATCCGCGCCAGTTCCTCGACGCGGTCTTCTTCGTCTTCCAGGCTGCGGACCACCGCGACCGTGCGCCCCGCGCGTACCTTCTTGGACACGTGGATGTGCCGTGCGGCGCACGCGGCCACCTGGGGCAGGTGGGTGATGGAGATCACCTGGTGGGACTCGGCCACCCTTTGGAGAAAGGACGCCAGTCGATCCGCGGCTTCCCCGCCGAGCCCCTGGTCCACCTCGTCGAAGAGCAGCGTCCGGCGGGCCAGCCTGCCTTCGAGGGCGATATCGAGGGCCAGCATCACGCGGCTGAGTTCGCCACCGGAAGCCACCTTGCGCAGCGGCCGCGCCGGCTCGCCCGGATTGGCCTGCAGCAGGAACTCGACCTTGTCCCGTCCGGCGGGAAGGGCCTCGGACGCCTGGCCCGGTCGTGGGGGCTCGTATTCCACCTCGATGCGGACCCGGGCCTTTTCCATCGCCAGACCCGCCAAAAGCTCGCCCACCGAGCGGGCCAGCCTTTCGGCCGACCGGACCCGGGCCTGGTGCAGCTTGTCCGCCGCGCGGGCGTAGGCTTCGAGCTGCGAGTCGAGATCGGCCGCCAGCACGGCCGCTTCTTCATCCTGGCCGGAGAGTTCCTCCAGTTCCCGCCGCATGGCTTCGGCGCTGGCGATGATGTCCTCGGTGGGAGCCCCGTCGAAGCGTCGCCGCAGCCGCTCGAGCGCGTGCAGCCGCTCTTCGACCTGCTCGAGACGCGCCGGGTCGGGCGCCAGCGCCTCGGCCTGGGCCCTCAGGTCGCCGGTGATCTCCGCGATCTGGGCCCGCACGTCGTCGAGCCGTTCCGCCAGCTCGATGAACTCTTCGTCCCGGCTGCCCTGGGCTCGAATCCGCCGGGCGGCCGCGTGGATCCGGTCGTGAGCGGCCTCGTCCCCCTCGTAGATGGCCTCGATGGCGGCCTGGATGGCCGTGCCGATCTCCTCGGCGTGACGCAGCCGCTCCCGCTCGACCCGCAAGCGCTCCTCGTCGCCGGCTTCGGGCCGTACCCGGTCGAACTCCGCCAGCCGGAACTGGAGGATCTCGATCCGGCTTTCCCGAGCCCTGGCGCGCTCGCGCAAATCGCTCAGTCGCGCGTCCAACTCCCGGACGAGGGCCGCCGTGCGGCGCACGTCTGTCAGCAACCGGTCGTGGTCGCCCGCCCGATCGAGCAGATCGCGCTGGGTCTCCGGCTGGAAGAGGGCCTGGGGTTCGTGCTGACCGTGAACCTCCACCAGATCTCCGGTGATCTCCCGCAACAGGGCGACGGTCACCGGGCTGCCCCCGAGCAGCGCCTTCGAACGCCCGTCGCTGCCGATCTCCCGGCGGATCAGCATTTCGTCCCCGGAAGCCGAATAGCCGGAGCGATGGAGTTTCTCCACCAGGTCAGGGCGCCGCGAAAGATCGAAGAGAGCCTCGACCACGGCGCGACGGGTGCCCTGCCGGACGAGGGCCGCCTCGCCCCGGGCGCCGCAGGCCAGGGCCAACGCTCCTGTGATCAGGGATTTGCCCGCCCCGGTCTCGCCCGTGATCAGGTTCAATCCCGGCGCAAAGTCGAGCAGCACATCCCTTGCGAGAACCAGATTCTCGATCCGTAGCTGCCGCAGCATGATGCGCGTGTCTCCCGCTCGTCGTTTTCTGACAAATCAAAGGAAAACCGGAACTTAGCACTCGTCGCGGGAAGCGACAACAGGTCCTTCCCGCCGTCCCTCCCATCCCCGGAAAGCCAACGTGATCCACCCTCCCACCAGGCACAGTCCGCCCAGGGGGGTCAACGGTCCCAGCCAGCTTCCGCCCCCCAACGCCAGTGCGTAGAGCGAGCCGCTGAACAGCACGACCCCCACCACGAAAAGGCCGAGGGGCCAGCGGCCCGCCCGGGGCCCGACAAGCAGGGAGAGACTCACCAGGGCCAGGGCATGCCAGAAGTGGTAGCGCACGGCCGTGTGCCACACGGCGAGGGATTCTTCCCCCAGTTGGTCCCGCAACGCGTGGGCCCCGAAAGCCCCCGCCAGAATCGCCGTGGCCGCCAACAAGGCTCCGATCACGAAGTAGACGCGCACATCGTCCTCCCGCCGCTGATTCTAGCAGCCCGCTCCGAGAGCCTCCGCCGCGCCGGCAAACGAGTCTCCGGCGGCCGGCCCAGGCCACGAGGGGGAAACCCGCCGCGTCCCCCGCGGAGGCGGGAAGACGATCCCGGCCCTCAGCCCGCGCCACAGGCGCAGCCTGAGGGCCGGGGAGGGCGGTCCGCCTGCTAGTGGAAGCTATGGAGCACCTTGATGTAGTTGGCCCGCTCGAAGGCGGAGGGATCCGGGCAGCACTTCTGGCTCATCGTGCCGATCAACTCCCTGACCGAGCCATACTCGTTCTCCTCGAGCCAGGCGCCGAGATCACTCTCGATGCGCCGGAGATGCGGCACTCCCTGCTTGAGCAACGCCGAACACAGGTGCACCACCCGGGCGCCGGCCATCAGCATCTTGACGGCGTCACGCCCCGAGTGAACGCCGCCGGTGGCCGCCAGATCGGCCCCGATCCGGCCATGGAGAATCCCGATCCAGCGCAGGGGCAGCCGGGCGTCGTCCGGCGTGCTGAGCTGAAGGTCGGTGATCACCTCGAGCTGTTCGGGATCGATGTCGGGTTCGTAGAAGCGGTTGAAGAGCGACAGCCCCCGGGCGCCGGCGTCCGTCAGGCGGCGCGCCATGATCGGCACGGATGTCAGGAACGGATGCATCTTCACCGCCACCGGGAGGCCCACGGCTCCGACGACTTCCCGGGTCAGGTCGACATAGGTGTCTTCGACTTCCCCCAGCGGCTGCTGCGGATCGGTGGGCAGGAAGTAGATGTTCAGCTCCAGGGCGTCGGCCCCGGCCTGCTCGATCTTCCGGGCGTATTCCGTCCAGCCGCCGGGAGAAGCCCCGTTGAGCGAGGCGATGACGGGGATCTCCATCGCCTCCTTGGCCCGGCGGATCAGATCGAGGTATGCCTCGGGTCCGCGCGCGAAATCACCGGGCGCCGGGTAGTAGGAAATGGCTTCCGCCGTGCTCTCGCTGCCGTACTCCAGGTAGTGATCGAGTTCCAGGCCCTCGAATTCGATCTGCTCTTCGAAGAGCGAATAGAGAACGACGGCACCGGCACCCATGTCTTCGAGAGCGCGCAGCGAGTCGAGCTGCCGGGTCAGTGGCGACGAGGAGGGTACGAGGGGGCTGCGCAACTCGAGACCCATGTATTGCGTGGTCAGATCCATGACGTGTCTCCCTGCTCTGGGGGGCGCGAGAGCCGCGCTATTTCTCCACCTTCACCGACTCGAACTCCCGCCCGGCCAGGTACTCGTAGCGGGCCCAGCGCTGTTCGACCTCCTTCTGCGCCGACATCGTCAGACGGCGAGAGCGCTCGGGATCGATCTTCTGCAACATCTTGAAGCGGGACTCCGCCCCCATGTACTCCGCGATCGGCATCGTCGGCTTGCGGGAATCGAGTTGCAGCGGGTTGAGTCCCTGCTGCGTCCGGCGCGGGTCGAAGCGGTAGAGCGGCCAGTGTCCGCTCTTCACCGCCCGCTTGTGGCTGTCCGTCGCGGTGCCCATGTTGATGCCGTGGGCGATGCAGTGCGAGTAGGCCAGGATCAGCGAGGGACCGGCATAGGACTCCGCCTCCAGGAACGCCTTGACCGTCTGCGTGTCGTTGGCACCCATGGCCACCTGCGCGACGTAGACGTTCGAGTAGGCGATACCCATCATCCCCAGGTCCTTCTTGCCCATCGGCTTACCCGCCGCGGCGAACTTGGCGATCGCGCCGAGGGGCGTGGCCTTGGACATCTGCCCGCCCGTGTTGGAGTAGACCTCGGTATCGAGCACCAGGACGTTCACGTCGCGCCCCGAGGCGAGAACGTGGTCCAGCCCCCCGTAGCCGATGTCGTAGGCCCAGCCGTCTCCGCCGACGATCCAGATGCTACGGTGCATCAAGGCATGGGCCACGCTGAGCAGGCGGCGGGCCAGGTCGCTGTCCAGCCGCCGCAGTCGAGCCGTCATCGCCTCGACCCGCTCCCGCTGGGCCACGATACCCGCCTCGCTGGACTGGTCCGCCTCGAGAATCGCGTCGGCCAGGTCGGTGCCGATTTCCGACGCGAGCCGGCGCACCAGTTCCCGGGCGAACTCGTTCTGCTTGTCCAAGGTCAGGCGGAAGCCCAGGCCGAACTCGGCATTGTCTTCGAACAGGGAGTTGGACCAGGCGGGCCCGCGCCCGTCCCGGTTGACGGTCCAGGGCGTGGTCGGCAGGTTGCCGCCGTAGATCGACGAGCAGCCGGTGGCGTTGGCGATGATCGCCCGGTCACCGAAAAGTTGCGAGAGGAGCTTGACGTAGGGCGTCTCACCGCAACCCGAACAGGCGCCCGAATACTCGAACAGGGGCTGCAACAACTGGGAGCCCTTGACGGTGTTGGCCTTCACCGCGCGGCGGTCGACCTCCGGCAGTCCGAGGAAGAACTCGAAATTGGCCGCTTCCTGCTCGCGCAGGGGGGGCTGCGGCTCCATGTTGATCGCCTTGAGGCGCGGTTCGGCACGGTTTTTCGCCGGGCAGACGTGCACACACAGGGCGCAGCCCGTGCAGTCTTCCGGAGCGACCTGGATCGTGAAACGGACGCCCTCGAAGTCCTTACCCCGATAGTCGGCCGCCTTGAAAGTCGCAGGCGCTTTCTCCAGCAGGGCGGGGTCGTAGATCTTCTGCCGGATCGCCGCGTGGGGACAGATCAGGGAACACTTGCCGCACTGGGTGCAGACATCCGGATCCCAGACGGGAATCGCCAAGGCGATGTTCCGCTTTTCGTACCGGGAAGTCCCCGCGGGGAAGGTCCCGTCCACCGGCATCGCGCTGACCGGCAACCGGTCTCCCCGTCCCGCGATGATTTCGGCCGTGACCTTCCGGACGAATTCCGGCGCGTGATCCGGCACGACCGGGGGCATTTCAAGCTGGCTGGTGACTTCGCCGGGAATTTTCATTTCGTGCATGTTGGCCAGCGCCATGTCCACCGCACGGAAGTTCTTGTCGACGATGGCCTCGCCCTTCTTGCCATAGGTCTTGCGAATCGCGTCCTTGATCTTGGCGATCGCCTGCCCGCGGGGCAGCACGCCGGAAATGGCGAAGAAGCAGGTCTGCATGATGGTGTTGATCCGCGCCCCCATGCCGGCTTCTTCGGCCACCCTGTAGGCATCGATCACGTAGACCTTGAGCTGCTTGTCGAGGATCCGCTTCTGGTGGATGCGCTGCAGGTGGGACCAGGTTTCCTCGGGCGAATAGGGGCTGTTGAGCAGGAACGTCGCCCCCTTGCGGGCCTTGTCCAGCAAGTCGAAGCGCTCGAGGAAAACCCACTGGTGACAACCGATGAAGTCGGCCTTCTCGAGCAGGTAGGTCGAGCGGATCGGCTCAGACCCGAAGCGCAGGTGGGAGACGGTGACCGCCCCGGCCTTCTTCGAGTCGTAGACGAAGTACCCCTGGGCGAAGTTGTCCGTACCCTCGCCGATGATTTTCACGGAGTTCTTGTTGGCCCCCACCGTACCGTCGGAGCCAAGGCCGTAGAACAGGGCCTGAACCATCTTCCCCCGCGGAATCTCGAACGCCTCGTCGACCTCGATGCTGTTGTGGGTCACATCGTCGACGATACCCACGGTGAAGTGGTTTTTCGGGCGTTCCGCGCTCATCTCGTCGAAGACGCCCTTGATCATCTGCGGGGTGAACTCCTTGGAACTCAACCCGTAGCGGCCGCCGATCACCAGCGGCTGGGTTTCGAAGGGCAGCTCGCCCCGGCCCGCCGCCTCGAGAATCGTGGTCGCCACGTCCTGGTAGAGGGGTTCGCCGACGGCGCCCGGTTCCTTGGTCCGGTCGAGGGTGGCGATGATCCTGGTCGTGGCCGGCAGGGCCGCGAGAAGGGCCGAGGACGCAAAGGGCCGGTAGAGCCGGACCGCCACGACCCCGACTTTCTCACCGCTGGAGGCGAGGGACTCGGCGGTCTCTTCCGCCGCCTGGGCTCCACTTCCCATCAGGATGATCACCCGCTCGGCGTCCGGTGCCCCGTAGTAATCGAAAAGGTGGTAGGAGCGCCCGGTCACTTCGGCGAAGCGGTCCATCGTCTTCTGCACGATGCCGGGACAAGCCTGGTAGAAGGGGTTGACCGCTTCACGGGCCTGGAAGAAGACGTCCGGATTCTGGGCCGTCCCCCGCACGCAGGGACGATCCGGATCGAGGCCGCGCCGGCGGTGCGCGATGACCTTGTCTTCGGGAATCATCGCCTGGATCTCGTCATCGCCGAGGGCGGTGATCTTGTTGACCTCGTGGGAAGTGCGGAACCCGTCAAAGAAATGCACGAACGGCACCCGCGCCTCGAGGGTCGCCGCCGTGGCGATCAGCGCGAAATCCTGCACTTCCTGCACCGAGCCCGAAGCGAGGAGCGCGAAGCCCGTGGTGCGGGCCGCCATCACGTCGCTGTGGTCGCCGAAGATCGACAGCGCGTGAGTCGCCACGCTGCGCGCCGAGACATGGAAGACCGTCGAGGTCAACTCGCCGGCGATCTTGAACATGTTGGGGATCATCAGCAGCAGACCCTGGGAGGCCGTGAAGGTGGTGGTCAGCGCTCCGGTCTGCAGGGCTCCGTGCACCGCGCCGCTCGCCCCACCCTCGCTCTGCATTTCCATGACGTGGGGAATGGTGCCCCAGATATTCGTCTGCCCACGGGCCGAAAACTCGTCGGCCAGCTCACCCATGCCCGAAGACGGCGTGATGGGATAGATGGCGATGACTTCGTTGACCTTGTGAGCGATTCGTGCGGCAGCCTCGTTACCATCGATGGTGATCATCGGCCGATGCATCTTCGCGGCCCTCCCAGCCCCCGGCGTGCACCTGCCGATCGCGGATCGCGGCCCCGCCTCCGGTCCTCAGCAGCCCGCACGCGGAGGCGCCAGCCGCGCCGCGTCGCGCTTGGGGGCAGGGACAAGGGGCAGTCTCGCCTGATCTCGAGCCAATCTCCGCAGCCTGGCCGGCCTTCCGGTGCTGTTACGCAAAGGAAACGGTAGGTCAGTGACAAACTAAACAGTAATGCAACTGCCCTGCCCCGTCAAACGCCCGGAGGGCATCATTTAGCGCCCGGCTACCCCGGCGTTCGCCGCACCGCCCTGACCTGTTCTTCCTCTTCCGCCGTGATCCGCGCCAGTTCTTCCTCCAGTTCGCGGCTGCGCCGCTCGAGGACCTCGGCGTCGCCGTCCTTGCCCAGTTCGGCCAGTTCCCGCTGTCCCTGGAAACGCACCTCGTCACGGCGGGCCGCAGCCTGCCTGCGGATGCGCTGGATCTCTTCCTTCTGGGCCCGGCTCAGGCGGGCTCCCTCGTCGCCCCCGGCTCCCAGGCGTTCGAGGGCCAGTTCGTAGGCCGATTTCAGCTTCTTCTTCGCCATCGCGTACGTTTCTCCTCTGGAACTCCCGTCTGGGACTCCCGGATCGCGTATTCTAACCGGCGAGATTCATGAGCCCCGCGGCCGCAACGTCGCCAGCGCGCGCTGGCCGGACCCGCCCGGACGCGATACCGAGGGTCGGGCGGAGCCCGGGTTCGGTCGCGTCCCGGCGTTGGCCTCTGCCCGCAGGCCTCCAGCATGCGACGTCGGCCTCGGCAGCTCGAAAGGTTCAGGAATCCCGCGGGGCGACCTGCCGGCGGCGTCGCCTCGCCGACGCGCCCCGCCCCGGAGGGAACACTCTCGTGTGCGGCCGCTTCGTCCAGTCCTCTTCCGCCCGGTTGCTGGCCCGGTTGCTGGGCCTCGACCCCCCGGCCCACCTCGCCCCGCGCTACAACCTGGCCCCGACGGAAACGGCCGCCGTGATTCTCTGGGAGGAAACCGGACCCGCCTTCGCGCACCTGCGCTGGGGATGGCCCGCCGGCGGGGAACGCCCGCGAATCCTGCACCAGGCCCGGGCCGAGACGGTGGCCCGGCTCCCGGCTTTCCGGCAGGCCTTGGCCCGTCGGCGGGCCCTGGTCCCCGCCGACGGCTTCTACGAATGGAGTGGCCGCCGGGGTCGGCGCCAGCCCTGGTGGATCCATCCGCCCCGGCCGGGCACCTCCCTCTGCTTCGCCGCCATCTGGGCCGACCGACCGGGGTCCGGCGGCAGCTTCGCCCTGCTCACCCGACCGGCCGCCGGCCCCCTCCGCCGCCTTCATCACCGGATGCCGCTGATCCTCCCGACCTCCCGCCTCAACGCCTGGATCAACCCCCGGAGCGATCCGCAGGCCCTCGTCGACAGGATCTGCCGGGAGGATCCGCCGCCCCTGGAGTTCTACCGGGTATCGCCGGAAGTCAACCGGGCCGGCCCCGACCACCCGGGTCTGACGGCGCCGATCGCCCCCCACCACCCTTCCCTCTTCGACGCCCCCCCGGGCGGATGAAGCCGCGCCCCCCGCGCGAAGGAGCTTTTCAACGGGCTGCTAGCCGCCGGAGGAGGACAGGAGACGTCGCGCCAACGCCAGCTGGAGGCCCACGGGAAGCACTCTCGGCCCCCAGGTCAGGACCTTGTTCACCAGACCGGGAACCACCTCCCGCCGTCCCCTGGCGTAGGCCCCGAGCGCGGCTCCCACCACGCGCTCGACCGCCATGAAGGGCTTGGGGTAGTCGAAGCTCATGCGGGCATGTTCACCGAACTCGGTGGCCACCGGACCGGGGCTCAGGCACAGCACCCGGGTTCCGTTCTCGCGGCCCTCGGCCGAGAGCGCCAGCGACCAGCTCCGAACGAAAGCCTTGGTGGCGGCGTAGACGGCGAAGTGGGGCAAGGGCTGGAAACCGGCGACACTCGCCACGTGGATCACCCCCCTCCCCGGCACCCGGCCCAGGTCGGGCCACAGGGCGTAGGTCAACCCCGCCATGGCCGTCACGTTGAGTTGGATCATCTGCTCGTAGTCGTTCCAGGGGAAGCGCTCGATCGGCCCGAAGCGACCGAAACCGGCGTTGTTCACCAGCAGGTCGACCTCCCCTTCGACCCGTCCGATCAATCTCTCCACGCCGTCCGGAGCGAGCAGATCGCAGTCTATGGTGGCCACGCGCACCGGGCCTCGCGCCTCGAGCGCTTCGGCCAGCCGGCGCAACCGATCGCCCCGCCGGGCGGTGATCGTCAAGCGCCGGGCGCGGGGAGCCAGAGCCCGGGCGAAGGCCTCCCCGATCCCCGCGGAAGCTCCCGTGACCAGGCAATGTTCGTACCGGGGTGCGGGCCACTGGCTCAAGGCTGTTCCTCCTGCATGATCGTCTCCGCGCGGTAGTATGCGCCCTGGCGTCGGCGGCGTCCGCCGCCGGAAAGGGAGGAAAGCGTGGCTCGCGCCCGACATTACTGGCTTGTCAAGTCCGAACCGGCCAAGTACTCCATCGACGACCTGGCCGCCGAGGCGGGTCGCCGAGCCTGCTGGGACGGCGTACGTAACTACCAGGCGCGCAATTTCATGCGCGACGGCATGCGGCTGGGAGACCAAGTGCTGTTCTACCACTCGGCTGTGCAGCCTCCCGGGGTCGCCGGCTGCGCCCGGGTCGTCCGCGAGGCCTACCCCGACCCGACTCAGTTCGACCCCGCCTCCCCGGCCTACGATCCCCGATCCCGGCCCGAAGACCCGCGGTGGCTGATGGTGGACCTGGAACTGACCTGCCGCTTCGACCGCCTGATCCCCCTGGCGGAACTGCGCGCGACCCCCGGCCTCGAGGAGATGTTGCTGCTGCGTCGGGGCCAGCGTCTGTCGGTGATGCCGGTGACCCCCGCCCAGTGGCGCATCATCCTGGGCCTGGCCCGGCCCGCGCCCGGCAGCACGTTGCCCCCCGTCTAGCAGCTTGCAGGCAAACATCAAGCGAAAGCACCGCGCCCCCCCACACCCCCGGCCGATTCGGTTAGAATGACCGAGGAAGAGCCCATCCGGGCGGCGTCCAGCTTCAGGGGGAGCCTCGTGGAACCCACGACCCTCAGCCTGGTTCTCGTTACGCCCCGCCAGCACCTCTTCGAACGCACTCTCGATCTGCTGGCGGAGGCGCGGGACGCGTGTTTCCGCCTCTCCTGGGTCCGCGACCTGACAGAGGCCGAAAAGGCCCTGACCCACGGCTGCGATCTCTGCCTGGTGGACGCCTACTGCTTCGACGCCGGCCCCGGCCCGCGGATGGCCATTCAGCGGCGGCAGGTCCCGATCGTCGCCCTGGTCACCGGTGAAGACCACCGCCGTCCCATTCCGCCGGACCTGCCCCGCCTCGAACTCGACGGGCTGACCCCCGTCGACGCGGCCCGGCGGCTACGGCAGGTGGCCCGCCCCGCCCCGCCCATGGCGGGCCTCGCCTCGGCGGAGTAAACGGGCCCGGTCGCCCCCCCCCGGCCCCTCTCCGAACCCACCGCCCGCCGGCATGGACCCCGCTCAGTCGACGATGTAGTGGTTGTTGGGCCGGGTCTGCGCCTCGGGCTTGGGGACCACCGTCCTGCGGGTCGCCAGCAGCCTGGCCGCCGCGCTGGAGGGGTCGTTCAGGTCGCCGAAGACCCGGACCTTGGTCGGGCAGGTCACCACGCAGGCCGGCTCGAGCCCCTGCTCGACCCGGTGCCGGCAGAAGGAGCACTTGTCGACCTTCTCGGCCTGTTCGTCGTAGTAGCGCGCCCCGTAGGGACAGGCCTCCATGCAGAGCTGGCAGCCGATGCACTCTTCCCGCGTGATCTGAACCATGCCCCCCTCGGCGAAATGGCTCGCACCGGTGGGGCAGACATCGACACAGGGAGCCTCGCTGCAATGGTTGCACTGGCCGGGCTCGATCACGGCCCGCAACTCGGGGAACACACCCTCCAGGGTGTGATGGACCCAATCCCGGCTCGCTCCCGGGGGAACACCGTTTTCCGCCTTGCAGGCGACCACGCAGGCCTTGCAGTCCAGGCAGGAGCGGGCGTCGATCACCATACCGTATTGCGTTTTCGCCATGGTCCCTGCTCCTCTCTCAGGCCTTCTCGACGGTGACGAAAGTCTCGTGCAGCGCCGCGTTCCCCGTGATCGCATCGGTGGCCGAGGCGATCAGGTCCTGATCCGAGGCTCCCTTCCCCACGGCCTGGTGCAAACCGGCAGAACGCTGACCGAAACCATGGGGCAGGTGGACGCAGTCTTCACGAATCCCCTCGGTCACGTGGGCCTTGACCCGCACCTGGCCGACGGAACTCTTGACCAGCACCTCGTCGCCCTCGGCGATACCCCGACGTCCGGCCACCTTCGCGTTGATCCACAAGGCGTTTTCCGGACACAGCTCGTGGAGCCAGAGGTTGTTCTGGTTCGCCGCGTGGGTGAAGTAGGACTGCTTGGCCGGGAGGAGCCGGAAATGCCCCTCCGGTGGCTGTGCCGGCGGAACGTAGACCGGCAGGGGGGCGTAGCCCCGGCGGCGGAAACGCTCGTTGGCCAGCTCGATCTTCCCGCTCGGCGTGCGGAAGCGATAGTCCGGGGACAGGGTCTTGCCGTAACTTCTCGCGCTGCGGTCGCTCCAGACGCCCGTCTCGTCGAAGACCTCCCGACTCAGCCCCGGCTTGGCGAGCTGGATCGAGACGTACTCGTCGATGTCGTAGTCGAAGTACTTCTCGATGCCCAGCCTTCCCGCCAGGCCTTGCATGATTTCGAGGCAGGAGCGGGTCGCGAACCGGGGCCGGACCACCTGCCGGCGCCAGGCCAGGAAGGCATAGGGCTGGTGAAAGCCCTCGACGGGATCGGTACGTTCGAGATAGGTCGACTCGGGCAGGATCACGTCGGCCATCCAGGCCGTGTCGCTGGGCACGATGTCGATCACCGCCACGAATTCCATCTGCTCGAGCATCTTGCGGGTCCTGGCCCGATCCGGCAGCGCATGCAGCGGGTTCTGCTTGTAGATCATCCACCCCTTGACCGGGTAGGGCTGGCCGGCGAGCACCTGCTCGCGCAAATCCACGTAGACACCGTCCTCGATTCGGGCCAGGGGGTGTCGCTCTTCGATACCGTCGACCCGCTCCTCGTCGGGCCAGGGCAACTCGGGGATTTCGGGCTTGCCCAGCGCGATGGACTCCTTGGGCACCACGCCGCCCTCACGGTCCCAGTTGCCGACCAGGGCATTGACCAGCGCCATCGCCTGGCGCATGTGGGTATCGTTGCCGTACCACGAGGAGCGACGACCTCGATAGACCACGGCCCGCGGCGCCGCGGCGGCGAATTCCCGCGTGATGCGGCGAATCTCACCCGCGGGAATCTCGGTTTCCCGCTCCGCCCATGCAGGCGTGAAGGGCTTGACATGCTCCACCAGCTCGTCGAAACCGTGGGTGTAGGCCGCGACGAATGCCGCGTCGTAGAGCTTCTCGTCGATCAGCACGTGCAGCATGGCCAGGTAGAAAGCCATGTCGGTGCCGGGCCGGATCGGCAGCCATGTGCCGGCCCGGGCCGCGGTCACGCTGAACCGGGGGTCGAGGTAGACCAGTCGCATCTGGCCCCGGCGCGCTCGAGTCATCATGTCGATGGTGTCGGGAGTGATGAAGGCCTCGGCCCGATTGGCCCCCGAGACGATCACATACTCGCAGTGCTCGAGGTCGTACTCGGGAACCGTGCCGAAGGTGGCGAAAAAGGCCACGTTGCCCGAGGCCAGGCAGAGACTCGGATGCCGGACCACGTTCGGCGAACCCCAGGCCGCGCCGAAGGTGCGGAAGAAGCGTTCCTGGAAGCCCTCGGTGGAACTGAAGAGCATCCCGTGGGGACCATACTTCTCCTTGATCTCCATCATCCTCCGGGCGGTGAAATCCAGCGCCTCGTCCCACCCGGCCTTGCGCCACTGGCCCGAACCCCGCGGCCCGGTGCGGATCAACGGATGCTTGAGCCGGTCCGGATCGTGGACCACCTTCACCCCGGCATTCCCCTTGGCGCAGAGCATGTTGCGCGACTTCGGGAAGTGCGGATTCGGCTCGAGCTTGACGACGCGCTCTCCCTCG
The DNA here is from genome assembly GCA_030949985.1 of Acidobacteriota bacterium. Taxonomy (NCBI): domain Bacteria; kingdom Pseudomonadati; phylum Acidobacteriota; species Acidobacteriota bacterium. The sequence continues at coordinate 179,917 of JAUZRX010000023.1, forward strand.
ACCCGCGCGATGAAGCCGCACTTGTTGACACAATTGCCGCAGATGCTGGCCACCTGCCGAACCGCGGCCGGAGAGACGCTCTCCGACGCCGGATCGGCGACTTCGAGCAGCCGCTGACGCCCGGCGCAGCCGTAGAGCGTGGTCCCGAGAATCCCGGCGCCGAAGACGCCCAGGAAACCCCGCCGATCCAGCGTCAACGTCTCCCGGCGCCGCCGGGGATGGGGCCCCCTTCCGACAGGCATTCGCGGACTCGATGACATCTCGCCTCCCATTTTTCACGGACCCGGCATTCAGGCGGGGAGGCGGCAGCCGCCGCCTCCCCGACGCCGCTAGTATTTGATGGTCAGCGCCAGCCGGACGTTGAGCACATCGTCGTACGTGGGAAAACCCAGTATCGGCGTGGCCGAAAGATCCTTCGGAGCGCCCACGTGCCAGCCGGAGCCGGAATAGTCGTACTTGTAGTCGAGCACCGACAATCGCAGCCGGGCCCGGCTTGCCAGCTCCTGGTTCCAGTAGAACTCCCAGACATCGCCGCGGGTGGCCAGCTTGGAAAGCACGATGTCGTCCGCGGCGTGGGTGAAGTTGAACCAGTACTTGGAACCGTGGTTGTACTCCACACCGAGCTGGGTCGAACCGTTGGGCAGATCCCAGCGGAAACCGGCATAGACCGACGAACCGCTATGACTTTGCGGCGTCTCGAAGGGGTCGCTGAAAAGACCACCGAAGGGCGTCGTGACGTTCTTCGGATCGGAAGAGACGCTGGCCATGGAAACGAACCAGTGCACGGGGCCGTCGTGGCGCTCGACGAGCAGGGCCAGCAGATCCAGATCACCCAGGTTGGCACTGGGAGTCATGCGCATCACGGCCGGACCGGGAGCCGGGTTGCCGGTGACCGGATCGACCGGCATGACGATCAGGGCGTTGAAACCGTCGGTGACGTCGAACGCCCGAAACGCCGTGGCCTGGACGAACATCCGCGGCGAGCTGAACACGTCGATGTTGAGTCCACCGAGGTTGACATCCTTGAGCCTGTCGGCCGGGGCCTGGAGTTGCTCACCGTTGCCGAAACCGCTCTCGTAACCCACGCCGTAGCAGAAGCGCAGAACGCTGTTCCACTTGTTGCCGACCACCCAGCCGAGGGTAGCCCCGTCGAACTGGTAATCCACCACGTGGCCGGTCGGTGTGCCACCCCGCAGCCGGCCCTCTCGAATTTCCAGCGGCGGGCCCGCCGTGGAAGGCCGCCTGCCCAGGGAAAGATAGAACCCGGTGCCCCCGATGTGGTTCCAGGAGAAGAAGGCCCGGTCCACGTGCACCAGGTCGCTTCCCGGAACCCCGACGGTGGTGCCATCCACGTTCATCGTGTTGGGCTGGCCGTTGAAGACCTGCACCCCGGTGCTGTCACCCCAGACCTTGTACATGGTCAGCCGGCCGTGGAACTTGAGATTCGGGCTGATTTCGGCCTGCATGTTCATCCGCAGGCGGGTGGTGTACATGATGTCATTGGTGTAGTCCCGAGCCGGGACGTAGGTCCCCGGAGTCAGAAGCTCCATCAGCGCGGCGACCTCGTCGGGCGGAAAACCGCCCACCGCCTGCTTGAGGTCATCGAAACCCAGGCGGCTGGTGAAGTAGAGATACTCGCCATAGTTGGCGGCGACATTCTGTTCGAGCAGTTGGTAGATCGACTGGGGATCGGCGGGATCCCAGGCCGGGTCGTAGACCGGCGATCCGTAGGGGCTGGTCTGGGTGTAGAACAGGGTATCCACCAGCCCCTTCTGCAGCATCATGCCGTTGTAATAGGCCGGCTGAGTGCCGTCGATGGAATCGGCGGCGATGCGCAGTTCGCCCGTGAAGAGCAGGCGATCCATGGCGCTCTTCCGCTCCACCTGGTCCAGGCGCGCCGGGATTTCCTCGTCCTCGATCAACTCCTTGAGCTGCTGAATCTGCTTTTCCAGTTCCTCGATCTTGCGGGCCGTCCCGTCTTCGGCGGCGAGACTCGGGCCGAAGCCCCATGGCAGGGCCAGTGCGAGCAGCAGAGATACGCTTCGTTTCATGCTTGCCTCCCTCCTTACTTCTGCCGGGCTACTCTCCGCAGGTCTCTGGCTGGTCCGAATCGGCGGCATGGGAAACCAGGAAGAACGACATGTTCCTCAGGTCCTCTTCACTGAGCTTGGTCCCGCTTTTCTGCTCCACCCGCTCGACACAGGCGCCGATCTTCTTGGAGTTCTTGAAGAAGCGTTCCCACTGGGCCTGGGTCTTGCTCAGGGGCGCGAGGTTCTTCGCCTCGCCGCCCTCCACGTGGCAGAGCTTGCAGGTGGCCTTGTAGACCGATTTGCCGCGATAGGGATTGGGGCGCTTGCCGGCCCAGGCAGTGGTGGTCGCCAGGGCGAGGGAGGCCAGGAAAAGGACTCCCACGACAAAGGGCTTGGTCTTCATGGTGGCTCTCCTTGGGCCTTCGGGCCCACGGCCCCGTCTTGGGGCGGGCCAGCTTGAGAGCAAGGGCCATGCCAATCAGGAGAACCGGCACGATAACCTAGAAGCTACTGAAAACAAAAAACTTGATATTCTGGCACGGGTCCCGGGCGGAGGCCCCGGCGAGCCGGGAAACAAACCGTTCAGTAAGTCTGAAACATCACATTTCACAGCCCGGGTCGTAACGCCGGACCCCGTAGCGCTTCATCCGGCGCCACAGGGTGGTGCGGGAAATGCCCAGTTCACGAGCGGTGCGGCCCACGTTCCACCGATTGCGCTCGAGAGCCTCCACCAGGGCCGCCGCGCCGTTCCCCGGGCCCGAGGCCACCCCGCCCCCCGCTCTTCGAGGACCACCGACGCCGCGGATCACGGCGGGCAGAAAGGCCCGCTCGATACGATCCTCCCGAGCGGAGATCAACGCGTATTCGATAGCGTGCTCGAGTTCACGCACGTTCCCCGGCCAGGGATACTCCAGCAGCATCGCCAGCGCACGGTTCGAGATGCCGCGAAACGCCCGGGAGCGTTCACCCAGGTAACGCGGGGCGTACTTCGCGATGAAGTGATCGACCAGCAGGGGAATATCGTCCCGCCGCTCCCGGAGCGGCGGGACCCGGATCGGCACCACGGCCAGCCGGTAGTAGAGATCTTCCCGGAAGCACCCGGCGGCGACCCGTTCCCGCAGATCCCGGTGAGTCGCCGCCAGAACCCGCACATCCGCCTTCCGGGTGCGGGCGTCACCAACCCGCTCGAAGGTCTTCTCCTGGAGGACCCGCAAAAGCTTGGCCTGCATGGCCGGCGAGGTGTCGCCGATCTCATCGAGGAAGACCGTCCCCCCTTCCGCCATCTCGAAGCGACCGACCTTGTCCCGCACCGCCCCCGTGAAGGCGCCCTGCACATGACCGAAGAGTTCGCTCTCGAGCAGGGTCTCGCTGAGCGCCGCACAGTTGATCACCACGAAGGGGGCCTGGCGCCGGGAGGAACCGTAGTGAATGGCCCGGGCCACCAGTTCCTTGCCCGTGCCCGACTCTCCGCTGATCAGCACGGTGGCATCCGTCCCGGAGACGGCCTCCACCACCTGGAAGAGTTCCTGCATCGCCCGCGAGCGCCCGATGATCTTGCGGAACGAATAGCGTTCTTCCAGTTCGCGGTGCAAACGCTCCACTTCGCTGCGATCGCTGACGACACCGGTCAGGCCGACCCGCCCCCCCTCGTCGTCGAGAAGAAAGGCCGTGGTGATCGCCACCGGAAGATCGCGTCCACCGACCCGCAACACCTCCCGGCAGCCATCGACCACCCGGCCGTGCTCGATCGACCAGGTCAGGGGACAGTCGCTCTCGCACTTGGTGCCACGCAGAACTTCCCGGCAGGGCCGGCCCACGGCGGCCTCCCGCGGAATGCCCGTGATCTCTTCCATCTTGCGCGAGAAGGAGAGAATGTTGCGCTCTTCGTCGACGGTAAAGATCCCGTCGCCGATGGAGTTGACGATCTGCTCGGTCCGCCTGCGCTCGGATTCGACGGCGGCGTTGACCTCTCGCAGGCCCAGGATCACGTCGCGCAAGCGGTCCATGCCGCGGAAATTCTCGAGCAGAGCCACCAGCCGGCCCTGGTCGTCCCGCACCGGGCAGGCGGTAAAGCAATACGAGCCCTGGCCACCGTCGGGCCGGGAGAGGCCCACGTTGAAGTGCGCGACGGGCTCGTCGCCCAGGGGCAGGAGATTCCGGGGAGTCACCTGCCGGACCTCGCTCCGGGGAAACAGGTCGGCCAGGCGAAGCCCGGGCAACGCCTGCCGGCTTCGGCCGACCATTTGCCCGAAGGCCTCGTTGGCGTAGAGAATCTTGCCGTCGAGGTCGACGAGAACCAGGCCATCGCTGATATGGCGCAGAATCAGATCCGCGGAAAGGAGCAGGTTTTCCACGCCCAAGACCGGCCTCCCGCCCCGGGGTTTCACCGGGGGCCGGGATCATGCTATCAATGGAAGCTTTCCCGGGCACGGGCTCCGGTCGGCATCCCGCCGGCCAGGGTCCCCAAAGGAGCAGGCATGAACGATCGAACGGCGGCGGAGCTGCCGCCGGACCTGGAATTCGACCTGAGGATCCGCATCTGGGTCTACGAAAACGTGGGTCCCCTCTTCCACGAGCTTCCCGAACCGACGGACGACGACGCGGAGAGCCCCGGGGAGCGCTATCGCCAGTCCAAGTTCGATCGCCGGATGACGGCCTACTCCGGGACCCTCGAGGCGGTCGAGAGCCTGCTCGAACTGTTTCCGATCCGCGACCTGACCAAGGCCCGCAACGAACAGGTTCGACTGTTCGTCAACACCCGCAAGGGTGTACCGGCCCCGCCCTACGCTTCGTGGTACATCGACGGCAAGCTGCTCGGCCCCTCGACGGAATGGGTCCAGGAGCGCTACAGGGAGCAGGGCCTCGACGCCTCCGGCGCGGACGAGCCCGTGGACTTCATCACCACCGAGTTCGAGTTCATGGAGCACCTCTGCCGTCACGAGCTGGCCGCCCGTCAAACCCAGGACCGCCAGGCCCTCCAGCAGGTCCTGGACGCCCAGGGCCACTTCGTCGGGGAGCATCTCGCCCGCTGGCTGCCCCTCTTCGCCCGGGCGATCCGCAAGGGGGAGCCGATTCCACTCTTCGCCCGCCTGGCACGCATTCTCGAGGTCTTCGCCGAAGAAGAAGCCGCCCGTTCCTTCTCTCCCTGAGAGCCGGCCCGGGGCTGTTCCGGTTTGCCCGATTCCCGGCGGCCATGCTAGCTTCCGAACGGTCCGGGTGGCTTCGCCCCATGAGCGCGAAGATGGCACCTGCGGCTCGTGGAGAGGCAACGTGCTGAGTGCATTTCCCCTCGCCCAGGCGGGTCCCAGTGTGCTCGACCTGGTACTCGACGCGGGCATCGTGGCCAAGTTCGTCCTGCTGCTGCTGCTGGCGGCCTCGATCGCCAGTTGGGGCATCATCGTCGCCCGGGCGCGGGTCTTCCGGGCCGCAGCCCGCGAAACCCGTTCCTTCCTCGGCCGCTTCCACGGCGGCGCGCGCCTGGCGGAGTTGCGGGACCTCGCGGAGAAGTGGCCCCATTCCCCCGTCGTGGCCCTGTTCAAGGCCGCCTTCCACGAAGTCAGCCAGCTCTCCCTCGAGTCTCCCCAGGGGGGCGGCAGGGTCCTCGACGAAGAAGCCATCGCCGACGTGGAGCGCATGATCGCCCGCACGGCCGCGGCCAACACTCGCGACATGGAGCGTTCACTGACCTTCCTGGCCACCACCGCGAGCACCGCCCCGTTCGTCGGCCTGTTCGGCACGGTGTGGGGCATCATGAGTTCGTTCCAGAGTATCGGCATGACCGGGGCGGCGAGTCTCGAAACCTACGCTCCAGGCATCGCCGAGGCCCTGATCGCCACCGCCGCGGGACTGGTCGCCGCCGTCCCCGCCGCCGTGGCCTACAACTACTTTCTCCGCCAGGTCCGCGTACTCGGCATCGAGATGGAGGAGTTCCAGTACGACTTCACCCATCTGCTGCAGAAGCGGCGGCGGCGGGTGGGCTGAATGATGGCCGGCCCCGGCCGATCGGGCCCCCGAACCGCACTGGCCGAAATCAATGTCACCCCGCTGGTGGACGTGATGCTGGTGCTGCTGATCATCTTCATGGTCTCGGCGCCCATGCTGACCCGCGGTATCGACATCAGCCTGCCCCAGGCCGTCTCCGCCGAAGCCATCGAAGAAGAGCGGGTGACGATCCAGATCGACCGGGCCGGCCAATACTACGTGGCGGGCTCTCCGGTGGTGGACGACCTGCTGATCGAGGAAGTCCGCCGGCGGGGCGGTGACCGCCCGAACGCCGCCGTCTTCCTCGAGGCGGATGCGGCCGTGGCCTACGGACGCGTGCTCGCCGCGATGGACGCTCTGCGCACGGCGGGCATCTCCCGGGTCTCGATGGTCACCGAGCCGATCGTGGGCCCGCCGGCCGCCAATCCCTCTCGAGGAAGCGCCGCCGGTCGCCGATGAGGGTTCGCCTGCGAATCCTGCTGCCCTCGCCGATGGAGGCCGGCTCCGTCGGGATCTCCCTCGCGGCCCACCTGCTGCTGATCACAGCGGTCTTCGTCGCCGGGTCCCGCCAGGGCCTGACCGGACCGCCTCCCCCGGCGATGGTGGTGCGCCTGGCCGCCGCCCGGCCCGCGACCCCGGCCAAGCCCCGGGCCGCCAGGCCGGCGGCGGCGACCCGGGCTGCCCGCCCCGTCCCCAAGCCCAGAACCCCACCCCGGAAGGCCCCCCGGCGGCGCCAGGCCGACGCGCCCCGGACGGTGGTGAAAAAACCCCGGGGCGTCACCGCCCAGCCGGAGACCTTGCCGGTGGAGAAGGAAACGCCCCCCCCGCCGAGCCCCGAGCCCGCGCCGGAGACGCCGCCCCCCGGACCGACGGACGGCACGCCGATCCCCGGTGGTGTCGCCGGCCTGGAGACCGACGAGCCCTTCACCGCGGACTGGTACGTGGGATTGATCACCGCCCGCCTGGGCGAGGCCTGGCGCGACCGCCCCGTGCTGCCGTCCACCTCGGCACCCCGGCGGGTGGTCATCGCCTTTACCATCGACCGCAGCGGAACCGTCAGCGGCGCGCGCGTCCACGTGCCCAGCGGCTACGCCCCCCTCGATTTCTCCGCCCTCCGCGCGGTTCGCTCCCTCGGCCGCTTGCCGCCCCTGCCCCGCAGCTACGAGAGAGAGTCCCTCTCCGCCCGCTTCGTCTTCGAGTTGATTCCCTCCGGACCGTGACCGGGAGACCCACGATGCCCCCACTGCGCCACATGCCCCGCCCCCTTCCTGGATGGATCGTCGTCGGCCTGCTCTGGTTTCTCCCGCCCTGGATGCTGGCCCAGGGTGATCCCGGCGAGCTGACCGGAGTGATCTCCGGCCGCGCCGCCGCGAAGATCTCCATCGCGGTTCCTCCCACCACGGTGACCGGTGGAGCCCGCGCCGCCGACGCCGCGGAAATGGGCCAGGTGCTCAGGGACGACCTGGATTTCTCCGGCTGGTTCGGCCTGCTCGACCCCCGGGGAGAAGGGCGCATTCCCGCCACCCGTCTCGACGACGCGGCGGCCTGGAAGGAGGTTGGCGCCGCCTACCTGCTCAGCAGCACCCTGCGCCAGCGGGAAGGGCGGGCGGTGTTCGAGGTTCGACTGCTGGAGACCGGCGGCGGTGAGAAGCTCCTCCACCGCCAGTGGGGCGGCCTTCTGCCCGACGATCTGCGCCGGCTGGCCCACGCGGCCTCGGACGCGGTGGTGACGGCCCTGACCGGCCAACCGGGGCTGGCGAGCACCAAGATCGCCTTCGTCTCCCGCCATGGAGAGGGCAAGGAGGTCTACCTGATGGACTACGACGGCGCCCGGGTCCGCCGCCTGACCACCACCGGGGCGATCAACCTCTCCCCGTCGTGGTCCGCCGATGCCCGCCGGCTGACCTTTCTTTCGTACCTGGGCCGCAAGCCATCGATCTACCTCCTCTCCGAAAAGGGCGAGGTGACCACGCTCCATCCCAAGGGCGGCGACCTCAACGCGGCTCCCGACTTTTCTCCCGACGGACGCCAACTGGTTTTTTCCTCGGACCGGGACGGCAACACGGAGATCTACCTCTACGACCTGGAGACCGGCAGGGAAACCCGGCTGACCCGCAACTCCGCCATCGACACCGCCCCGTGCTGGTCCCCGTCCGGCCGTGAGATCGCCTTCACCTCCGACCGTTCGGGAACCCCGCAGATCTACCTGATGCAGGCCGACGGCAGCAACCAGCGGCGTCTGACCTGGGAGGGCCGCTACAACGAATCGGCCGCCTGGTCCCCGGACGGCAGTCGCCTGGCCTTCGTCAGCCGCATCGCCGGGAGATTCGAGATCGTGATCCACGACCTGGCTTCGGCCCGCGAGACGGTGATCACCTCCGGCCCCGGCAACAAGGAGAACCCCCGCTGGGCGCCGGACGGACGCCACCTGGTCTTCGCCTCCGATCGGACGGGAATGTACTCGATCTACACCATCCGCGACGACGGCAGCGATTTGCGGCGGCTGACCCGGGGCCGGGAGTCTTTCACCCCGGATTGGAGCCCTCTCCGCAAGTAGACGATTGCATCCCGTGGCGAGGCGGCCAAAATAGGGCGGTCCGGGCGCGATTCCCGATCGCTCCCCAAGGAGGACAGATGCTTTCAGAGCGCAGGATGCGGGGCGGGGTCATGGTCGTGGCCCTGCTGGCCCTTGTCATGGTGGGATGTCCACGCCCCTCGACCACACCCGTGGTGGACACTCCGTCGCCCTCCGACGGCCCCGGTGCCGAGGGCGCCCCGGAGTGGGGCACGCCGGCTTCCGCCGGCGCCGACGCGGCCGCCGGGGAAGAGAAGCTGGCCGGCGAGGGCTTCGCCGAACCGGAACTGGTTCAGCAGGGCATGGACGAAGCCGTCCAGAGCCTCGACGAGGAAGTGGCGGAAGCCCGCCAGGTCCTGCAGCCGGTCTTCTTCGCCTTCGACAGTTCCTCCCTCTCGGACGTCTCCCTCCGGACCATCGAGGCCAACGTGCGCTGGCTGACCCTGCACCCGGACCTGCGGGTCGTGGTCGAGGGTCATTGCGACGAGCGCGGCACCATCGAATACAACCTCGAGCTCGGCGCCCGGCGGGCACGGGCCATCCGCGAGCACATGATCCGCCTCGGCCTCGACGCGGCACGCATCGAGACCCTCAGCTACGGCGAGGAGCGCCCGGCCGACCCCGGCCACGACGAGGCGGCCTGGGCCCGCAACCGGCGCGCCGAGTTCCGCGCGGAGCCCCTCCGATGAGCGTCCCCCGTGTCGCCGGCATCCTGCTCCTGGCCCTCGCCCTCGGAGCCTGTGTCCCTCCCGTCCCCGGAGGAGCGACCACCGCCGACGCCGGAGAGATCCGCGATCAGCTCTTCAAACTGCAGAAAGACTCGGCCCGCATCCTCGGTGAAATCGAACAACTCAAGCAGCCCGCAGGGCAGGGCGAAGAGCGCCCCCTGTGCGCGGAAGCCGTCACCCGGATCGGCGAACTCCAGCACCGGCTCCAGGTGATCGAAGAACAGCTCCTGGCCACCCAGAAGCGTCTCGACGAGACCCTGGCCGAGGTCCGCCTGCTGCGCCGCACCCCCCCGCCCTCCTGGCTGCCCCCCTCCGCCGACGGGGCCCGGCCCGGCGCCGAAGCTCCTGCCGCGCCCCCGGGAGCCGCGACCGAGCCCCGGGCCGAGACCGCGACGCCCGCCCCCGAAGAGTCGACCGCCGCGATCGCCCCCGAAGACCTCTTCCACGGGGCCTACGCGGACTACTCCCGGGGCCGCTACGAGTTGGCCCTGGCCGGCTTCGAGGGCGCCCTCCGGGCCGATCCGGCCGGCCCCCTGGCCGATGACTGCCAGTACTGGATCGGCGAGTGCCTGGTGGCGCTCCACCGCTACCCCGACGCGGTCAAGGCCTTCGAGCACCTGATCACGGCCTATCCCGAGAGCGACAAGCTGGCCCGGGCCTGGCTCAAGAAGGGTATCGCCCAGTTCGAGGCCCGGCGGCGGGTGGAGGGTGTCGAGACGCTGGAGACCGTCATCGCCACCTGGCCCGACTCCGACGAGGCCCGCATCGCCCGGGAGTACTTCCGGCGCAAGGGGATCCTCGACGATTGACCTCGCCGGCGGCTTGACAGCCCCGGCCGCTTGACCCACAATACCGGCTCTCCGCGCGGGGCCCTTGTCTGCGCTCTGTGGTGGTGTGCCCGTAAGTCGCAAGGATGGAAGAAGATGGCGAATCACAAGTCGGCGGCCAAGCAGGCCAGGAGAAACGAAGCTCGGCGCCTTCGCAACCGTTGGTGGCGCTCGCGTCTGCGTTCCGCGCTGAAGACCTATCGCGCCGCCGTGGAAGCCGGAGAGAAAGACCGGGCCGGATCCCTGCTGGCCTCCACCCTCGGCCTGGTGGACCGCACCGCCAAGGCCGGCGTGATCCACGACAACGCCGCCGCGCGCACCAAGTCCCGCCTCCAGGCCGCCTACAACAAGCTGGGCTGACCCTCTCCCGCCCCGGGGACCCGGCCGTCAGCCCTTGATCACGGCGACGGGCCGGAGGCGGGCGACCGGCGCCGCCAGGCCCGCCCCCTCCACGGCGGCGACCACCCGGGCCACGTCCTTGTAGGCCTCGGGGATCTCCTCGACCACCGTCCGGGCACCGGCGGCCCTCAACTCGATGCCCCTGTCCTCCATCTCGCGACGGATCGCGCGCCCCCTCGCCGCCTTGCGCGCCGCGCCCCTCGAGAGCCGGCGCCCGGCGCCGTGGCAGGCCGAGCAGAAGGCTTCGGCGGATCCCTCCCGCCCCGCGAGGACGAAGGAGTAGCGCCCCATGTCCCCGGGAATCAGCACCGGCTGTCCCCACGGCCGGTAAGCCTCCGGCAAGCCTTCGCGCCCCGGGCCCCAGGCGCGGGTGGCCCCCTTGCGATGCACGCAGAGGCGACGCAGACGGCCCTCCACCCGGTGGGTCTCCAACTTGGCGATGTTGTGGCAGACGTCGTAGACGGTCCGCAGGCCGTGGGTCGCCGGGGGAAGGCCCAGGTCTTCCTCGAACACCCGCGCCACCTGGTGCGCCATGATCTGGCGGTTGGCGAAGGCGAAGTTGGCCGCGGCGGCCATGGCGCCGAGATACTGCCGCCCTTCGGCGGAATCGAGGGGCGCGCAGCAGAGCTGCCGATCCGGCAACTCGATGCCATGGCGCCGCGACGCGGCCAGCATCACCCGCAGGAACTCGTCGCAAACCTGGTAGCCCAGCCCCCGGGATCCGGAATGGATCGAGACGGTCACCTGCCCTTCGAACAGGCCGAAGGCCGCCGCGGCGCCCGGATCGAAAATGCGATCCACCCGCTGCACCTCGAGAAAGTGATTCCCCGAGCCCAGGGTGCCCAGCTGGCGACGACCCCGCTCCCGGGCCCGCGGGGAGACCCCCGCGGGGTCCGCGTAGGTCAGACATCCGCCCTCTTCGATCCGTTCGGCCTCTCCCGGATCGCCCATGCCCCGCCCCACAGCCCAACCGGCCCCCTCGGTGAGCACGCGGTCCATCTCGCGCTGGCCCAGGTCCAGGTCCGGCCGCCGGGAGCCGACTCCCGCCGGCACCCGCCGGTAGAGGGCGTCGGCCAGGACGCCGGCCCGCGACTCGATGGCGTCGCATGCGAGATCGGTGGCCAGCAGCCGCACACCGCAGTTGATGTCGTAGCCCACGCCTCCCGGCGAAATCACCCCCGTATCGGCGTCGAAGGCCGCCACGCCGCCGATGGGAAAACCATAGCCCCAGTGGATGTCGGGCATGGCCAGCGAGCGGCCGACGATGCCCGGCAGACAGGCGACATGGGCGACCTGCTCGACCGCTTTCTCGCCCAGCACGTCTTCGATCAGCCCCGCGTCGGCGTAAATCAGCCCTTCGACCCGCATTCCACCCTGCCGTGGAATGCGCCAGCGCCACGGGTCGATCGGCTCCACGCCCCATCCCGCTTTCCGCGAGGCACTCATCACAGGTCCACGATGACCCGGGCGCGCCAGCCGTCACCCCGCGGCTCGAGAACCAGGCCGTGATGGGTGACGGCCTTGATCTCCGTGCGAAAAGCATGACGCTCCACGTCGAGGGCCTCGCCCCAAGCCCTGCCGGAAACCCGCCCGGAATCGAGACTCTGCACTTCGAAGGCGCAGAAAACCATGTCGCGGCTCATGGCCACCGACAGCAGTTCCGACAGCCAGGCGACCAACAGCGCGGCGAGGTCGGGGCCGGCGGCCCGCACCGCCACGGGCTCGGGGTCCATCCCTACCCGGGAGAGATCCGCCATCATGCCGAAGAGGGCCGCGGCGGCGGTTTCGAAGAGCGCGCCGATCCCGGCGGCTTCCACCGCGAAGCCCGCATCGGCCGTATGCTCCACCTCGCGCCACGGCACGGGACCACGGATCACCGCCGCCTTCCCTTCGGCCGGGGTGCGCGCCGCCGGGCCCCGGCGCGGCCGCCCCGCCGACCCCGGCCCCGACCCTGCCCCGGACGCGTGGGCCCGGGCAGCCGGGCGGGAGCGAAATCCACCAGGTGCCGCAGCAGGTCCACCCGATCGACCCGAATGCGAATCGGCTGGCCGAGGCGATAGACCGTGCCTGTGTCCTGGCCTACCAGGCGCCGTCGAGCCGTGTCGTAGCGGAAGTACTCCTGGCCGAGGCGGGCGATGGGGATCATCCCCTCCACGTAGGGCTCGCCGAGCAGGACGTGCACCCCGTGGGGAGCCACCTCGACCACGGTACCGTCGAACTCTTCCCCCAGGCGGTCGGCCATGAAGGCGGCCATCTTCCAGGCGATCGCCTCCCGCTCGGCGGCCTCCGCCTCGCGCTCCAGCCGCGAACATTCCACGGCCAGTTCCGGCATCCGCGCCTCCCTCTCGGCCCGCGCGCCGCCGCTGCCGGGATCGGAACGCAGCACCCGCCGCAGCGCCCGGTGAGCCAGCAGGTCCGGGTAGCGCCGAATCGGCGAGGTGAAGTGCAGGTAGCGGGTCAGGGCCAACCCGAAATGGCCCAGGCAGGCCGGGTCGTAGCGGGCCAGGGCCATCGCCCGCAGCACCAGGCGCTGGACCAGGGGATGCTCCGGCCGTCCCTCGCTGGCGGCGATCACTTCCTGCAGCCGACCCGGCTCGATCCGGCCCTGGCGGCTCACCGGAAAGCTGTAGCCCAGTCCGTCGAGGGCCTCGGCCAAGCGCTGGAGCCGATCGAGGGGCGGCTTTTCGTGGACCCGGTAGAGCACGGCCTCCTGGCGGGCGAGCAGGACTTCGGCCACCGCCTCGTTGGCCGCGATCATGAATTCCTCGATCATCCGGTGGGCCGGATTGCGGCCCCGGGCCTCGATGCCGATGGTGGCGCCCTCCACGTCCATCAGGATCTCCGGCTCCGGCAGGTCGAAGTCCACCGCGCCCCGCCGGGACCGGGCCCGCTCCAGCCGGGCGGCCAGCGCCAGGGCTCTTTCGAGCATCGCCACCACCTCGGGGTCCACGCCGGCCAGGGACTCGCGCCCGCCTTCGGCCAGGGCGGCCACCTGCTCGTAGGTCAGTCGCGCCCGGGAGCGAATCACCCCCTGGTGGAAACGGGTGGCCAACCGCCGGCCTTCTCCGTCGAACTCGAGGGTCACGCCCTGGGTCAGGCGCGGCCGGTCCGGACGCAGAGAACACAGATCGCAGCTCAAACGTTCGGGGAGCATGGGTACGGCGCGGCCGGGGAAGTAGACGCTCGTGCCCCGGCGCAGCGCCTCCACGTCGGTCGCCGAACCCTCGGGCACGAAGGCGTCCACGTCGGCGATGAAGACGTGCAGGAGGGTCTTGCCCTCCCGCTGCTCGACGCAGATCCCGTCGTCGAAATCCCTGGCGGTGGCCCCGTCCACCGTGGCGACGATCCTGTCCCGGAAATCCTCCCGCCCCTCGAGAGACCAGCCCGAAAGATCTCCCGGCAAAGACGCCACTTCCTCCAGCACCTCGGCGGGAAACTCCGGATCGAGACCGTACTTGCGGATCAGGACCTCGACCTCCACACCCGGGTCGTCGGGCCGGCCGAGGCGCTCGACCACGGTGCCCGTGGCCGGCTGCCCGGGCTCCGCGAAGCGCTGAATCTCGATTCGCACCAGCTCGCCGCTCCGGGCGTCGGCGGTCTTCTGGGCCGGCACCAGCACTTCGAAGCCGAAGCCGCTGTCGAGGGGGTCGACGATCGCCGCTCCCGAATAGGTCCGCTGCAGCAGGCCCACCAGGCTCCGCGATCGGCGCTCCACCACCCGCAGGATCCTGCCCGCCTGCCTCCCGTCGCGCTGGATCTCCACGATCTGGGCGGCGACCAGGTCACCGTGGAGGGCGTCGGCCTGGGCATGGGGAGGAATGAACAGATCCTTCTGCTGGGGATCGTCCGGCGCCACGAAGCCGTAACCCGCCGGCAGCCGGGTGAAACGGCCCACCACCTGCCCCAGGTCCCGCACGGCTCCGAAACGCCGCCCGCGGGCCATGACCAGGGATCCTTCCTTGACCCATTGCTGCAGGCGGCGGCGCAGGGAGGGGCGCTGTTCGGGAGACAGCCCCAGCCGGTCCGCCAGTTCCCGGGCGGTCAGCATCTCCCCGTCGGCGAGGAGCGCCTCGATCTTCTCGATTCCAGGCAAGCGCAACATGGCCGTAGGGTACTCCGAGCCATGGCGCCGGGGAAGAGCCGTCCCCGCCTCGAGGCATCCGTCCACGCGGCGCCGGAGCCGGCCGGGACGGGGAAGTCCGGCTCGGCCTGGAGTCGTCGGCCCCCACGAAGGAGCCGCCCCGCGTGCGGGGCCGACGACGCGGTTCGCAGGCCCCTGCTAGAGGGAAAACTCCAATCCAACGCTCACCGTCCACAGCGTGTCGATGTCGGCGTCGAACCAGTCGAACTCACCACGAATCGCGATGCGGTCGGTGCTCTGGTAGCGCAGCCCCGCCCCCAGCGTCAAACCGCTGTCATCTTCGCTCAGGGTCACCCCGAGCACGGTGGCATCGGTGTCGTTCGAGAAGAAACCGCCCTTGAGAAACACGCCGAGCCGATCGCCGAGGGCCAGTGAGCCCCGGCCCACCAATGTGTAACCGGTCACCTCGACGTCGATCTTCTCGCCGAAAAGAGAGTCCGAAGCCGTTCCACTCTCGAAATATGAAAACTCCATCGCGAACATGTCGGTGAACGCGTATCCACCGAAGACCTTCCAGCCCATCGCACTGTCCGAGAACACCAAATCCACGTCCGTGTCATCGACCTTCGTAGAACCGAGACCCAGGCCGGCATAAGGTCCCTCGACCGCGAGGACCGGTGTTCCGACCAGGATCAGGACGACGAGAAACAAAGAAACTTTCCGCATTGTGACGTACCTCCAACCATGCGCCGGTAAGACCCGAAGCGACCTCACCGGCAACCACCATCAAACAAAAAAACCCGCGAACCGCAACGGTAGGCTATCCAGCGCGGAAAAGAATGTCAACGCTCACGACGCACGCGGCGCCCCCCGGTCACACTTTCTCCTCCGCGACCGGGGCCACCCGGCCGGCGGCCCCGCGCTCCCTGGCGCAAGGCCCATGCGTCTTGCGTCGCTCCCGGTTCGAACACCCCCGGTCACGGAGCGGAGAGGTCGAGCCGGCCGAAGCTCCGGTGACCGTCTCCATCCTTCTTTTTTGCATGTCGTCGACCGCTCGGCGTCACGGCTTGCGCGGACGCGCGCCGAACGGATCGCGAGCCGGAAAGCCTCGCCGCCTGGCCGCGCCACCAGCCCGGGAAAGAGAACGCGGGTCTCCCGGCGCCGGGAAGCCGGGGCACTCCGGCGGCGCCCTCTCCCGGTCACCGCCACGGCGACGAGAGCGCCGATTGGGTAGGATGAAGTCCGTTTTTCAACAGGGAGCGAGCCGAGCATGGGGCGCAGCCAACCAAGCCGGAAACCGAGAGCCGCCGTCGGCGTACGCCTGGCGGTCGCCCTGCTCTTCGCCGCCAGCGGCGTGGCGGCGCTGGTGGACCAGGTGGTCTGGACCCGCTGGATGGCACTCTCCCTCGGCGCGAGCAGCTACGCCGCCGTGGTGGTCCTGGCGACTTTCATGGCGGGTCTCGGCCTGGGCTCGGGTATCGCCGGCTGGATCGGCGACCGCCGGCCGGAGCGCGACCTGGCTTTCTTCGCCGCCGCCGAGGCCGTGGTGGGCCTGTGGTCCCTGCTCTCCATCCCCCTGGTGGGGCAGATGCTGCCCGGCTGGGCGGCGCGCCTGGCGGGCCCCGGAGGTCTGCCGGCCGGCGCGCGGGGCCTTCTCGCCGCCGCCTGCCTGCTGATCCCCACCCTGGCCATGGGAGCCACCCTTCCCCTGTTGGCCCGATGGGCCGTACAGGCCGGCGGCCTGCCCGGGAGCGACGTGGGGCGGCTGTACACCCTCAACACCCTGGGGGCCGCCGCCGGCGCCCTGCTGGCTGCCTTCGTCCTGATCGACGCCCTGGGCCTCTCCGGTTCGGTCGCCCTGGCCGGCGGGATCGACCTGGCCGTAGCGGCGGGAGCCCTGCTTCTCGCCCGCCGGGCCAGGCGCCAGTCCCTCTCCCCGGCACCCGCCCCCCCCGTGGCCCTGCACCCTCTGCCCCGGGGAGCCTTCGCCCTGACCGCCGCGGCTTTCTGCGTCAGCGGCCTGGCCGGCCTGGGGCTCGAAGTGGTCGCCCACCGCATCCTGGCGGTGCTGGCCGGGTCGAGCGCCTACGCCTTCGCCACGATGCTGGCCGCCTTCCTGGTGGGCATCGCCCTGGGATCCCTGGCGGCGGGCCGCCTGGCCGACCGCACGGCCTTCCCCGGCTGCTGGGTGGCCTACTCCCTGGGAGCCCTGACCCTGGGCCTGGGCCTGGCCCGCCTGAGCTTCGACTCCGGGTTCTACCGCAGCGCCGGACGGGGGCTGGCCCGGCTCGTCGGACTGGGTGCCTGGGCCTGGGGAGGCGAGCTGGCCGGGAGCTTTCTCGCCCTGCTGCCGGCGAGCCTGACCCTGGGCTTCGTGGTGCCCATGGTGGCGCGCATCGCCGCGGCCAGGCCCGAAAAAATGGGCCGACGCTTCGCCCTGGCCTACGCGCTCAACACCCTGGGAGCCGTGGCGGGAGCCCTGGCCGGCGGCCTGTGGGCCCTCCCCCGCCTGGGCAGCGCGGGCACCCTGAGCTGTCTGGCGGCGCTGACGGCGGCGGCGGGACTGGCCGTGGCCGCCGCCGCCGTGCCCGCCGTCCGGCGCCGCCGGACGCTGGTGATCACCGCCGCCCTCTGCCTGGGGGGCGCTCTGAGCGCCCGGGGCACGGATCCCGTGCGCCACGGCCTGCTCGGTCGCTTCGCCGCCGACCAGGTGCTGACCTTCACCGAGGGGCCGGTGCAGACCCTCGCCGTGGTCGAAGAGGACAACCCCCAGCAACTCCGCTTCCGGCGACTGATCACCAACCAGACCAGCCTCACCGGCACCCACCTCTATGCCCGCCGCTACATGCGCCTGCTCGGCCACCTGCCGGTGCTCTACGCCCGCACGCCCCGCCGCGCCCTGGTGATCTGCCTGGGCACGGGCATGACCGGCGCGGCGGTGGCCAGTCACCCGCAAATCGAACGCATCGACATCGCCGAGATTTCCCCCGGGGTGGTCGACGCCCTGCCCCTGTTCGAGGCGGTCAACGGCGATCTTCTCTCCGATCCCCGCACGAAGCTCTGGGTCGAAGACGGCCGTCACCTGATGCTCTCGCGACAGCGGCGCTGGGACCTGATCACCCTCGAACCGCCGCCGCCGCGGGATTCCGGCGTGGTGGCGCTCTACACCCGTGATTTCTACGAACTCGGCCTCGAGCGCCTCAGTCCCGGCGGCGTCTTCGCCCAGTGGATCCCCCTCCACTCCCAGTCCGACGCGGAAGTCGCGATGCTGGTCCAGGCTTTCCTCGGGGCCTTCGAGCACGTCCTCGGCTTTCTGCCGGTGGAGCGCGAGCTACTGCTGCTGGGCAGCGCCTCCCCGCTGAAGGTCGACCTCGCCACCCTCGACCGGCGCCTGGCCCCCGCCCCGGTCCAGGCTTCGCTGGGAGAGATCGGCCTGGCCGACGGCCCCTCCCTGCTGGCCGCCGCCTGGCTCGATCGCCGGGGACTCGAAGCGATCGCCGGGGATGCGGCGATGGTCACCGACGACCGGCCGCGGGTGGAGTACTTCGCCCGCCACGGCCGCCGCCCGGCCCTGCCAAGGGTCAGCGACTGGA
The DNA here is from genome assembly GCA_030949985.1 of Acidobacteriota bacterium. Classification (NCBI taxonomy): domain Bacteria; kingdom Pseudomonadati; phylum Acidobacteriota; species Acidobacteriota bacterium. The sequence goes on from JAUZRX010000023.1 coordinate 198,131, forward strand.
TCGGCGCCCCGCCGGCGGCGAAGAGCCTGCTGACCGCCCCTCCCCCTCCGGGCTGGACCCGGCGCCTGGAAGCGGCCCGGACGGCCCTCGGCGAGATGCTCCGCGGCGCGTGGGCCACCGAAAGCGGAGATCGCCGCCAGGGTGAAGCGTTGCGGCTCCGCGCCCTCGCCCGGCGCCCCCGCGACCCCTACCTGCAGTGGGTCGCCGGGGTTTCCGACGAACACCTCGAGCGCCTGCGTCGGCGCACCGAACGCCGACCGAAGAGCGTCGCAGCCTGGCGCCTGTACGCCCTGCGCCTGGGAGACCGGGGCCGGCTCGACGCCGCCTTCGAAGCCTACAAGACGGCCCTCGAGCTGAATCCCGACGACCCGGAAACCCTGCTCGCCTTCGGCAATTTCCTGATGGGCCGCGGCCGTCGCCCGGACCTCGGCCGACGGGTCCTCCGCCGCTTGCTCGCGGTGGCGCCCACGCACCCCGCGGCTCCCGCGATTCGGCGCCTGCTCGGCGGTCGCTGAGTCCGGCGCCACGCCCCCGCCCACCGGCTCCCGGTCGCGCCCGCCGGGCGCGTTGACAGGGTCGAGCGTTTCCCCAGAAAATGGGCGGGGCCATCGTCTCCCGGGGGAAAGCACACATCGCTCGGTCCGTCGGCCCGCCGATGGGAGCGGCCGATGGAAGTGGCCGATGGAAGTGGCCGTCTTCGAACCAGGGGTCTTGGAGGACAGACGTGAGCACCCTGCCGCTGCGCTGGCGTAACGACCACATGTTTCTCGAGGTGGAGGACGGTTTGTGGCTGCTGGACACCGGGGCGCCGACCAGTTTCGGCGCTTCGTCCACCCTGGCCTTCGCGGGGGAGGAGTTTCAACTCGACAACAGCTATTTCGGCCTCACCCCCGACACCCTTTCCGGCTACGTCGGCATGGCATGCGCCGGCCTGTTGGGCGCCGATGTCCTGGGGCGCTTCGACTTCATCTTCGATATTCCCGGCGAGCAGGTGGTCCTTTCCGGCCAGCCGCTGGAGCACGACGGCGTCGCCGTGCCGCTGGACTCGTTCATGGGCATCCCTGTCGTCTCGCCCCGTATCCGGGGCACCGCCTACCGGATGTTCTTCGACACCGGCGCGCAGGTCGGCTATTTCCAGCACGATTCCCTCGCCGACTTTCCCTCCGCCGGACGCATCGACGACTTCTACCCCGGCATCGGGTCATTCGAAACCGAGACCTACCACGTGGACGTCCAACTCGGCGGCATCGACTTCACCCTCCGCTGCGGCGCCCTCACCGGCCTGCTCGGCGCGACCCTCGAGCTCGCCGGAACCCAGGGCATCATCGGCAACCAGCTACTCCGCGACCGCCGGGTCGGCTACTTCCCGCGCCGCCATCTGCTGGTCCTTTGAGCCGCGGGGAGAAACCCCCGGGATCTCTCTCCGCGCTCCGTGAAAGCGCCACCGGATCCTTGCCCGCGGAGGATGAAGACAATCCGCTGACAGGGTTTTCCGTATTCACGCATATATTTCATTGATAAATTCAAGAATCGCTCGCACGAACCCCGAAACGCGTTGCCCGGACAGAGACCGTCCTCGACCGCAAGACCGGCGGACCCCATGGCAGGACCCGCCGGCGGGAACATGAAAAACCCGGCAACGGGTCCGCCGCCCCCTCGAGATCGGCATCCCCGGCTGATGGGCTCGAACCGCATGCGGCGGTTTTGGCGACATAAGCGAGCCATGCCGGGGAAGAGCACGGAAGCCTGACCTCGCCGCCATCCCGTGCTGGCAGGCTCGGCCCCCCGGAAAATTCACGATCCTCGTCTGCGCCAAGGTTGACGAGTGCGAGAGCCCCGTCTAGACTCTGGCGTCGTTGCCGAAGTGGCGGAACTGGCAGACGCGCATGGTTCAGGTCCATGTGGGCGCAAGCCCGTGGAGGTTCGAGTCCTCTCTTCGGCACCATGAAGCGGCAGCACCCATCGGCCGGGGCCCCAGCGGGCTCCGGCCTTTTTCGTGAGCCCGCGCCGGCCGGAGACGGGTCCCGGCCGCAAAGCCCCTCGCCTCCCCTCGCTCAAGCTCAGTGCAGGACCCGCTCCCGGCAGAGGTCCTCGTCCCAGCGGCGGGCGGCCTCCAGCAGGATCTGCTGGGTGTCGAGAGCCACACCGAGCACGGTCTGCTCTGGGCGCGGCCGGGTCGGGGCCGGCGTGCGGAAACGGAACACGCCGCTCTTCCAGGAGAGGATCACGGCCACGGCCTCTTCGATCTGCTCGGCCAGGCCCTGGGCCAGGTCACCCGGCTCGAGGGCGCCCATTTCCAGCAGCACCGTCCCCAGGGGTTTCCACGGGGCGACGGCGGCCTGCCGCTCGAGAGCTTGTCCGAGGATCTGGGGGTCCACCGCCCGCCGCCGCAGCAGGACGGCGCCGAGACGCTCGGGCGCCGGCGAGAGGGCCGCGCGCACGATGCGGCCGTCCTCCATTTCGATTTCTCCCCGCTCGGGAGGCTCCTCCTGCTCCACCTGGAGGATCCCGCTGCGCCGGGTGGCTCCGAGGATCTGCAGGACCTCGGCCAGGCCAATGGCCTCGAGCCGACCCGCAAAGGCCAGCGAGGGGTGAGTCGGATTCGGGGACATGGATCGTTTCCCTCCTGGACACTCCGAAAGGAAACGTAGGTTGGGAAGGATGGGCGGGCAAGGCCGGCTCAGGTCGGCCGCTTGTAGACCACCTCCCGCAAACCATCCCGCCGCAGAAGGATCTCGTCGACGATCAGCGGCTCGAGCAGGCGCTCGAGGGCCCGGTTGCCCCGGCTGATCAGGCGCGAGCGGGTCCCTGCCCGGGGCAAGGCCCTTAGGGAGGCGTCTTCCAGCACCTCGAGGCGCTCTGCCGACGACAGCCGCGCCGCCCCGGTCCGGGAAACCAGGAAGACCTTCCCGCCGGGGACCAGCACGCGGGCCCACTCCGCGCCCAGCGCGGCGGCCGTCTCGTCCTCCAGCAGGTCCACCAGGTCCAGCCCCACCACCAGGTCGAAAGCGGCGTCGGCATGGGACAGGGGCAGTTCCGGCCAGTCCTCACCGTCCACCGTCACCCGGGCCCCGTGCCGCGAGAAGGTCTCGATGGTCCGGCCGGAAGGCGGCCCCACGATCAGCACCCGGTAGGCAGAGCCCTCCTCGCTCCGACGCTCGATCTTCTCGAAGACTTCCAGCAGGAAGCGGGAAGCACCGCCGGTCACCGGCGCCGCGGGATCCTCACCCGGGGGAGAGGAGCCCGAGGACCGGCGACGCAGCCATGAACCCATGGCGCTCGGACCCCGGGGCCGGTCAGTGGCTGACCGAGGCCGACTTGGGCGCCGCCGCGGTCTTGTCCTTGGCGGACGCCTGGGGAGACTTGGAGCGATCCATGTCGACGCTGCCCTTGAAGCGCGCTCCGTCGGCGATGCTGATCCGCGGCGAGGCGATATCGCCCTTGACAGAGCTTCCAGCCATCAGCTCGACACGCTCGCCGGCGACCACGTCGCCGATCACGCTGCCCTCGATGCGGATCGCCTTGGCCTCCAGCGTCGCCTCGATCTTGGCCTTGGAGCCGATGGTCAGGTGATGGTCCAACAGGCGCACCACGCCTTCGACGTGCCCTTCGATGACAAGGTCTTCCTTGCCGATCAGTTCGCCCTTGATCTGGATCGACGGTCCGATGATCGCCTTGGTCGTGTCCATCACTGCTCCCTTTCTCGGAGACGCCGCCTGGGGCGCCTGCCGGTCGGCCGTGGGTGCCGGTGTCGGGCTACTGGGGGTGTTCACCGGCCTGATATCGTCCTGGTCCTTGCGGCCCCACATACCCATTTGCGAATCTCCTCGTGGAACGGAAAACCGGCCGCTTTCCTGCGGCGGCTTTCCCTCCACCGACGTTGCCCGACCCTCGAGCGAGAGATCGGGAGCTGGATCAACCGGCGTCGCTGCCGTCGGACGGGAAGCGCGCCAAGAGTTTCTTGATCGCCACCGCGGCCTCGCGCTGGACCAATCCGTCGCGGTCCTCGCGGAAGGCCCGGTCGAGCACGGAAATCGTCTCCTTGCGGCCCACCTCTCCGAGCACCCGGGCCGCCTCGGCGCGAGCGAAGTTGTCCCGGGCGTGGAGGGCCCTGTCCTCGAGGAAGGGGACGGCCTCCTTGCGCCCCAGCAGGGCCAGGGCGTGAGCCATCACCACCGCGGGCATGTCGTCTTCTTCGACGGCCAGGCGCTCGGTGAGCACCGGGGCCGCCTTCTCGCCGTCCATCTGCATCAGCGCCCAGGCGGCCTTGCCGCGGCAGACGGGGTCGAAGTCTTCCAGCGCCTCCAGGATCACCTTCCGGCCCCGCTCGTCGCCGATCTCGCCCAGCGCCTCGACGGCCCACGAACGGTTCTTCTGGTTGTCGGTGTGGAAGACGTCGATCAACACGTCCACCGCCCGGGGGTCGCCCAGGCGGCCGAGGGTCTGTACCGCGGCGTTGCGGATGCCCTCGTCGGCGTCCTTCTCGAGACGTTCGACCAGGAATTCCACGCCCACCGGCTGCTGCACCACGGCCAGCGAGGTCACCACCGCCGCCCGCACGAGCAGGTCGGGATCCTTGTCGGGCCCCTGGGGCAGGGTCTTCTTGCCCATTTCCACCAGCACCTCGGCGGCCTGGGGATAGGCCGAGGGATCCACGTCCCGCAGGGCCTGGGCCACGGCCTGGCGCACCAGCCGCGAGTCGGCATCGATGAATTCGGAGAGGGCCGCGACCGCCTCCACGGTGCCGATCCGGCCGAGGGAGGTCGCGGCCTGGATCTGGACCATTTCCTGGTCGCGGCGCAAGGCCTCGACCAGTGGGGGGATGTTCTCGTTGGCCCCGTTGACACCCAGCTCGGCGGCCGCCAGCGAGCGCGCGTCCGGCGTATCGCCGGGCAGCCCCTGGGGCGCACACGCGACGAGCAGGGCCGCCGCCAGCACCCAGGCCGCCAACGCCGCACTCGGGACAGGTCGGTTCACTTTCATTCGGTCGACTCCTCCAGGGGTCCGGTATCGAGAGCGTGAAGGCCCCCCCGTCCCCTGGACCGGCGGGCTGCCTCGAGAGGGGTTATCTTAGGCCCGTGAATCGGCGAGGGTCAACATTTCGCGGCCTGGTCGGGTCCCTGGTCCTGCTGGCGCTGCTCCTCGCGGCCCCCTTCGCGCCCGCCGCGAAAGGCCGCAAGGGACACCAGCCCACCAGCCTGCGGGAGTGGCACAAGGGTCCCGTCCGTTACCTGATGAACCGCAGCGAGGCGCGGCTCTACCGCCGGCTCGACAGCACCGCCGAGCGCCTGGCCTTCATCCGCCGCTTCTGGGACCGCCGGGATCCCGATCCCCGCACCCCCGCCAACGAGGCCCGCCTGACCTTCTGGGCCCGCGTGGCGGAGGCCAACCGCAAATTCGACGACACCCCCCTGCCCGGCTGGAAGACCGACCGGGGCAAGATCTACATCCTGCTCGGCCCTCCCAACGACACCGAACAGCGGCAGGACTACGACACCGGGGAGCGCAACACCATCAACCGCGGCCTGCTGCGCTGGCACTACCAGGGCCTGCAGAACGCGGCCACCCGGGCCCACACGGTCATCGCCTTCGTCCGCGACGACGACAACGACTGGCGGCTGACCCGCGATCCCCGGCTCAACAGCGTCTTTCTCGACATCAACGACGTCAACTCCACCGAGGGACTCCCCAAGTCGATCGAGCGCCTGATCCGCAACGTCCCGTGGGGCGGCGGCACCCTGGCCACGGCGATGGACCTCGGTCGCCTGCAGGAGGTTCCCACCGAGGCCGACCTGCTGCGGGCGGTGGTGCGGGCCGAAGCCTTCGTCGGCTCCTACCAGGGCACCTTCGTCGCCACCCCCATCACCACACCGGCGGGAGACTCCCTGCTGGCGCTGACCCTCGCGGTGGCGCGCAGCGACCTGGCCCCTGCCTGGGACGGCTCGGCGATGGGCCTTTCCAGCCGCCTGGCCGCCACCGCCGAATTGCGCCCCCTCGGCGAACCGGACGGCCGGCCCGCCCGCATCGAGTTCGACGAGGCCGCCTTCGGAACCGAACCGGCGCCCGCAAGCCGCGGAGACGCCTGGCTGCGGCTGCAGGCGGTCAAGGTCGTGCCCCCGGGTCGCTGGAAACTCTCGGCCCTGGTCTTCGATCGCCGGGGCGGAGGGGCCGCGCCGATCTACGGTGAGGTGCGCGTCCCCGCGCCGCAGCCCGCCGCGCCCCGCTTCACCGGTCCGCTGCTGGCGCGTCGGATCGAAGATCCCGCCCGCGACGGGCAGGAATACTCCCCCTTCCGGATCCACGGCAGCCTGGTCGTCCCCCGCCTGGACACCGAACTGAGCGCCGACGATCCCTTCGCCCTTTTCGTGGAGGTCACCCCGCCCCCGGACGCCCCGCAGGTGCCGATCCTCGAATGGCAGCTCGAGCGCGCCGACAACGAACAGGGGCCCTATCAGCCCCTCGGTGCCGCCGGCCGGGACCCCCACGGTCTCGGCCCGCGCGCCTGGCGCCTGCCGGCGGGCAAGCTCGAGCCCGGCCACTACCGGATCCGCTTCGGAGCGACCCTCCCCGGCGGGGAACGAACCGAGCGCGTGATTACCTTCGTGGTTCGCTGATCAGGCTCGGCAGGCCGAGGGCCTCCCGCCCGGAGCCCTGGACCAGGTCCGCCGCGTCCGCCGAGATCAGCACGACCCGGGGAAAGCCGTCGATGCGCGCATAGAACGCCGGCTTCAACGGCGAAGGCAATCCCACCTCGAGCCGCGCTTCCCGCGCACCCTCGCCTTCCCCGCCTTCGGGGGCGCTCAGCTGCGCCACCAGGGAAACGATGGGCTCCGCCAGGCCGTAGCGTTCGAGATCGTCCCCGGTGGGATGCTCGTCGACGCTCTCGACGAAGCGGATCCGGCTCCAGGCGCTCAGCAGGTCGGGAGCGAAGGTCACGTCGGCGCCCGGCGTGCCGGAAGCCACTTCCCAGCCCTCGGAACCGCGTCGAAAATGCACCTTCCCGCCGGGCTCCGAACGCAGCTCGAACTCGTAGTCCGTCACCCGGTAGGTGCCCCAGGGAAAGATCACCTCGGAGGGCTTGAGGACGCCCTCCTCCACGTCCCGGCGGCGTTCGCGGGCGACGAAGACCACCAGCAGGGCCAGGACGATCACCGCCGCCAGAACGCCCTTGCTGCGCATCAGCGGGTCCTCCGGAAGAACCAGACGATCCAGCCCACCAGGAAGATACCCAGCGCCTCGAGGACGACGATCATCCGCACCAGGCGGCGCTGGCCCGGCTCGATCTGCATCGCCAGCTTGGCCACCTTGGCCTCCCCCTGGCGGCGGATCAGCACTTCCTCCCCCGTCAGCCAGCGCACCAGGTTCATCGCCAGCTCCGAGTTGGACAGGGCATCGAAGAAATCGTCTTTCAGGAAGTCGGCGTCACCCACGACCACCATCCGCGCCACACGGCCCAGGTCACCGGGGTCACGCTCGTCGGTGTACTTGCGGAAGGCCGCCACGGCCAGTACCGGTGGACGGTCCAGCCAGGGCTCGAGGGCCTGGGGGTCGATCTCCCGCACCCGTCCCGCCCGCTCCAGGTCACTCTCCACGTAGGTGCCACGGCCCGCGCGCAGCAGCACGTGGTGGAAGATCTGCTGATCGCTCATCACCTGCGAAAACTCGACGGGGCGGACCACGTTCATCAGCACGCGCTGCCCCTCGAGCCCCTGCACCGTCTCGTGCACACCGAAACGATCGGCGATCACCGTCAGAGGCTCGGGATAGTCCGCCAGCTTCGACTCGCGGGCATCGATCACCACCGCCGGCATCGCCCGGATGCCCCAGCGCTCGAGCAGTCCCGCCAGGGGGTGGGGCTGGCCGTCGGCCTGCTTGAAGTCCGCGTCGACCAGGGCCAGCAGGCGGCCTCCCGCCCGCAGGTAGGCGTCGTAGAGCGCGGTCTCCTTCTCGCCGACCGGACGCCGGGGATCGGCCAGCACCAGCAGCGAAGCGTCCCCGGGCACCGGCTCGCCCGGCCCGAGGGAGATCGTGCGTAACTGGAGGAAGTTCTTGGTCAGCTCGCTCTGCAGCCGCAGGTAGCCTTCCCCGCCCTGGGCGTCGACGCTCCTCTCCCCGTGCCCGATGACCCAGTAGACCACCTTGGGCTCGTCCCGGGCGACTTCCATCAACGCCGCGACCAGCTTGTCCTCGCCGTAACCCGGGAAATAGCTCACGCGCTCGCCGTACTTCACCACCGTCATCCGGTTGCCGCTGACACCGGCCTCGGACAACAGGTCGGGCCGCTGGTTGGGATCCGCCATGGTCAGGTGGATCTTCGGCTGGTGAAAGACGAAGGTCCCGTAGAGTTCCTTGACCGCCCGGAACTCGAGGGCATTGCGTTCGGGGAAGAAAGCGTAGACGTCCACGTCGCCGCTGATCTTTTCGAGCACCCGCAAGGTGGCCGGGTGCAGCGAGAACGAACGGGTCCGTGTCAGGTCCCAGCGCTGGTGATAGCGGGCCGAGATGAAGTTGATCAGCAGCACGATCAACAGGCCGACCACCGCGGAGAGCAGGAAGCCGGCGCCGAAGCGCACCCGCTTGCCCCCGACCCGGTCGAAGAGAAAGGCCCGGCCGCCCCACAGGCCGGCGGCGGAAAGGAGGAGCCCCAGCCCGATCAGCGCCTGGTAGGCCACCGGCATGACCCGCGACGCCATCACCCCCCAGCCCACCCCGACCACGAGAAGAGCCAGGCCGAACGGCCATGCCGCGTAGAGAAAGCGTTTCATGCCCTCACCTCCACCGCTGGCTGTCGACGACCCGCGAGGTCAGATCGAGAACGAAGACGATCGCCGCGGCGAAGAAGACCAGCGGCTGGGTGTCGATCACGCCCCGGGCCAGCAGGTTGAGATTGGCCGAGGGGGTGAACTGCTCGAGATTTTCACCGATGAAGGGAATCTTCACCGCCAGCACACCGCCGAGATTGACCAGCGCGACCATCGCCAGGGCCAGGAAGGCCGCGATCATCGAGCTGTCGGTCAGGCTGGAGGCCAGCAGGCCCAGGGCCAGGAGCAGCGCACCGTAGAGAAACGCGCCGAGATAACCGCTGATCATCGGCGCGGGATCGATACGCCCCCAGGCGAGCAGCAGCGACGGCATCCAGGTGGTGATCAGCAGCATCACCGCCAGCACCGCGCAGGCCCCGAAGAACTTGCCCAACACCAGGTGCCGGGTCGTCATCGGCGCCGTCAGCAGCAGTTCGGCGGTGTGCTGTTTCTTCTCTTCGGCCAGCAGGCGCATGGTCAGCAGGGGAACGATCACCAGCAGCGTCCAGATCAGGTCCTGCCCGAGGAAGGAGCGCACGATCATCTCGCCGCCGGGCACCTCCATCAGGGGGTTCGACGCCGCCCGCAGGCGCAGGCTTTCGTACTGGCCGAGAGCCATGAAGAAGAGCACTCCCTGGAAGGCCACGAAGACGGCCATCGCCGTGTAGGCCAGGGGGGAAACGAAGTAGGACTTCAGTTCCCGGCGGAAGATCGCCCAGACGAAGTTCATGGAGCCGCCTCCTCGAGGACCACGTCGCGAAAGACCTCTTCGAGGCTGGTGGTCTCCGAACGGACCTCGTACAGCCCCCAGCCGCTGGCGGCGAGGGCGGCCACGACGGCCTCCCGCCGCTCGGCGCCGGCTTCCAGTTCCAGGCGGAACAGCCCCTCGCCCTGGTCCTCGACACTCTCGACACCATCGAGGGCTTCGATGGCCTTCCCGTCGTCCGGTGGACGCCGCAAGCGCACCAGGACCCGTTTCTCGCCCCCGGTGGCGAGGATCTCGTCCATCCGACCGTCGGCCACCAGGCGACCACGGTTGATGATCACCACCCGCTCGCAGGTGGCCTGCACCTCGGGGAGGATGTGGCTCGAGAGAATCACCGTCCGTTCCCGACCGATGTCGCGGATGATGCCGCGGATCTCCACCACCTGGGTCGGATCGAGACCGACGGTGGGCTCGTCGAGAATCAGGATCCGCGGCTCGTGGATCACGGCCTGGGCCAGGCCGGTCCGCTGCCGGTAGCCCTTCGACAGGTTGCCCACCAGCCGCCGATGCACCTCCTGCAGGCCGCACAGCTCGATGGCCGCGTCCACCGCCGCCTGGCGCCGACGCCGGGGGATGCCGCGAATCTCGGCGGTGAAGGAAAGGTAGTCACGGACGATCATTTCCGGATAGAGCGGCGGGTGTTCGGGAAGGAAGCCGATGGCCCGTCGCACCTCTATCGGATCGTCCAGTACGTCGTGCCCAGCCACCCGCGCCGTCCCCGCGGTGGGCGGCACGAGGCCGGTCATGACTTTCATCGTCGTGGACTTGCCCGCGCCGTTGGGCCCGAGAAAACCGACCACCTCTCCTCGATAGACCGTAAACGAGATACCGCGCAGAGCCTCGAACTGTCCGTAGAGCTTGCGCAGACCGTCGATCTCGATCATCGGCACGTGGCCGCCGCGGGAGGAGACAGCGCCCGCACCTTCCCCACCGAGCCCGCCCGTGGTCGGCGTGAGTGGCATATCGTTACCCCTGGTGCGTTGGTCGGTTAGCCCCCCGGTGCGGGGACTCTCCCCGGCGCACGCAAAGCACCGGGGGGAAGGCAGTTTCTACTTTCCTTCCGGCCCGCTGTCAACGCGACGGATCCCGCGCCGGGCCATCAGTCGCCGCGCCAGGGCCCGCAGGCGCTCGCTCCCGCTCCCCTCCCGGCGGGCTCCGGCGCCCCGTCGGCGCGGCTCCGCCGCCACCTCCACATCCGGCCGGGAGAGCACCCGGAGCTGCAACCGCGGGCTGGCCAGGCGCTGCCGAAGGCGTTCGGTCAGCACCGGCAGGTCCGCCGCCAGCGCCCGCTCCCAGCCACTGCCGGCCAGTTCCAGCACCAGGGTGCCGTCTTCCCAGCGGGCCCCTACCAGGTGCCGGGCGAGATCCGCCCCCAGTTCTTCCCGGAGCCGGGCCACCCGGGACGCGGCGTAGAGCGCCGCCGGCCCTCCCCGCGGAGGGGGCAGGGCGGCCAGCGAAACCAGTCGACCTCCCGTCTGACGGCGACGCGCTGCCAAATCGTCCCCTCCTTGCCTACCCGGCTCCACCGGGCCCGTGTAGAATACGCCCCTTGCCAGGAGGCTTCCAAGGTGGCCACCCAGACTCGCACCTGCTCTTTCCGTTCCAGCCTCGGCGGCACCAGCCGCTGCCAGGATCCGGTCTACGCCGAAGACTTTTGCCGCTTCCACTACGAGTGTCTGCTGCGGGGTGAGGTGCTGCCCAACGGCCAGATCAACGAGATGCTCTTCGACCAGGACCGGCGCCGGACCATCAACTTCCACGGCATCCACGAGGACGCGGCGAACCACGGCGTCTAGCCACCGGCCGGCGAAGTCTTCCCGACGCCGGACCGCGCCGGGATCCCGCGGGCACGGCTCCCGTCACCGGCTCCCGCCACCGCTCCCCCGTCGCCACCGGAGGTATCGCCGTACCGCCCGCTGGTGGTCGGCCAGGTTGCGCGAAAAGACGTGACCCCCGTCGCCACCGGCGACGAAGAACAGCTCGCCCCGCCGCTCCGGCCGCAAGGCCGCCTGGAGGCTCTCGAGGCCGGGCGAGGCGATGGGCCCCGGGGGCAGGCCGGCCCGGGTGTAGGTGTTGTAGGGATGATCCCAGGCCAGGTCCCGGCGGCGGATGTCGCCATCCCAGCGGCCCGCCCGCCGCAGGGCGTAGATCACCGTGGGATCGCACTGCAGGCGCATGTGGCGCGCCAGGCGCTCGACGAAGACCCCGGCGATGCGTGAGCGTTCGTCCCGTCGGGCGGTTTCCCGCTCGACCAGCGACGCCAGGGTCACCAGTTCGCGCAGGTCGAGGGAGGCGCCGGCGATCTCGTCGGCGTAGACCTCCACGAAACGTTTGCGGAAGGTGCCCACCAGTTCCGCCGCCACCTTCCGCGGGTCGTAGTTCCGGGGAAAGGAGTAGGTCTCGGGGAAGAGGTAACCCTCGAGGTCCGTCGCCCTCGGATCGAGATCGGCGATGGCCGCGGGGGAGGAGAAGGCCGCCAGCAGGCCGCCGGCCCCGGCCACCCCCGCCTGGGCCAAAAGCGCCGCCGTCTGGTGCAGGTCGAGTCCCTCGGGCACGGTCACCCTGAGCGGGACGATCCGCCCCTCGCCGAGGATGCGAATCACTTCGGAAGGCGCCAGGGGAGGCTCGAAACGGTACTCTCCAGCGTGGATCCTGTGCTGCACACCCAGCAGCCGCATCGCCCGCGAAAGGGCCCAGGCGGGGCGCACCACGCCCCGCTCCTCGAGGGCCCGAGCCACCTCGGCGGCACTGGCGCCCGGCTCGACGGTGATGCCGACCGGGGCCGCGCCGGGCTCTCCCTGGGGCAAGTGGAGGAAGAGCGCGGTTCCGGCCGCCGCGACGACAGCCAGCGCGACAACCACCGCCGCGACCGGCAGAAGGCGGACCTTCATCGCCCATCACCCCCGAGCGCGCGACGATCGAGAAACCCCTGGAGGATCAGCGTCGCCGCCAGCTTGTCGATCACTTTGCGCCGCTTGCGACGGGACACGTCCCCTTCGAGCAGGGCCCGCTCGGCGGCCACCGTCGTCAGGCGCTCGTCCCAGCGATGCACCCTGACTCCGAAGCGCGCCTCGAGCGCCGCGGCGAGCTTTTCGGAAGCCTCGCTCATCGCGCCGGGAGTGCCGTCGAGATCGAGGGGCAGGCCGATCACCACCTCCCGGATCTCACGTTCACCGAGCACCTCGCCGAGGGCGGCCAGGTCGGCGCGAAAAGAGCGCCGCTGAAGGGTCTTGAGGGGGAGCGCCACCGTCTGCCCCGCGTCACTGACCGCCAGCCCGAGGGTTTTCGTACCCACGTCGATGCCCAGTATCTGCCCCATGAGTCCATTGTCCTGCTTTTTTCCGGGGGCCACCAACCGGCGGCCGACGCTCCGCACCGCGGCTCAGAAAGCCTCGCCGATGGAGAGGACGAAGCGACCGGGCGATTCCCCTTGCCGGCGGTCGAGCTTGAAGCCGTATTCGATCCGCAGCGCTCCCACCGGCGTGTTGTAGCGCAGGCCCAGTCCCGCCGCCCGGCGCAGGTCTCCCGGATCGAAGCCACCCGTGTCGAGCCACACGTTGCCCGCATCGACGAAGAGCACCAGCAGCAGATCGCGCCACAGGGGGGCCCGCGCCTCCAGGTTGAGCACCAGCGACGCCTCCCCCCCCAGGGGCTCACCGCCGGGACCGTCGAGGGGGCCGACCAGGTCGCGGCCGAATCCACGCAGGCTCGATGCGCCCCCGGCGAACAGGCGCTCGGAGAGGGGGATGCCGGAAGTGCCGGCGAAAGGCCACTCGAAACCGACCCGCAAGCTGCCGGCCAGCACCCTTCCCTTGCCCAGACCCCGGTAGAGCGCCCCCTGGCCGCGCCAGCGCAGGAAGCTGGCCTCCGAGCCCAGGGGGCGGGCGAAGATCCCCACGTCGCTGCGCACGATGCCGCCGCGGGTCGGCAGGAAGGGGTCGTTGCGCCGATCCAGGCTCCAGGTCAGCCCCACCGAACCCAGTCGCACCGGCTCGAGCCGCCCCCTTTCGGCCTGGAGTTCCCCCTCGAGAGCCGCGGGATCGAGGTTCACGTCGGTGAAGCGGTTCGCACTCAAGGCGTAGATCCACTGCCAACGATGGTCCCGGCGGGCCGTCGAACCGATCTGGAGGGCGATGCCGGTGCTGCTGACGGTAAAGCCTTCCCGCTGTTCCCGCTGCATGTCGAAGCTGAGCAACCCCTCGAGACGGTCACGAAAGATGCGGGGCTGCTCGAAAGTCAGACGCCCTCCCCGCCGTCGCGCGGTGGCGAAGGCCTGCACCGATGCGCGGCGTCCCTTGCCGCCCACGTTGTCGTGGGAGAGGGTCACGCTGCTGCCGAATTGCTCCTCCGTGTCGTAGCCCGCCGTCAACCGCAGGGCCAGCGCAGGCGTCTCGCGCACGCGCAACACCACCCGCCGCCACCCGGGCTCGCCCTCCACCGCTTCGTGAGTCACTTCCACGTCGCGGAACAGGCCCGTGCGGAAGAGTTCCCGTTCGAGGGCGCGCAGGCGCTCACCGCTGACGGGATCGCCCCGGCGCAGGTCGACGTAGCGCTGCACCAGCTTGCGGCTGGTGCGCTCGAGGCCCTCGTAGCCGATCCCGGCCACCCGGGCGCGCTCGCCGCTGCGCACGAGAAAGGTCACGTCCACCTTGTCGCCGTCGAGCCGGCTCCGGCTCGAGACCCGTGCCCGGTAGTACCCGGCCCGGTCCAGACGCCTGCGCAGCTCGAGCAGGTCGGCGTCGAGCAGGGAGGGCAGGAAGGGCCTGCCGGGAACGAGGTCCAGTCCGTCGGTCGCCGGACCGAGTGCGGCGGGCCAGTCGCCGCTGACCTGGACCCTTCCGGTGAGCGCCGGTTCGCCCTCCTCGATGCGGAAGAGCAGGTCCACCGCCTGACCGGAGGTGTGAAAGAGGGCCTTCTGCTCCACCCGCACCCCGAGAAAACCCTTTTGCTCGTAAAGACTCTGGACGGCGATCCGGTCCTCCTCCGCCAGGCGCGGCCGATAGATCCGCCGGCGCGGTCCGGTCAGGGCGGGCGAAGGCCGCGAGAGAATCTGCGCCAGCACTTCCTCGGTGGAGAGCGCCGACACGCCCTCGAGCACGACCCGCTCCACCACGACCCGCGGACCGGGATCGACCTCGAGCAGCAGGCTGTGGCTTTCGGGAGGCTCGCGGGTCAGACGCACCACCGCCACCGCCCGCCCCTCGTCGGCGAGCCGTTCGCGCAACACCCGCTCGGCTTCCCGCAGGGCCGCCACGCGGAACTCCGTCTCGCTCCACAGCCCCGTCAGGACCTCGCGGGCCGCACGCACCGCCCGGGCGGGCCCCTGCCCCGCCAGCGTCCATCGCGGCCCGGGATCCACCCGTACCACCAGCCGCTCCCGCCCGGCCGCCTTCTCCCGCCGGGAGTCGAGCCGGGCCTGGATGTAACCGGCTTCCACCAGCGCCCGCCTGACGCGATCCTGGACGTCCAGCACGGCCGCCCGGGTCAGGGCGCCCCGACTCAGCCGGCGCGGGTCGAGCCGCCGGGTGCGCCGGAGAGCCTCCGGCCATCCCTCGATCACCACCTGCCAGCGCCCGTCCGCCCCCCTGCCGTCGCTGCCCGCCGCGCCACCACCTCCGCCGAAGCGGGTCAGCCAACTCACTCCCGCCCCCAAGCCGCCGAGGATGTTCTGTCCCACCTCGAGACGCATCCGCCGGCCGAGATCCCGTTCGATCCGGTAGACGTCCCGCCCCGCCCCCGAGAGATCACGGGAATAGAGCACATAAGTCTGCTCGTCGATCCGGCGGCCCAGGGTGACCCGGGCGGTGGGCGAGGTGCGGGAGTCGACCTGGGCCGGAGAGATGCGAAAGTGCGAGACGCCCAGCCACCGGCGAGCCGGCCCGGAGAGCAGCAGTTCACCGAGCTTGGTGCCGAAATAGGCGCCCGCCAGGTCCGCGGGATCGCCGCCGCCCGTCCCGCCGCCCGCGTCCCCGGGCGCCTGCCCGGTCAGCAGCAGGAGGAGGATGTCCCGCGAGGCCAGGGCCGGTGCCGAGGTCAAGCGGTAGTCCAGATCTTCCGGCGAGGCGTCCAGGTCGAGCTGGATGCGGTAGCCCCTCAGTTCGGTCTGGGCCCGCAGGCGCAAGGTGACGGGCTCGCCCCGGGCATCGTCGAAGAGCAGTTGCCCGGAGAGCAGTTCGTAGTTCACGTCCCGAAAGCTCAGGCGACCTCCGTCGAGGAGGTTGACCTGTCCGGAGAGCAGGGGCCGGGCCATGGTGCCACCCACCTGGATCCGCAGTCCGGCTCCGGCCAGGGCCATCGAGTTGCGGATCGTCAGCGAATCCTCGGCCACCAGGGAGAGGTCCAGCCCGACCCGCGAGAGCCAGGACGAGAACGGCGAGCCCGGATCCACCAGCCGGGTCCGCCCGGAGAGGGGATCGAGAAAATCGAATTCCCGGCCGTAGCGCCCCGCCAGCAAGGTGGCCCCACCGGCCAGGGTCAGGGATTCGAGAGGCCCGGAAAGCTCCAGCGACGCATCGTAGCGCCCCCACAGACCCCGGGGAAAACTCAGGGCCACGTCCCGCGCCTCCACCGCCAGATCCAGGTGATTCGGCTGCCAGTGGTCGATCTCCAGGCCACCTTCGAAACGCACCTCCCCGCCGCCCAGTCGGCAGCGCGCCCCGGCCAGGCGCAGGCTGCGGTCTTCGGCGATCACCTCGCCGTCGATGGCCTCGAGAGTCACCCCCGTGCTCAACCAGCGGGCCCGGCCGCCTTCCACCCGCAGGCGACCGGCAAAACGGGGGTTGGCCGCCGCGCCCACGACCTTTCCCTCCCCCTCGAGGCGGCCGGCCGCCACCATGTCCGGGGCGAGGATCTCGAGCAGCCCCAGCTCCGCGTCGCCCCCGAAAGCCAGGTCCAGCTCGGCCCCCCGCGCCCCCCCCAGGTGCACCGCGCCGGAAAGCTGGAAACGCCCGGAGGGGTAGCCCTCGAAAACCAGCGGTCGGGACCCGGGCAGGACCAGGGTCCGACCGGAGCGGTACTCCAGGCCCGCCGGCTCGACCAGGCTCGCACTGTAGGACGGCCCCAGCAGGTCCAGGCGCTCGACGCGCCCCTCGCCGACCCAGTTCCGGGGTTCGGCCAGGGGCCCGGCGACGCGGATCCAACCATCGCTCCAGGCGCCGAGCCCCAGCTCCAGCGGCCGCCGCAAGCGCGCTTCGACCAGTTGCAGGAGTTCCAGGTCGCGCCACTTCAACTCGAGGTCGAAGTCCGGCGCCTTCAGCCGGCCGCCGAGCCGTGCCACCGCGTCGAGGGCGGCGACGGTGGCATCCACCCGGACGCCCCCCCCGGCCAGGGGCTCGTTCCGCGCGCTGCTATCGGGAACGCTGACGTCGGCCACCTCGCGGCCTTCCCAGCCCACCCAGCCCAAAGCGCCCCAGCCCTCCGCCCCCCACGCCACCTCCTCGCGCAGGGCCACCCGACCGCGCCGGACCCTCTCGAGTCCCAGTTCCGCGGGCAGGCGGGAGAGGTCGGCATCCAGTTCCACCCGCCCCCGGGCCTCGACCGGCCACGGATCCGGGCCGTCGGCCAGCAGCACTCCGCCGGCCAGGCGCCCCCTCAACGAGCCCCAGCGCCCCTGCGAGCGGCGCACTTCCAGCCGCGCCCCGGACCAGCGGCCCTCGGCCTCGAGCGTAAAGGGCGTACCCAGCGGGGACCAGCCTTCCACGGATCCAGCGAAGTCCAACTCCGCCCCGCCCGCGGGCGACCAGCTTCCCGCCAGAGCCAGCGCCGCCCGCCCGCCCAGTCCCGCCGGCCAGGAGGAGGGTTCGAGCAGAGGCTCGGCCAGGGCCAGCGGCACCTCCCGCCCCTGAACCTCGAGCCGCCATACCTCGCCGCCGGCGGCCCGGCGGGCCTCGAAGAGCAGGCCGCGGCCATCGGCCAGGGCCAGGCGGCCCGTCACCGCCAGCGGCCCGGCGGCGTCCTGCTGCCGCAGCCGCAGGGCGAGCCGGTCGAAGCGGGCCCGGGAGTAGCCCGGCCCCTCGATCACCACCTCGCCGTCGAGGAGATCGATCCGCTCCCCGCGGCCCGCCGCCGTGAGCGCCAGGGCCAGCCCCCGGTGCGGGACGGGAACCAGCAGCGCGGGCCAGGTCCCGCCGCGGGACTCGAAGACTTCCCGGGCGACTTCCAGCGCTTCACCGGCCGACGCCGAATCGGGGGCCTCGACATCCAGGTCCAGGTTCCACGACCGCCGCGCCGCGGGCCCCGACCAGGCCACCCGTGTGCGGACCCGCCGCGCGCCCCAGTCACCGTCGTAGGACAGCTGCCCCCCGTCCCCCGCCAGGGCCACGTCGAACTTCCCGTCCAGCGCTCTCGAACTCCCCGCGCCGACCACCCGCCCCCAGGCCTCCAGGGCGGGGGCCTGCCCGTCGCGCAGCCGGCCCCGCAGGAGGAGATCCCCCTCTCCGGAAGCCAGCGCCGGATCGAGCCCCAGCCGCCGGGCCCACTCCGC
Organism: Acidobacteriota bacterium; assembly: GCA_030949985.1. NCBI lineage: Bacteria > Pseudomonadati > Acidobacteriota > Acidobacteriota bacterium. The sequence continues at coordinate 216,180 of JAUZRX010000023.1, forward strand.
CGTCCGGACCCGCAGAGGGCCTTCCACCGTCCAGCCCCCCTCCTCCCGCTCGATCCGCAGTCCGTCCAGGCGGGTCCCCCCCGGGCTGCGCCCGGCCACCCGATCGACCCGCACCTGGTCCGGCTCGAGATGGATCCGGCCCTCGAGGGCCTCCCAGTCGAGCCCGGCCAGGCGCAGCGGGCCGAGGGCGCGGAAATCACCGTCCACTACCCACGGGCCGGGCAACTCCCCGCTGAAGGCGAGCTGGGACTCGATCCATCCCTCCGCCTCCGGGTCGTCGGCGATCCACCGCTCGAGGGCCACGCTCACCGTCGCGCCTCCGGAGAGCAGCCAGCGCCCATCGGCCCACTTGAGCGACGCCGACGCCCCGGCGCGGGTGGCCCCGTCGGCGACGAAGATCCGTTGCAGATGCAGCCGCCCCCGGTTCCACGACAGGCGCGCCGAGACCCGCCGCACCTCCACGGGCGGGCGATCACCCACGGTGATCGTCCCCGGGCCTGCGGCGGCGCTTCCACGCACCTCGCCGTCATGGCCGGCCAGGTTCAACTCCAGGCCTTCGAAATCCAGTTCGAAGGGCCAGCGGCCGCGGGCGGTGAGCAGTTCGCCTCCCTCCACGGTGACCCGTTCGAGGGCGGAGAGCAGCGCGGGGTCGAAGTCCGGGGGCTCGCCCCCCCCCTCGCCGGGCCCCACCTCGAGAACCAGGCCGCGCACCGCGATGGTCACCGGACGCACCTCTCCCCGCAGCAGGGGCGGCAGGGCCAGGCCCAGTTCGAGACGTCCGACCCGCAAGCCGCGCAAAAACCCCGGCGCGTCGGCGAAGACCAGTCCGTCGACCGTCACCGTCCCTTCGAGAGGGTGCAGCCGGGCGGCGGCGACCTGCACGTCGACGCCGACCTTCCCGGCGACCGCCGCGGCGATCCTGCGCGCCAGCCAGCGCTGCCCGGGGGGCCCCAGGCCGACCACCCCGGCGACGGCGACCAGCAGCGGGAGGGAGACGAGCAACAGGTGGCGGCGCGAGAAACTTCGACCGCCCCCGGCAGGAGTCACGACTCCGCCCTCCGCTCGAGGAGCAGGCCGCGCAGATAGCGGCTCTCCGGCACTTCGAGCGCTTCCGGGTGGTCCGGCGCCGGCCCCGGACGACCCAGCACCGCCAGGCGCACGCCGGCCTCCTCCGCCCCTGCGCGGACGGCCGACTCGAAGGCTTCCTGGCTGACCGCAAACGAACACGAGAAGGTCAGCAGCCGCCCCCCTGGAACCAGCCGCCGCAGGGCCCGCCGATGCAGGTCCCTCAGTCCTTTCAGCCCCCCGGCCAGGGCCTTGCGATGGCGCGCGAAGGGGGGGGGATCGAGAACGATGCCGTCGAAACACCGGTCACGGCGATCGGCGTCCGCGAGGAAATCGAAGACGTTGGCCTCGAGCCACTCGATGCGCCGGTCGAGACCCGCCGCCAAGGCGGCCCTGTCGGCCCGATCCAGTCCGGCCCGGGCCTGGTCCACCGCCACCACCCGGGATCCGGCGGCCGCCAGCGGCAGGGCGAAGCCCCCTTCGCCGCAGAAGAGGTCGAGCACGCGGCCGCGGATCCAGCGCGACGCGGCCCGGTGGTTCTCCTGCTGGTCGAGATAGAGCCCGGTCTTGTGCCCCCGCCGGGGCGAGACGATGCGGAGCTGGCCGGCCTCGTCCACGACGATCTCGTCGGGAACCATCCCTTCCACCGCGTCGACACCGGTCTCCAGCCCCTCCCGCCGACGCACATCCACGTCGTTGCGGGCCAGGATCCAGCGGCACCCGAGGCGGCGGCCGAGAAACGAGACGATCTCCGGCGCCGCCCGATCGGCCCAGGCGGTGGTGGCCTGGAAGACCAGGCCCTCGCCGTAGCGGTCGACGGTCAGCCCGGGAAACCCGTCGGCGTCGGCGTGGACCAGGCGCCGGCAAGGCCCCAGGCCCACCTGGCGCCTCCGGGCCAGGGCCGCCTCGGCCCGCTCGATCCAAAAGGCCGATCCCGTTTCGGTGCCCGCCGGCGCCACGCGGCGCAGGGCGATGCGGGAAGTGGAAGAGTAGACCGCCCGGGCCAGGCAGGCGCCCCCGCGATCGCGCACGTCGACCACCTGGCCGGAGACCGCCTCGGCCCGCACCACGTCGTCGGAGAAGATCCAGGGGTGGCCTCTCCTCGCCCTTCGGGCTCCCCGTCCGTTCACCATCACGAAGGCGCCCGGTTTCACCGCCGGTCGCCCTATCGAGGAGTGCGTGGGGTCACGATGGCGCCATCGGGGGGGGACTCCTGTTCGACCTTCTCCTGGCAGCGGATACAGTACTCGGCCCAGGGTACGGCCTTCAGGCGGGCGGAGCCGATCTTCTCGCCGCACATCTCGCACTCGCCGTAGCTGCCGTCCTCGATGCGCTCGAGGGCGTCCTCGATCATGGCCAGCCGCTTCTGCTCGAGAGAGGAGAGCGAGAGCAGGAACTCGCGGGTGTAATTCGTCACGGCGTCGTCGACATAATCCTCGCCACCCTGGATGACCGTGCTGCGGCCTTCCCCCGCGATGCGGGCGGCCTTGTCGACAACCTCAGCGCGCCGTTCTTCGAGCAGTTTGCGGTAGCGATCCAGTTCGCGTTTTCTCATAAGATTTCACGGTCCGTCGTTCCGGCGGTGCCGTTGGGCCGGGTCCGGGGCCCCCGGGGAGTAGGGGAAACTAACACCCGCCCGCCCCAGCGTCAAGGCAGGACGGCGCGCTCGCAAGCCCCGGATCGACTCCCGCCCTCAGAGCCGGTCGGCGGCCATCTCCGCCAGGGGGGACCGTTCGCCGCGGGTGAGGGTCACCGAGCCCGCCATGGCCTCGCCCTGGAGTCGCTGGATGGCGTAGCTCAGGCCGTTGGAAGCCGCATCCACGTAGGGGTTGTCGATCTGGTCCGGGTCGCCGGTGAGCACGATCTTGGTGTTCTCCCCGGCCCGGGTGATGACGGTCTTCACCTCGTGGGGCGTGAGGTTCTGGGCCTCGTCGACGATCATGAACTGGCCCGGCAGGGAGCGACCCCGGATATAGGTCAGGGCCTCGATCTCGAGCAGCCCCTGGTCGATCAGCAGGTCGATGGGGTGGGAGCCCCGACCGAACATCTCCTGGTCTTCCGAGCCGCTGAGCAGGTACTCGAGATTGTCGAAGATGGGCTGCATCCAGGGACGCAGCTTCTCGTCCAGGTCGCCGGGCAGGTAGCCCAGGTCCCGCCCCATGGGGTAGATCGGCCGGGCCACCAGCAGGCGCCGGTAGATCTTCCGATCGAGAGTCATCAGCAACCCCGAGGCCAGAGCCAGCAGCGTCTTGCCCGTCCCGGCCTTGCCCACCAGGGTGACCAGGGGGAGATCCCGGTCGAGGAGCATGTCCACGGCGAATTTCTGCTCCACGTTGCGCGGCGTGATCCCGGAGATCGTGCGGGGCAGTTGCAGGGGCTGGAGACGCGGCTCGGTGGGACGGCGGCGCGCCAGGGCCGTGTGCTGGAGGTTCTCCACGTCCCGCAGAAGCAGGCAGGCGTTGGGCCCCGGATCGCCCCCTTCGAGCTCCCCGGCGTCCACCCCGCCGTCGTCGGCGAACAGCCGATCGAGCATTTCCCGGGGAACGACGATTTCCTTGTAGGAATGCTCGTCCAGTTCGACCTCTCTGTGACTCTCCCGGTAGTCTTCCGCCATCACTCCCACGGCATCGGCCTTGATCCGCAGGTTGGTGTCCTTGGTGACGAAGATCGTCGGCGGCTGCGTGCGGGCCAGTTCCCAGGCCAGAGCCAGGATCCGAATGTCCGCCGTGTGGTTCTCGAGGAACGGGAAGTCCCGCGGCGTGGGCACCCCCAGGTGAATGCGAATCGTGCCGCCGTCCGCGGTGCGCACGCCTTCGGTGAGGTCCCCCTCGCCCCGCAGGCGGTCGAGGTAACGGGAAACCTGCCGCGCGTTGCGCCCGACCTCGGTCAGTTCCTTCTTGAAACGGTCGACTTCTTCGATCACCGCGATCGGAATCACCACCTGGTTGTCGCCGAAGCGAAACAGCGCCTCGGGCAGGTGGAGCAGCACGTTGGTGTCGAGTACGAAGGTCTTCCTGGTCTCGCTCATCGCGTCGCGCCCCGCAAAAAGGCGCGGGCCGGAGGGTGTAGCCCGGCACCCCCCGACCCGCGCGAGCCTCTCAGTCTTTCACTCCCGCCCTTCGGCGATGGCCGCCTGGGCGGCGGCGATCCGGGCGACGGGCACCCGCCGCGGAGAACAGGAGACGTAGTCCAGTCCCACCTTGTGGGCGAAGGCGATCGAACGCGGGTCCCCTCCGTGCTCGCCGCAGATCCCCACCTTCAGCTCCGGCCGGGTATCCCTTCCCTTGCGTGTGCCCATTTCGAGCAACACGCCCACCCCCTCCTGATCGAGGGTCTGGAAGGGGTCCGCGGGCAGGATGCCGGTCTCGATGTAGAACGGCAGGAACTTGCCCGCGTCGTCCCGGGAAAGGCCATAGGTGGTCTGGGTCAGATCGTTGGTACCGAAGGAGAAGAAATCGGCCTCGTGGGCAATGGCGTCGGCGGTCAGGGCGGCCCGGGGCAGTTCGATCATGGTGCCCACCAGGTAATCGACCTTCGCGCCCTTCTCGGCGAAGACCTCTTCCGCGACCCGTTCGACCACCTGCCGCTGGGCCGCCAGCTCGCTCCGGCTGCCCACCAGGGGAATCATGATCTCCGGCCGGACCGGAACGCCTTCCCCCTGCACCACCAGCGCCGCCTCGATGATCGCGCGCGCCTGCATCTCGGTGATCTCGGGGTAGAAGATGCCGAGCCGGCAACCCCGGTGCCCGAGCATCGGGTTGGCTTCCTGCAGGGCGTCGATCTTGGCTTGCAGTTCCGCGGCCGGGACTCCCAGTTGAGCCGCCAGTTCGGTGACCTCTTCGGCGGTGTGAGGCAGGAACTCGTGCAGTGGCGGGTCGAGGGTGCGAATCGTCACCGGCCGCCCCTGCATGGCACGGAAGATGCCGATGAAATCTTCCCGCTGCATGGGCAGGATCTCCGCCAGGGCCCGGCGACGGCCCTCGGCGCTGTCGGCGATGATCATCTTGCGCACCGCGTCGATGCGCTGCCCCTCGAAGAACATGTGTTCGGTACGGGTCAGGCCGATGCCCTCGGCGCCCAGGGCCACCGCCTCGGCCGACTGGTCGGGGGTGTCGGCATTGGTCCGCACCCCCAGGCGACGGAACTCGTCGGCCCACTCCAGCATCCGCACGTAACGCCGGGCGATATCGCTGGACTCGAGGGAAATCGTCCCCTGCACCAGGGCGGCGACCACCTCGGAAGGATTGGGGGCCATCTTGCCGGAATAGACCTTGCCGGTGGTCCCGTCGAGGCAGATCCACTCTCCTTCGGCCAGCACGCGTTCACCGGCCTTGAGGGTTCCCGCCTGGTAGTCGATCTCGATGCCCGAGCAGCCCACCACGCAGGGCTTGCCCCGCTGCCGGGCGACCAGGGCGGCGTGGGAGGTCATCCCGCCGCGGGCGGTGAGGATGCCGCGGGCAGCCTCCATGCCGCCGACGTCCTCGGGGGAGGTCTCCACCCGCACCAGCACCACGCTCTCGCCCCTGGCGGCCATGGCCTTGGCGTCATCGGCGTGGAAGACGATCTTTCCCGTCGCCGCTCCCGGTCCGGCGGGCAGGCCGGTGGCCAGCAGCCGGCCGTCTCTTTCCGCCTGGGCCAGCTCCGCCGGCGCGAAGATCGGCGCGAGCAGGTGTTCCATGGCGTCGGCCTCCACGCGCCCCACGGCGGTCTTGGGGTCGATCAGGCCCTCGTCCACCATGTCGGTGGCGATGCGAATCGCCGCCACGCCCGTGCGCTTGCCCGAGCGGGTCTGCAACATGAACAGCCGGCCGCGCTCGACGGTGAACTCCACGTCCTGCATGTCGTGGTAGTGGGCCTCGAGCTTGGCGGCGATGTCCAGCAACTGGTTGTAGGCGGCCGGCATCACCTCCTCGAAGGAAACCGACTCGCCCCGCCCCGCATCCACCTGGGTGCGACTGATGGGCTGGGGCGTGCGGGTGCCGGCCACCACGTCCTCGCCCTGGGCATTGATCAGGAACTCGCCGAAAACCCTCCGCTCGCCCGTGGCGGGATCGCGCGTGAAGGCCACGCCGGTGGCGCAATCCTCACCCAGGTTGCCGTAGACCATGGCCTGGACGTTGACCGCCGTGCCCCAGTCCGCGGGAATGTGGTACATCCGCCGGTACTCGCCCGCCCGGGGATTCTCCCAACTCCGGAACACCGCCGCGATGGCGCCCCAGAGCTGTTCGGAGGGATCTTCGGGAAAGGGCTGGCCCGTGCGCTCGAGCACCAGGGCCTTGAACTGTCCCACCAGCTCTTTCAGGTCGTCGGCGCCCAGCTCGGTGTCGAGACTCACGCCGCGCTTTTCCTTCATCGCCTCGAGCAGCACCTCGAAGGGGTCACGCTCTTTCTTGGAGGTCGGCTTGAGTTCGAGCACCACGTCACCGTACATCGCGACGAAACGGCGATAGGCGTCCCAGGCGAAGCGCGGATTGCCGGAAGAGGCCGCCAGCCCCTCCACCGTGGTGTCGTTGAGTCCCAGGTTGAGCACCGTGTCCATCATGCCCGGCATGGAAACCCGGGCGCCGGAGCGCACGGAGACCAGCAACGGTCCCGCGGCGTCGCCGAACTTCTTCTCCATCAGCGCCTCGACCCGTTCGAGGGCCGCGGCCACCTGTTCGCGCAAGGTTTCCGGAAAGCCGCCTCCGGAGGTGGTGAAGTGCGTGCAGACCTCGGTACTGATGGTGAAGCCGGGGGGAACGGGCAGCCCCAGCTTGGCCATTTCCGCCAGGTTGGCCCCCTTGCCGCCGAGAAGTTCGCGAAGGGAGGCGTCACCTTCGGCATCGCCGCCGCCGAAGGAATAAACCCACTTGTTGTCAGCCATCTGTTTCTCCTCGGGTTCGCGCAGAACCCCGCGGGGGATCGGCCGGGTGGGCCCCCCTCCCCCGTTCATGACCTCAGGCGACCAGCTCCGAGAGCTGTACCACCGAGTGGGCCAGGTCGTGGAAGCCGGCGAGCAGGCCGAGCCTGGCCCGGCGCAGGGATGGATCTTCGTCCATCACCATGATCTCGTCAAAAAAACGGTCGATGGCGTTTCTTAGTCCCGCCAGCGCTTCGAGGGCCGCCCGGTAATCCGCCGCGGCGGCCGCGGCTTCCACCCGCCCCCGCACCTGCTCGAGACGACCGGCCAGGTCGACTTCCGCGCTCTGGACCAGGGCCTCGGCGCCGGCGCCGGCCTCCACCGCCTGGCCCTTTTCCCGGGCCTGCGAGAGGATGTTGCGCACCCTCTTGGCCGCGGCGGCCAGGGCGTAGAAGTCGTCGCTGTCGCGGAAACGCCGCAGGGCCTCGAGGCGGGCCACCAGGTCGGCCACCACCAGGCGCTCGCGTCCCAGGGCGGTCACGGCGTTGATCTCGTCGTAGCGTGCGCCCCGACGCTCACCGAGCACCGCCAGCCGGTCGAGCAGGAAGTCGAGCACCGCCCGGCGGTGCCGCCCGACCGCTCCCGCCAGATCCGGCCCCCAGCTCCCGCCCCGGTAGCCGGCAAAGGCCTCGACGAGAGCCTCGGCCAGGTCCACCGGACCCAGGGCCTCGGCCAGTCGCACCGCGGCGGTGCCGGCCCGGCGCAGAGCGAAGGGGTCCCGGCTGCCCGTCGGCGCCAGGCCCGCGGCGAAACCGCCGGCCAGCGTGTCGAGACGATCGGCCAGGGCCAGGCAGAGCCCCTCCCGGGTGCGGGGGAGCGGATCGGTCGCCGAGGCGGGCAGGTAGTGGTCGTAGATCGCCGCCACCACGTCTTCGGCCACACCATCGGCCCGGGCCATCAGGCCGCCGGCCCGCCCCTGGAGTTCGGGGAACTCTCCCACCAGGCCGGTGACCAGGTCGCAGCGGCACAGTGCGGCGGCCCGCGCCAGGTGATCCCGCTGGGCGGCGCTGAATCCGGACGCGGCGGCCAGGTGCAGGCTCAGGGCCTGGACCCGCCGCACCTTGGCCGCGTAGGTGCCCAGTTTCTGGTGGAAGATCACCCCTTCGAGGGCGTCGCGCCGGTCTTCGAGGGGACGCCGCCGATCTTCGTTCCAGAAGAAGAGGGCGTCCTCCAGGCGACCGGAGATCACCCATTCGTGGCCCCGGCGGATGTGACCCTGGGGATCGGCGGGCATGTTGACCGCCACGGCGAAGGCCGGCAGACGTCTTCCCTCCTTGGCGATGGTGAAGGCCTTCTGATGCTGGCGCAGGCAGGTCTCGAGGACTTCCACCGGCAGGGCGTCGACGAAACGCCGGTCGAAACGGCCGCCCAGGGCCGCGGGCAGTTCCACCATGTCGGCGACTTCGGTCAGCAAGGCCTCGTCCTCCACCAGCTCACCGCCCTGTTCGGCCGCTACGGCGCGCAGGCTCTCGAGCAACCGCTCCCGGCGGCGCCGGGGATCGACCTCGACACCGGCTTCGGCCAGCGAGCGGCTCCAGCTCGCGGCGGCGCCGATTTCCACTCCCTCCGGGGAAAGCGCCCGGTGGCCGAGGCTGCGGCGACCGGCCTCGATGCCGAAGAGCCGGAGGGGCATGACCTGGTCACCGGCCAGGGCCACCAGGCTGTGCACGGGACGGACGAAGGTCCACCGGCCATCGGACCAGCGCATGGTCTTGGGAAAGGAGATGCGGGCCACCGACTCCTCGAAACCGTCGGCCAGCACCTCACCCACCCGGCGCGCCGGGCGCCGGACCTCGAGAGCGGCGTACTCGCCCCTTTCGGTCTTCTCGCGCACCAGATCCTCGACCCGGGCGCCGTTCTTGCGCGCGAAACCCTCCGCCGCCCGGGTCGGCCGACCCTCGGCATCCCAGGCCGCGCGGGCCGGGGGGCCGAGCAACAGGTCTTTCTTCTCGGGAGTCGCAGCCTGCACCCGCTCGAAAGTCACGGCGATCCGACGGGGGGTCCAGGCGCCCCGGGGGGCGTCGTGCTCGAGGCCCGCCCGATCGAGCAGCGCGGTCACCACCCGTCCCAGTTCCGCCGCGGCGCCGGGCAGCATCCGCGCGGGGATCTCCTCGCAACCCACCTCGATCACCACCGGCAACGTCTTCACCGCGAGCCCTCCCCGGCGCCGATCCACGCCTTGGCGCAGGCCACCGAAAGTCGACGAATCCGCTGGATCATGCCCTGGCGCTCGGTGACCGACAGCGCGCCCCGGGCGTCGAGCACGTTGAACAGGTGGGAGGCTTCGAGGACCCGCTCGTAGGCCGGGATCAACAGCGGCGCCGGTTGCTCTTGGCCCGCCGTCCGGGCCAGCAGACGCCGGGCCTCCTGCTCGGCCCAATCGAACAGCCGCCGGTGATGCTCCACGTCGGCCTCCTCGAAGCTGTAGGCCGACTGCTCCTGCTCGGCCCGCCGGCGCAGCACCCCGTAGGGCACGGCGGGCCCGACGGCGGTGGCCGGCGCCCAGGGGATGTCGAAAATGTTCCGGATATCGTTGATGAACATGCAGATCCGCTCGATACCGTAGGTCAGTTCCACCGGCACCGGTTTGAGTTCCACGCCGCCCATGACCTGGAAATAGGTGAATTGGGAAATCTCCATCCCGTCCATGGTCACCTGCCAGCCGACCCCCGCGGCACCCAGGGTGGGCGACTCCCAGTTGTCCTCCTCGAAGCGAATGTCGTGCACCCCCTGCTCGACGCCCAGGGCGCGGAGAGACTCCAGGTAGAGTTCCTGCACGTCCACCGGCGAGGGTTTGAGAATCACCTGGAACTGGAAATGCTTGTAGACCCGCATCGGGTTGTCGCCGTAACGACCGTCGGCGGGACGCCGGGAAGGCTGGCAGTAGGCTACCCGCCAGGGCTCCGGCCCCAGGCTGCGGAAGAAGGTCTCGGGGTGCATGGTTCCCGCCCCGACCTCCTTGTCGTAAGGCTGGTGGAGGACGCAGCCCTTCTCGCTCCAGTAGCGGGAAAGGCCGAGGATCATCTCCTGGAAACTCAAGGGCGCGGGTGCATTCATTTCAGGACCTCTCCCGCCCGAGGCGGGTCAGCGCCTGCAGGGCGCGCAGGGGGCGTCCGGTGAAGGCCGTCAACAGCGATCCCAGGGCGCGTCGCAACTGATCGTCGACCCCGGTATCGAGGGGAGCGAGTGTACCGGGGGCCACACCGCGGGTCCGGCGCAACCAGGCCGCCGCGCCGGCCTCCAGGGGCGTGGCGCCCGGCCCCCGGTGAGCCGCGCAACGGGCGCCGGCATCGGGGGCCAGGAAGAGCGTTCCAGGCCCCGCCAGGGAAGCGCCGCAGACCTCGCAGGCCTCGAGGGGCGGCAGGACCCCCGCCAGGCGCAGCATCCAGGCTTCCGCGTAGCGCAGCAGGGCGTCCACCGGCGCCCCGCCATCCAGGGCTTCGAGGCTGCGGTCCACCAGGCGGTAGACCCGCGGATCCACCAAGCCTTCCCGGCTGAAGTCGCGGGCCATTTCCAGCAGGTGGCAGGCGCCGTAGTAGCGTTCGAGGGGATCCGGCGCAGGGGCCGCGCGCCGGGGCTCGGCCTCGGCGAGCACGGCGCGACTCCCCTGGCGGGCATGGGTCCAGCGCGCCCGCACCTTGGTCCCCGGCTGGAGAGCGCCGCCGAAGCGCCGGCGGGAGCGGGCTCCCGCCGGTGCGTGGGCCACCACCAGTTCGCCGCTGCCCAGCAGCAGGGTCACACCCCGGTCGGCTTCCTCCCTGGATCGGATCTCGAGCACGATGGCCTCCGACTCCCGGTGTTTCACTGAAGCAGCAGCCAGCTCGCCAGGGTGACGTAGGTCAGCGAGCCGAGAAGGTCCGAGGAGGTGGAAACGAAGGGATTGGTGGAGACCGCCGGGTCGATCCCACCTTTCTCGAGGGCGATGGGCACCAGGGAGGCGACCATGGTGGCGATCAGCATCGAAGCCGACAGGGAAAGGCCGATGACCAGAGGGTACGACCAGCCGGGAAAGGCGTCCCAGCCGGCGAAGGAAGTCACCAGGACGATGCTGGCCAGACCCACCAGGCTGCCGTAGAGCAGGCCCAGCAGGCCCGCGACCCCCAGTTCTCTCAACACGGCGCTGGCGAAGACGCCCTCGTGGATGCGACCCGTGGCCAATCCCCGGATGGTGACCGTCGCCGCCTGGTTGCCCGCCGCGCCGCCCATGCCCAACACCACCGGCAGGAAGGCCGCCAACCCCCAGATGTTGGCCAGGGTGTCCTGGTGGGAGGCGATCACCATCGAGGCCAGGATGCCGCCGACACAGGTGGCCAGCAACCAGGGGAAGCGGCTGCGCACGGACTTGAGGATGGAAGGCTCGATGCGTTCCTCCTCCGAGGTTCCCGCCATGCGGAAGATGTCCTCGGTGGCCTCTTCCCGCAGCACGTCCACCACGTCGTCGATGGTCACCATGCCCACCAGCCGGCCCTGCTCGTCGACCACCGGGATGGCCAGCAGGTCGTACTTGGCGGCCAGCTTGGCCACCTCCTCCTGGTCGGTGCTGGTCTGGACCGTGATCAGGTCGCTGTTCATCAGCTCCCCGAGACGGGTCTCGGGAGGATGCAGCAGCAGTTCACGCAGGGAGAGCACCCCCACCAGGTGCTCCCGCTCGTCGACCACGTAAAGATAGAAGGCCATCTCCACGTCGCCCCCGGCCTGGAGGGCGGCGATGGCTTCGCCGACGGTGGTCTCTTCGTGCAGCGAGAAGACGTCGGGGGTCATGATCCGCCCGGCGGTCTCCTCTTCGTAGATCAGCAGTTGCTCGACGGCCTGCTTTTCCTCGGGCTTCATCGCCTCGAGGATCGCCCGCGCCTCGTCGTCACCCAGTTCCGCCAGCAGGTAGGCGGCGTCGTCGTCGGCACAGCGATCGAGCAGGGCCGCCGAGGCCGCTGGTCCGAGCCGGCGCAGCAGGGCGGGACCCTCGCCCTGGGGCAGTTCCGCCAGCAGGGCGGCCCCCAGTTCCTGGTCGCGACCGGCCAGGATGCGGAAGACCTGGGCCTGCTCCCGATCGGTCAGGTTCGCGTAGATCGGCGCGAAGTCCTGGGGCCGGGTCTTGGCCAGCAGGTTCAGCAGGTGCCCGGGAGCCGAACGCCGGAGAAAACGGCGGACCGACTCCAGGACCAGGCTCTGACGGCGGTCAAGCTGCATGGTGGAGGCTCCGGCCCGATGCTCCGGGAAAAGAAGCGTATTCTAGCGCGGTTTGCGCCGGTAGCCGCCCTACCCTCCCGGGTAGATCCTCAACTCGCGCAGAATCGCCAGTCGATTACGCCACCCCTCCCGAACCTTGACCCACAGCTCGAGAAAAACCTTCTGGCCCAGCCGCTGCTCGAGTTCCCGCCGGGCGGCGGTGCCGACCTCCTTGAGCATCCGGCCCTGACGACCGATCACGATGCCCTTCTGGGACTCCCGCTCGACGAGAATCGTCGCCCCGATACCGATCAATCCGTCCTCCCGCTGCTCCATCTGGTCGACCAGCACGCCGATGGCGTGGGGCACCTCCTGGCGCAGGCGGGTGAGCAACTTCTCACGGATCAGTTCGGCGACCTGTTCGCGTTCCCGCTGGTCGGTGACGTAGTCCGGCGGATAGAGGGGAGGACCCTCCGGGAGAAAGGCCAACACCCGCTCGAGCAGCCGCTCGCAGTTGGTCCCGTCGGTGGCCGAAACAGGCACCACCTCCCGGCAGCCCCACTCCTCCACGCCGGCCTGGATCATCGGCAGCAGTTTGCCCTTGTTGAGCTGGTCGATCTTGTTCAGCACCAGCAGCACCGGCGCCTTGCGGCGGGGGGGGTCGACCTGTTGGAGCACGAAGCGATCACCCGGGCCGATGCCCTCGGAGGCGTCGACCACCACCAGCAGCACGTCGGCCTCGCCCACCGCTTCCCGGGCCCGCTCGAGCATCACCTGTCCCAGCTTGTGCTGGGCCTTGTGGAAGCCCGGGCTGTCGATGAAGGCCACCTGCCCTTCCGGCAGGGTACGCACCCCGACGATCCTGTGGCGGGTGGTCTGGGGCACGTTGGAGACGATCGCGACCTTGGTCCCGACCAGTTGATTGAGCAGGGTGCTCTTGCCCACGTTGGCCCGGCCCACCAGGGCGGCGAAACCGCTGCGATGGCTCTCGCTCTTGGTCTCAGGCATCGTCGCCATCCTCGTCGGGGGCCGGGATCGCGGCACGGGACAGGATGCGCACCGCCGCAATGCGACGGCCGTCCATCTTCAGCACCTCCAGGGTCAGGCCCTCCACCTCCACGCTCTCCCCCTCCCGCGGGATCCGGCCCAGGCGCGAGAGGATCAGTCCGCCGAGAGTCTCGACCCCTTCTTCCGGCACGTCCACTCCAACCAGTTCCTTCAGTTCGTCGATCGCCACCAGGCCCTCGGCGATGAACCCCCCCTGGCCGTCGGACTGGATCGCGGTGCCCGGAGGCTCGTATTCGTCGCGAATCTCGCCGACGATCTCCTCGAGCAGGTCCTCGATGGTCACCAGGCCGGCCGTGCCTCCGTACTCGTCCACCACGATGGCGATCTGCTGGCGCTGGCGCTGAAACTCCCTGAGCAACTCCAGTACCCGCTTGGCCCCCGGGACCAGCTTGACGGGCCGCATCAGCTCCCGGGCGCGGGGCGCGTTTTCCCCGCCGCCGGCGGAGGCCGGCACGAACCCCATCAGATCGCGGACACTGACCACGCCGACGATACGGTCGAGGCTGCCCTCGTAGACCGGCAACCGGGAGTGGCGGGACTCGACGAAGGTGCGCACCAGCTCTTCGAGGGGCGCATCGGCGCCGACCGCGTCGATCTCGGTGCGGGGGGTCATCACCTCCCGGGCGACGGCGTCGCCCACGTCGGCGATCTCCCGCATCAGCTCGGTCTGCTCGGCCTCGATCAGCCCCTCTTCCTCGGCGTCCCGGATCACTTCCTCGAATTGCTCTTCACGGGCGTCCTCGTCCTCGCTGGCGCGATGCCGGCGGTGGCGGGCCGCCAGGCTTTCATGGGTCCGCGCCAGGGGCATCAACAGGGCGCCGACGGTGCGGTCCAGCAAAGCCAGGGCCGGCACCGCCATCCTCAACAGCCCTTCCGGCGCCCGGGGAACGATCAGGGCGACGAGAACCCTTCCGAGGAGGATCAGCAACACCCCCACGCCGGTAGCGGGGAGGAAGCCGGGCTGGTGCCAGGGCCCGAACACCGCGGCGGCCCCGGAGGCCACCAGGGCCATGTGACGCACGAACTCCATCGCGCTCCAGGCCCGGGAATCGAAATCCAGCCCCTCGGGCAGACCCGACTCGTCCTCCAGGCGCTCGGCAGCCAGGCGGGAGACCGCCAGGCGCGCTCCCGCCACCAGGGAAAGCAACAGGTACACGGCCGCGGCGCCGCTGAAGACGATCACCGGGCCCACGGCGGAAACCGACCAAGCCAGCGAAGTCACGACCGCCCCCTCCCGGGCAGGGTTTCTCTCCGCAACCGCCGTTCGAGACGTTCCATGGTGCCGTCGTCGGTCTCGTGGTCGTAGCCCAGCACGTGGAGCAACCCGTGCAGGGCCAGCAGGGCGAGTTCCCGCTCGAGGCTGTGGCGCCGGCGGACGGCCTGGCGGCGCGCTACGTCGAGACAGATCGCCACGTCGCCCAGATGCGGTGGCGCACCGGGTTCGAGGGGCTCGCCGCCGGGAAAAGAGAGCACGTCGGTGGGACTGTCCCGCCGGCGGAAGCGATGGTTGAGCCGGCGCATCGCCTCTCCGTCCACGATGCGCAGAGCCAGGTCGCCGGGGCCCACTTCGAGCCGGCGGGAGGCTTCCCGCAGGGTGGCGCGCACGACCTGCTTGGCATCCGGCGGCACTTCGCCGGTAGCGTCGATGAGCAGGGTTCTCACCGCCCCCCCCCGTCTGCCGGGCCGGGTTCGTCCGCGCCCTGGGCGCGCAGCTTGTCGGCCACGGTCTTGCCCCGGCTCTCGTAGGCCCGCACGATGCGCTGCACCAGCTCGTGACGCACCACGTCGTGACGGTCGAAATGGATCATGGCGATACCGCTGAGCCCGTCGACCACGTCCCGGGCGTGACACAGCCCCGAGACCTTGCCCGGCGCCAGGTCCGTCTGGGTGATGTCCCCGGTGACGATGGCCTTCGAGCCCTCGCCGATGCGCGTGAGGAACATCTTCATCTGCTCGGGGGTGGTGTTCTGGGCCTCGTCGAGAATGATGAAGCTGTGGTTGAGAGTCCGGCCCCGCATGAAGGCCAGGGGGGCGACCTCCACCACGCCGCTGTCGATCATTTTCTGGGCCTTGTCGGCAGGCCACAGGTCGAAGAGGGCGTCGTAGAGCGGCCGCAGGTAGGGATCGATCTTCTGACTCAGATCCCCGGGAAGAAAGCCCAGGCGTTCGCCGGCCTCCACCGCGGGGCGGCAGAGGACCAGGCGTCGCACCGTCTCCTCGGCCAGGGCCTGCACGGCCGCGGCCACAGCCAGGTAGGTCTTGCCCGTTCCCGCGGGGCCGATGGCGAAGATCACGTCCCGGGCTCGAATCGCCTCGAGGTATTCCCGCTGCCGCGCCGTGCGCGGTACGACGCGCCGTCCCCCGCGACCGCCCACGCCGCTGCGCAGGAAATGCTCCACCAGCGACACGCCGGGATCTTCCCGGGCCAGGCGGCAGGCCAGTTCCACGTCCCGGGCCCGGAGCCGGAAGCCCTGCTCGAGCAGTTCGCGCACCTGCAGGAGGAAGCGATGGCAGGCGGCGACCGGGGCCGCCTCGCCCTGCGCCCGCACCTGCCCCCCCCGGGCCCAGATCCGAACGCCGAAGGTTTTCTCGATCCGTCGCAGGTTGGCGTCGCACTCGCCGAGCAGGGCGCGAAACCCCTCGGGGGGGAAATCGACCCGGGGCCCCTCGGGCTCGGCCCGGGAACCGCTCACCAGCGCGAGGGGGGCCGCCGGTCGCCACCGGCAGCGTGATCAGGCAGCATCTTGGTCATCGTCGGCAAGCTATCACCGGCCTTCCGAAGCGTCAATCCGTCTTCGCTTGCCGCAGCGCCAGGCCGAGCTGGCGCAACTGGACGGCGTCGATGGGGGACGGCGCCCGGGTCAACGGGCAGGAGGCGGAGGTGGTCTTGGGGAAGGCGATCACGTCCCGGATCGATTCCCTCCCGCAGAGCAGGGCCACCAGGCGATCGAGGCCCAGCGCGATGCCCCCGTGGGGCGGCGCACCGTAGTGCAACGCCTCGAGCAGGAAGCCGAAGCGCTCGCGGGCCTCCGCGGGGTCGATACCGAGGGCCGAGAAAACCTTCTGCTGCACGTCGGGACGGTGAATTCGAATGCTGCCCCCACCGATCTCCACCCCGTCGAGGACGATGTCGTAGGCCCGGGCCCGGACCGCCCCCGGGTCGCTTTGGAGCAGATCGATCTGTTCGGGCTCGGGCGAGGTGAAAGGATGATGGCAGGCGAACCAGCGCTGCTCGTCTTCGTCCCACTCGAGGAGGGGGAAGTCGGTCACCCAGCACAGGGCGTGAACGCCCTCAGGCACAAGGCCATGGTCCGCCGCGATTTCCGTGCGCAGCGTGCCCAGCACCCGGCGGGTCGTCTCGAGAGGACCGGCCACCACCAGGGCCAGGTCGTTTTCGCCGGCGCCGATCGCGTCGCAGAAGGCCGCCGCGCTCTCGGCGCCCAGAGCCTTGACCGCCGGGCCGCTGACCCCGTCGACCTTGACCTTGAACCAGACCAGCCCCGCCGCACCCAGGTCCCGGGCGCGAGCCGTGAGAGCGTCGAGCACCTTGCGGCTGAAGGCCGCCCCGCCGGGCACGGCCAGTCCGCGCACCACCCCGCCCTCCTCCACCGCCTTGCGGAAGACGACGAACTCCGACGCTGCGGCACGCTCGCTGACGTCGGCGATCTTCAGGCCGTAGCGCAGGTCGGGCCGATCCACGCCGTACGTGTCCATGGCCTCGAGCCAGGTCATGCGCTCGAAGGGCGCCTCGAGTTGCCAGCCCACCAGGGCCCCGACACGCACCAGCAGGCCCTCGACGACCCCCATCACGTCGTCCGGCTCGACGAAGGACATCTCGATGTCCACCTGGGTGAACTCCGGCTGCCGGTCAGCCCGCAGGTCCTCGTCGCGGAAGCAGCGGGCGATCTGGTAGTAACGTTCGACACCGGCGACCATCAGCAGCTGTTTGAAGAGCTGGGGCGACTGGGGCAGGGCGTAGAACTCGCCGGGATGGACCCGGGAGGGCACCAGGTAGTCCCGGGCGCCTTCCGGGGTGGAACGGGTGAGGATCGGCGTTTCCACGTCCCAGAAACCCTCTCCGTGCAGGTGATCCCGGACCAGGCGCACGACTTCCGACCGCAGGGCCAGAGCCTCGCGCATGGGAGCCCGGCGCAGATCGAGAAAACGCCAGCGCAGGCGGGTCTCTTCCTGGGGCAGCTGCGTACCCGCCGGCTGCAGGGGCAGGTCGTCGCACTCGGCCAGGATCGTCACCGCCTCGGCCCGCACTTCCACTTCGCCCGTAGGCATCTCCGGGTTGACGGCGTCGTCGCCCCGCGGCTGGACCTCGCCGAGCACTTCGATCACGGTTTCGGGGCGCAGGCCGGCGGCCCGGCGATGAAGTTCTTCAGCCTGGGGATAGAACACCACCTGCACGATGCCGCTGCGGTCGCGCAGGTCGACGAAGACCACACCGCCCAGGTCCCGCCGCCGGTGCACCCAGCCGCAGAGCCGGACCCGCCGGCCGACGCTGGCGGCCCGCAACTCGCCGGCGGCCGACCGCGGCGTTTTCTGATCGCTCATTTCAGCTCTGCTCCTCGCGGCGGCGGCGCAGCCACGCCGCCAGTTCACCGGGCTCCAGGGGCGCCTGGCTCTGCGCCCCGCTGGCCAGGTCCTTGACCGAGACCAGACCCCGCTCCAACTCATCGTCGCCCACCAGCACGGCAAAACGCGCCCCCGAGCGACCCGCCCGCTTCATCTGGCCCCCCAGGCCATGGCCCGCCGTATCCCAACCCACCCGGAGCTTCTCGGCGCGCAGATTCTGGGCCAGCAGCAGGGCGCCCTCCCGGGCCCGGGGCCCCAGGGTGACCAGGTAAACGTCGAGCAGTTCCCGGGAAGCGGCCGGATCCGCCCCGGCGGCCAGCAGCAGCCGCTCGATGCCCGCCGCCCAGCCGATGCCCGGCACCTGGCGGCCGCCGAGCTGGGCCACCAGCCCGTCGTAGCGCCCGCCCCCGAGCACCGTGTTCTGGGCCCCGAGTCCCTCGGCCTGGATCTCGAAGGTGGTGTGCACGTAATAGTCCAGGCCGCGCACCAGGCGGGGGTCCACTTCGTAGGCGATGCCCAGTTTCCCGAGCCCCTCCCGCACCGCGTCGAAGTGCCGCCGGGCATCCTCCGACAGGTGCTCGTCGATCCTCGGCGCGGCGGCGGTCAGCTCCCGGCAGGTCTCCACCTTGCAGTCGAGTACCCGCAGAGGATTGCGTTCGAGACGCGTGCGGCAGTCCCCGCAAAGCTGGTCCCGCACTGCCGCGAGGGACTCGACGAGAATCTTTTTATAGGCCGCCCGGGAGTCGGGATCGCCGATGGAGTTGAGCAGCAGGCGCGAGCCTTCCACGCCGGCAGCTGCGAGCGTCTCCAGACCGACGGCGATGACCTCCACGTCGGTCTCCGGAGCCGATTCGCCGAAGACCTCCACGCCCACCTGGTGGAACTGGCGCAGGCGCCCCTTCTGGGGCCGCTCCTTGCGGAAGGCGGGACCGATGTAGTAGAGGCGGCTGAGCCCTCGCCGGTCGAGGCCGTGCTCGATGTAGGCCCGGCAGACCTGGGCGGTCAGCTCCGGCCGCAGGGAGACCGAGTCGCCGCTGACCTCGAAGGTGAACATCTCCTTCCCGACGATGTCGGTGCCCTCTCCCACCGAGCGGGTGAAGAGCTCGGTCTTCTCCAGATGAGGCGGACGGATTTCACGAAAGCCATAGCGGGCCAGGGCCCGGCGGGCTTCGTCCTCGAAGGCCTGCCACAGCTCCGTCTCCCCGGGGAGCAGGTCGGAAAAACCCCTGAGGGACTGGTAGCGAACACCCAAATCGAGGCCCTCCTCGCGGGGCGCGACCCGCGGGCGACATGCGCGCCGGGCATTCTGCCACGTCCGCGCCCTTTGGGGTATTCTCCTCGGCGCCCATGAGCCGATCTCTCCTCACGTCGACCTCGCTCGTCACCCTGCTGGTCCTGCTGTCGGCCGCGACGCCCGGCCCGGCCTCCAAGGGCACCGCCACGTTCGCTCCGAGCGCGGCCTGGCAGGTCGTCCTCGATCAAGCACCTGCGCGCGCGCCCACCGAAGTGCTGTTGGGCAGCCGGTTGGCCACGCTCCTGGCAGGGCCCGGCGGCGTCGAAGTCCGGGCCCTGGACAGTGGCGCGCAACTCTGGAAAAGGAACGACATCGGTGCGGCGGGCCTGCAGACCGTACCGCCGGTGGGGGCTGACTCACTCCCCGTGGCCGGTTGGACCGGCCAGGACTCGGGCGGACATCCAACGCTGCGGGTGATCCACCTGGGCTCCGGCAAAGACCTGCTGACCCACCGACTCGCCCGACCGGCGCTGGCACCGCCCCTGCCCCGCCCCACCTCCGGCGGTCTGCCCCGCTGGAGCCTGCTGCTGGCCGGCGACGAGATCGTCACCCTCGACCGGGATGGCCGCCGCCTCGCCGGACAGGTCCTCGACGACCCCGTGTACCCGCGGCTCTGGAGCCTGCTGAGCCACCCCGCCACCCTGGGCCGGGAAAGCGGCCGCCTGCTGCTGCCCTTTCTGGCGGCACAGAAGCTGCGCCCCCGAGACCTGGAGGCGGAGACCCTCTCCTTCGACGGGCGCTGGCTGCTGGCCGCCGGGAAACGCTCCTTTGCCGCCTGGCGCTGCCGGGAGACGCGCCGCGGCCGGATCCGCTGCAGCCGCCAATGGCGCCAGCACCTGGGAGGCACCGTCACCGCTCCGGCCCGGGTGGCCGGCGAGACGATCCTCGTCTCCTGCCGGGATACCTTCCTCTACGCCTTCCGCCGGGACAACGGCCACCTGCTCTGGCGTCGCGCCACCGGCCGCCGCCTGGCGCTGACCGCCCTGGTGGCCGGCAAGCTGGTGATCACCGCCGTGGGCGACGCCGAGGTGCAGGCCTTCCACCTGGATACCGGCCAGCCCGCCGGCGCCCTCACCCTGCCCGCCGGCGAGCACCTCGCCGCCCCCCCGGGCCTGGCCGGCGGCTACCTGCTCGTCGCCACCCGCACCGTGCCCGAAAGCGTCGTACGGCTGCGGGCCTACGCTCTGAGCGCCAAGCAAGAACCCGGTGCCGAGAAAGAAAGCGCCCGCCGCTGATCGCGGTGAGAACAAGCCTCAAGCCGATTCTGGGAATGTGCAATCCGCCGAAGCTCGAAAAACCGCCTCTCTTCCACTTCTTGTCGGTCAGAACGGCCGGGTTTCTGGGCTCCACCTCACAGTGCGATCGCGATCCGCAGAAACCCGGCTAGTCGGCAACTGAGTATAGAAACCACCGATCTCCCAGCGTCTTTAGACGCTCGCGAACGCCCTCTTTCGAGCCCAATGGCAGGTTGTCGTCCACCGCACACGAACCCATCTTGCCCGCTATTGCAGCACACGGACCGCGAACGTCGCCCACGAACAAGTAGCCCTCGCGATACCTCGAATGGTAGCCCACGCTAGAAGCCTCAAGAAGAAACGCGCCACCAGGCAATGGCACAATTCTCATTACGCCTGTCTCATTGAGAAGCGTCTCGAATAAATCCTCCCTATCGCCTAGCAGGTCCTCCCCACTCTGCGTAGTGGCCCCTTGCCATCAGCTCGCCAAACCCGTCCAACTCTCCCCACAGCCAATTGGCTTGGGAGATTCCCTGCCTCCACGATCAGCCGATCAAACGCTCCGCGATGCGCAAGCCATCGGGATCGCATTGCAGACTCGCTAGCCCAGAAGTTGCCGCGGCAACTAGACGCAGAAAGGTTCATGCACACACTGAATACGAGAGCAAGCCTCGAGACCCTCACGACATCGCCCCTATCTTGAGTAGGGCCCGGTGACCTCCGAAAGCTGACCCAAATCGGTGTAGCTGTAGCGGGTGATCCAGCGGGCCCACCCCGCAGGATCGGCCGGATCCGCGGTCAAGGTCCAGTCGATCCACTGCTCGCGCATGGACAGCCGGCCCCTGAGGCCCCGGTAGACATAGCGCGTGATGGCGAAGACCCGGCCATCGTGACAGCTCTCCATGGTGGTCAGTTTGTCCTTGGAGCGGTCCGCACTCAACACCGCGTCACTGCATGAGGCATCGACCGCGCCGGACTCGCAGTGGGTCTCGCTGTAGTGCCAGAGCAGCCGCCACGATCAGGGCCTTGACGGCCCCGGCGAGAAGCAGCCGCGCCCATCTACCCGGTCGCCGGTCGCCGGTCGCCGGTCGCCGAAAAGCAAACCACGACCGGCGCGAGAAAGCGACACTCCCCTGCCCCTATCGTAAACCCTCGGCCAGTTCTCCATCTTGCCCCCCATCCCGCACCCGGAGCCAACAAGGCGCGACAACACTCTGCATCCCATGTCCTCCCCATTGGTGGGAATGACATTCAGCTTCTGCCACAGCCCGCTGGCGGGAGTCAAGACCCTGTTGACAGCGATCCATCTCGGGTTGCGTCCACAGGAAAGCAGTTGGCTGCTCCGCGAAGACAGCTTGCAGCGGCGGCTTCGGGCACCGCAACAGGACACAGGAAAGCGACGAGTGGCGAAAGGACGGCAGGACCTCGGCCGGGAGCCCCGCTAGCCCGCCCCCCGCAGCGCCTCGAGGAAGAGGTCCTCGATGTGGCGGTAAGTCTTGTCCGTGGGCAGGCTCTTGCGGCAGTGGGGGAGCTTGCCGAGGGGGATGATCGCCTTGGCCATCGAGCGGTGGCCGCCGGCGGCACCGAGCTTGCCGAAGGCGGCCTTGACCACCGTGCCGGCGGCCTGGACGAAGCCCACGTTGCGCAGGGACATCACCAACTCCCCGCCGATCACCCCCGAGACCGCCGACCAGTCCACCCCTTCCACTTGCAGGCAGAAGTCGGCGAGCTGGGGAATGATGTCTTCCCGGCTGACCTCGCCGAGGTGGGAGAAGATCACCTTGTCCTCGATGCGGGCGCGGCGCAGACCCTCGGCGAAGGAGGTCAGGGTCTCCCGGGGCAGGGCCGGGCGCTCGATGCGGCGGATCCAGTTGGTGTTGGCCCGGGGAAAGAGCCAGGTGAAGGCCTCCACGTCGGCGGGGGTGACCGGGCGGTCGAGCATCTGGGTATCGGTGCGCACGGCGTAGAGCAGGGCCGTGGCCAGACGCTCGTTGACCCGCACACCTTCACAGCGCAGGTACTCGACGAGAATCGAGGCCGTCGCGCCGTAGGAATTGCGCACGTCCTTGAAGCGGGCCTCGTAGCTGGTCTGCACCGGGTGATGATCGATCACCACGTCGACCTGGGGCAGCGGGTAGCGCAGGTGGGGGGGCTGGGTGTCGAGCATCACGATGCGGTCGTAGTGCTCGAGGTCCTCGGCGGTGATCAGCAGGGGCTCGAGGTCGAGCACCTTGCACATTTCGATGTTCTCCGGCCGGGTCACCGCGCCGAACGACCCCATCGGCATGCTGACCCGATTGCGGCCGAGCAGGGTGCGCAGGGCCAGGGCGCAGGCCAGACCATCGGGGTCGGGGTCGTCCTGCAGCAGCACCAGCACGTTCTTGGCGTCGTCGAGGGTCTCCCGCAGGCGCCGCACCTTGATCTTCGAACGTGAGAGGCGAATGTCCGAGCGCAGGGTGGTGGCGAAGCGCTCACCGACGGGAATGAAATGGGCCCAGGGGTAGTCCGCGGGGTCTACAGGGAGCTGATCGACGGGCCCGAGGGCCAGCACCAGCACGGGGGTGTCGCCGCGCTCCCGGCGCACGGCCTCGAGGACGGTGCGGAAACGGCGGCGGTCCTTGAGGGAGATCAGCAGCAGGTCGGCGGGCAGCAGGGCGCGGTAGAGGGCGCGGTCGCGAAAACGACCCCGCACCACCTCGCAGCCGTCGCGCTTGAGGGCCCGCTCGAGGGCCACCGCCTCGACGGCGAAGGCGGTCTCCTCGCTGCGGGCACCGAGGGACTCCCGCAACAGGTCGGCGTGGGAGCGACTCTGGCAGATGATTGCGTAGCGCATGGCTTTCAGCTCTCCGCCGGGTCCGCCGCCCGGCTGGCGACCCGCCAGCTCAGCAGGCCCACCACCAGCACGGCGCCGCCCAGGTCGGCCAGGGCATCGAGGGCCGAGGCCGTGCGTCCCGGCACGAACGCCTGGTGGATCTCGTCCAGCACGCCCCAGGCGGTGGTCACGCAGATCGCCAGCATGGCCCGCCCCCAAAGACCGCCTTGCCAACCGTCCAGCGCCCGCATCCAGAGGGCCGCCAGCAGGCCGAAGACCACGGCGTGGATGATCTTGTCCGATCCCCCGGTAGCCCCCACGGGCAAGTTGATGTGCGAGAGCGCGAAGATCGCCGCCATCAGCAGCAGGGCGGGCCAGGCCCGGCCAACGAAACCCCAACTCACGGCGCGCATCCCCTTCCCGGTCGAGTCATGACGGACCTAGCTGAACGGGTACATCAGCAGCGAGACGAGGATGCCCCCCCCGCCCAGCGCCGCCCAGAGGATCAACCCGTAGCGCAGCCGCCGCCCCGGCCTCCCCGCGATCAGGGCGAAGAAGGCACTGATCAATCCCGAGAAAAGGAGCATGTGGGCCATGTGAAACACGGGGGCGGGCTACTCCTTCCTGCCAATACCGATATCCCAGGCATCGAAAATCAGCAAGATGTTCATCAGGCCGGCGGCCAGCAGGTAGGACGAGCCGTAGAGGCTCCAGGGGCGCAGGGAGCGCTGGCGACGCTGCTCGAGGGCCGGCGGCAGTCTCGTGCTTCCCGGCCGAGGATTGCGATAGACCAGCTCGCCGTAGATCGCCTTGCGGGTCAGCGGCTCGATCGGTCCCAGGGAGAGATCGGCCAACACCTGCAGCTTGGTCAGCACCGGCGCCCGCAGATCGTCCACCACCGCGAGGTTACCGCCACAGGCCAGACCGACCCCGAAGGCCGCGCCCACCAGGACCAAAAAAGCCAACGCCCGCCGGCGCCGACCCAGGTACCAGTGCCCGAGACCGGGCAGCAACCAGGTCAGCGCTCCCGCGAGCAGGCCCCGCCCCATGGCGGCGGCGTCCAGGGGCGGCGGCTGGGGCGTCTTCTCGGCAGGCTGTTTTTTCGCGTCCCTGTTCATCGGGATGGAGAGGCGGGCCCCCTCAGGAGCCGGCGCTCTCCTCCTCGGGCTCCACCTCCACCGCGAGGGTGACATCGGTCTCGCGATAGACGTGGATCAGTACGTGGTGGGTGCCGATCCGCCGGATCGGCTCCTCGAGCCGAACGTTGCGACGATCGACCTCGATCCCGCGAGCCGCGAGTTCTTCCGCGATGTCCACGTTGGTCACCGAGCCGTAGAGGGAACCCGACTCACCGGCCTTGCGGCGGAAGCGGATCACCTGCAAGTCGCCGATCTTCGCCGCGATGCGGCCGGCCTGTTCGGCTTCCCGCGCTTCCCGCGCGGCCTTGGCCCGGGACTCGGTTTCCACCTGGCGGCGGACGCCTTCCGTCAGCCGGTAAGCGAGCTGCTTGGGAATCAGGAAGTTGCGGGCGAAGCCATCGGCCACCCGCACCACGTCCCCCCGCTGCCCGAGGTCCTTGACGTTCTCTCGAAGTATGACTTCCATCGCCTCGATCCCCTTCAGTCTGCCGTGTAGGGCAAGAGGGCCAGGTAGCGGGCTCTCTTGATCGCGGTGGAGAGCTGGCGCTGGTGCTTGGCGCAGGTCCCGGAAACCCGGCGGGGAAGGATCTTGCCCCGCTCAGGGATGTAGTTCTGCAAGGTGCGCAGGTCCTTGTAGTCGATGGTATCGACCTTGGCCTCGCAGAACTTGCAGTACTTCTGCCGGCGGAAGAGAAAGCGTCGGCCCCGACGTCTCGGTGTGCTCATCGATCTTCCTCCTCGGTGTCCTCGGCCGGCGCGGTCGGAGCCGCCTCGGATGGGTCAGCGGGCGTCTCCACTGGAGCCTCCGGCACGGTCTCGTCGGCCGCCTCGCTCTCCACGGGCGCGGCTTCCTCCTCAGGGGCGGCCGCAACGGCCGGCGCCGCAGCCTCGGCCTCGAGTTGAGCGGCCCGCTCCGCGGCGCGGCGCAGGTGCTCGCGCCGGGCCTCCACCAGGGCCTGCTTCTCCTCCTCGGTGGGCGGCTGCTGATGGTCCGCCCGCACGGTGAAGAAGCGCAGCCAGTGATCGGAGAGCTTGATCCGGCGCACCATCTCCCGCTCGAGTTCCGGCGGGGCGTCGAAGAGGAGCACCGTGTAGTTGCCTTCCAGGTGCTTGCGAATCGGATAGGCCAGCTTCCGCCGTCCCCAGCGGTCCACCTTGTGGACCACACCCTGACCTTCGCTGATCATCGTCTCGAACCCGGTGATCAGCCGGTCGTGGGCATCCTCGGGAATGGTCGGATCGGCCACGAGGACCATCTCGTAGCGTCGCATGTTGTTGTCCCTCCCGGACTGTTGGCCCCGACGTGCGCCGGGGCGAGGGTTGTGGTCTCGGCTCCCCGGGGAGCCGGACAGGGCAGCGCATGGTAGCACCGCCCCCCCGGCCCCGCCAGAGCCCCTGGAGGCTGGCCTCGACCTAGAGCAGCGGGGCGATGACCAGGGCCACCACGCTCATCAGCTTGATCAGGATGTTCAGCGAGGGACCCGCGGTGTCCTTGAACGGATCTCCCACCGTGTCACCGATCACCGCGGCGTGGTGGGCGTCCGAGCCCTTGCCGCCATGGTGACCTTCCTCGATGTACTTCTTGGCGTTGTCCCAGGCGCCCCCGGCATTGGCCATGAAAATCGCCATCAGCACGCCGGAGGCGGTGGTGCCCGCCAGCAGCCCGCCGAGGGCCGCCGGCGAGCCGAACATCCACTTGGAGCCGAAACCCACCACCACCGGGGAGAGCACGGCCAGCAGGCCCGGCACCACCATCCGGCGGATCGCCGCGGCCGTGGAGATATCCACGCAGCGGGCGTAGTCGGCCCGGGCCTTGCCTTCCATCAGCCCCGGAATGCTGCGGAACTGGCGGCGCACCTCCTCGATCATCTCGAAGGCGGCGGCGCCGACGGCCTTCATGGCCATCGCGGAGAAGACGAAGGGCAGCATGGCTCCCAGCAACAGACCGGCGATGATCTCCGGCTGGGCCAGGTCCATGCTCAGGCGCTCACCCCCCCGGGAGACCTGTGTCTGGAAGGCGCTGAACAGGGCCAGGGCGGTCAGCGCCGCCGAGCCGATGGCAAAACCCTTGCCGATGGCCGCAGTGGTGTTGCCCACCGCGTCGAGGTTGTCGGTGCGCTGCCGGACTTCCGGGGGCAGTCCGCTCATCTCGGCGATGCCCCCGGCGTTGTCCGCGATGGGACCGTAGGCATCCACGGCGAGTTGGATGCCGGTGGTCGAGAGCATGCCCAGGGCGGCGACGGCGATGCCGTAGAGCCCCGCCAGGCGGTGGGCCAGGAGAATCGCCATCACGATCCAGATCACCGGCAGGGCGCAGGAGGCCATGCCCACCCCGAGGCCGGAGATGATGTTGGTCGCCGCGCCGGTGACCGAGTCCTTGGCGATGCCCTGCGCCGGGGACCGATCCTTGGAGGTGTAGTACTCGGTGGTCAGCCCCACCAGGGCGCCGGCGATCAGGCCGCCGACAGTAGCTGCGAAGATGCCGCCCCAGCCCACCGGGTCCGCGCCCTCTCGGAAGACGATGCCCTCCTCGGGAACCAGGCCGCGAATCACGAAGTAAGCGGCAAGCACCATCAGGCCGCCGGAGACGAACATGCCGGTGTTCAGGGCCTTCTGGGGATTGCCCCCCTCTTTGACCCGGACGAAGAAGGTGCCGATGATCGAGGCGACGATGCCGACACCCGCCAGTCCCAGGGGCAGCATTGTCGCCTCCTTGAAGCCCACGGTGGCCGCCGCGCCGATCACCATCGAGCCGACGATGGCGCCCACGTAGGATTCGAAGAGGTCGGCCCCCATGCCGGCCACGTCGCCCACGTTGTCGCCCACGTTGTCCGCGACCACCGCCGGGTTGCGCGGATCGTCTTCAGGGATACCGGCTTCCACCTTGCCCACCAGGTCGGCTCCCACGTCCGCCGCCTTGGTGTAGATCCCGCCTCCCACACGAGCGAAGAGGGCGATCGAGGAGGCACCGAGGGAGAAGCCCGCGAGAATCGTCACCACGTCGGGCAGGCTGCGCCCGGCCATCGGCTCGACCCCGAGGATCGGCGTCGCCCAGTAGAGGACGAACAGGCCGCCGAGGCCCGCCACACCGAGACCCACCACCGAAAGGCCCATCACCGAGCCGCCGGTGAAGGCCACCGAAAGGGCGTCGTTGAGACTGCTGCGCGCGGCCTGGGTGGTGCGCACGTTGGCCGCCGTGGCGACCCGCATGCCGAAGTAGCCCGCCGCAGCCGAGCAGAGGGCCCCGACGACGAAGGACAGGGCGATCAGCGGGTGCCGGAAGTTGCCATCGCTGCTGCCGCCCAGGTTCCCCAGGACCAGCAGCACGCCCACTGCCACCACGAAGATCGCCAGCACCTTGTACTCGCGAGCCAGGAAGGCCATGGCGCCCTCGCGGATGGCAGCGGCGATCTCCGCCATCTTGCTGTCGCCCGCATCGGCGCGGTTGACTTTCAGGGTTCGCAGCCAAGCGAAAACCAGGGTCACCACGCCCAGGATCGGTACACCGTAGAGAATCACGTCCATTCTCGTCAAACCTCCCTCATCGAGCCGCCGCGGACCCTCCCGGTCACGACCTGCCGGGGCTCAATCCCCGGCCGGCTCGCTGGTCTTCTTCCTGTTGAACCGACCCATGGCCGCTTCCACGCCTTCGGCGAGAATCGCTTCCACGGCCGCCGCGCCGGTCTCCACCGCCTCGGCCAGCGCCGCTGCTTCCTCGGCGGAAGGCCGGCTGAGCACGTGGCGAGCCAGCTTCGCGCCGCCACCGGGCGGTCGTCCTATGCCCAGGCGCACCCGCAGGAAATCCCGGGTTCCCAGGTGCGCCGCAATGGAGGTCAGGCCGTTGTGACCGGCGAGCCCTCCGCCCGCCTTGATGCGCACCACGCCGGGAGCCAGGTCGGCCTCGTCGTGGACCACCACCAGGTCGGCGGGCTCCAACCCGTGGTAGGCGAGAAGCGGCCGGGCCGCCTCGCCGGAGAGATTCATGAAGGTCAAGGGCTCGGCCAGGATCACCGGAGTCTTCCCGATCCGGCCCTTGCCGTAACGTGCCCGGTGGCGCTGGCGGTCGATTTCGACGCCGTGCCGCCGGGCCAGTTCTTCGATCACGGCATAGCCCACGTTGTGACGGGTCCCGGCATACTCCGGTCCGGGATTTCCCAGCCCGAGAATCAACATGCCGGCCGCGTCACCCCGCCGCTATTCTTCCGCGGTCTCGGCCTCGGCGGCGGCGGCAGCCTCGGCTTCGGCCTCGGCGGCGGCGGCCGCTTCGGCTTCTTCCTCCTCGGAGGCCGACTTGCCGGCACACACGCAGATCGTCTCGGTCGGCGGTGTGACCAGTTCGACCTTCTCGGGCAGGGGCAGATCCTTGGCTTCCAGGTGCTGCCCCACGTGCAGGTCGCTGATGTCCACCGGCAGGTTGTCCGGGATCAGGCCCGGCAGGGTCTTGACCTGCACCTGGCGGTTGACGAAGTCGATCAGGCCGCCCTCGGTCTTGACGCCCACCGGGGTTCCGGTCAACTCCACCGGCACGCTGACCACGATCAGCTCGTCGAGTTCGACCCGGACGAAATCGGCGTGGAGCAGGGCCTCGGTGGCCGGATGCCGCTGGACGTCGCGCAGCATCACCATCCGCTTGAGTTCCCGGTCACCGACCTTGAGCTGGATCAGCGTGTTCCAGCCGCGAGGCGATTCGAGCACCGCCTCGATGGGGCGGGGATCGACCTGGACGCTGACGGGGTCCCGACCACCGCCGTAGACCACGGCAGGAATCTTCCCCGCCTTCCGCAGCCGACGCGAGGCGTTTTTGCCCGCCTCGTCCCTCTCGATGACTTCGATGTGGAGTTCCTGGCTCATGGTCAAAGCCCTTCCTCGAAACATGGCCGTCCCACCGTTCGTCCCGCGCCCCGGGGCCCTAGACGAACAGGGAACTGATCGATGAGTGCGTGTGGGTCCTCTTGATCGCCTCGGCCAGCAGCCAGGCCACCGAGAGAACCTTGATCTTTCCGCCCTCGCGCCGCCCCTCCCCGGGTGGGTAGGTGTTGGTCACGGCGATCTCGGCGACGGGGCATTCTGCCAGCCGCTCCATGGCTTTGCCAGAAAGAACCGCGTGGGTGAAGCAACCCCGGACCGAGCGGGCCCCGTTGTCCAGCAGGGAACGGGTGGCGCCGACCATGGTCCCGGCAGTGTCGATGATGTCGTCGACGATGATGCAGTCCCGTCCGGCCACTTCCCCGATCAGGTGGATCGACTCGGCCACGTTCGGCCCCGTCCGCCGCTTGTCGACGATGGCCAGCTCGGCCCCCAGGCGCTTGGCGTAGAAGCGGGCCCGCTCCACGCCCCCCGCGTCCGGCGAGACGATGGTGGGCGATTCGAGGGGCAGTTCCGACAGGTAGTCCACGAAGACCGGGGCGGCGTAGAGGTGGTCGACGGGAATGCTGAAAAAGCCCTGTATGGCCGGTGCGTGCAGGTCCATCGCCAGCACCCGGTCGGCTCCCGCCGATTGAATCAGGTCGGCCACCAGCTTGGCGCTGATCGGCACCCGGGGCTTGTCCTTGCGCTCCTGGCGGGCGTAGCCGTAGTAGGGCACCACCGCCGTGACCCGCGCCGCCGAGGAACGTTTGAAGGCGTCGAGCATCAGCAGCAGTTCGAGCAGGTTGTCCGCCGGGGGCGAGATGGGCTGGATCAGGAAGACGTCGGCCCCCCGCACGTTCTCCATCACCTGGCAGTGAATCTCGCCGTCGCTGAAGCGTCCGAGTTCGATCCGGCCCTCGGGCAGCCCCAGCACCTGGCAGATCTCCTGCGTCAGGGCCGGGTGCGCTGTTCCCCCGAAGACCTTCATGGTACCGAAGGCCGCGCTGTTGACCGTTTCCATCACTGAGTCTTTCCTTGGCGCCCGCGACTGGTGGGGCGCGATGAGTTAGATCCCCGGAATCCCGGGCCTCCCGCCGCTGCCGGTCGGCGCCTCCGGCAGGGGCCGGGAGGGGCCGGCCTGCGGCGCACCCAGGGGAGCGGTGGCCTCTTTCGGCCGGCGAATCCGCCGCGCGGCGCTTCCCGCCGCCAGAACCTCTTCGTACTTCGCCAGTACCCTCTCTTCGATCATCCGCCGGGTTTCACTGTTCAGCGGATGGGCCACGTCCCGGAAAGCGCCGTTCTTCCGCCGCTTGGAGGGCATGGAAATGAACAGCCCGCTCTGCCCGGCGATCACCTTGATGTCGGACACCATGAAACAGCGATCGAAGACGATCGTCACGTAGGCCTTGAGCTTTTCTTCGTCGACCGGGAAGACGCGTACGTCGGTAATCTCCATCGGAGCCTACTCCTCCCCCACCGGACTGTCAGTCACCCGCAGACGCTCCACCTCGGCACGTCGGAGCGTGCGGGAAATCTCGATCCAGCTTGCTTGACCACCCTCCTCCACCAGGTGCCCCGCAGCCTCGCGGGCGGAAGCCTCCGTGGGAAAGACTCCATAGACCACCGACCCGCTGCCGGTCATCGTGGCCCTCGCCCCTTCCTCCTCCAGCCGGCGCACCAACCCGCCAATTTCGGGGTCGAGCGCCATCGCCGCCGGCAGCAGTTGATTGCCGACCGGCGGCGGGCCCTGGGCCCCTTCCTGCAGGTAGCGCAGGAACCGCTGGATGTTAGGGGCTTTGCCCGCGGCCGTCAATCCCCTCCGGGCGCGCTCGAAAACGGTCGCCGTCGCCAGCCCCGCCCCCCCGGCCACCAGCACGAGAAACAGAGTGGCAGGTTCGTCCAGGGGACGCAGGCGGTCTCCCCGGCCCTCTCCGAGAGCCGTGCCGCCCTCGATCAGGAAGGGCACGTCCGCCCCCAACGCGGCCCCCAGCCTCGACAACCGAGCGGCCCCCAAGGGTCGGCCCGCCAGGCGGTCGAGGCCGTCGAGCACCGCCGCCGCATCGGCGCTGCCGCCCCCCAACCCCGCCTGGGCAGGAATCCTCTTGTCGAGGACGATCTCCACCGCCTCCGAACGTCCTGTCTCGGCCAGCCAGGCCCGGGCCGCGCGCAGCGCCAGGTTCCGCTCCGGGGCCACGTCCAGGGGCCGGCCCGCGAGACGCAGCGCCACCGACGGCTCCTCGGCGTCCCGCAGGCCCAGGATCACCCGGTCCGCCAGGTCGATAGTCTGGAAAACCGTGGCGATTTCGGTGTAGCCGTCGTCCCGGGGGCCGAGCAGATCGAGAACCCAATTGATCTTGGCGAAGGCCCGGACCTCGATCCGCCGCCTCATGCCCCCCCCTCCCCGGAGGACGCGGCGGCCCCGTCATCCAGCAGGCGCCATCCCGCAGGCACCGCCGGCCAGCGGAAGCCCTGTCCGGAGGGTCTTTGGCGCGTCTTCCACAGACGCAGCCGCCCGCCGGCTTGGGAGAGCACCTCCAGGTCGGCCTCGCTCTCCGGCACCCGGCGCCAGGTCCCGAGGGTCTCCGGCTCCCGTCCCCGCAGCAGATCCTCGAGCAGGGCCGCGGTCAGGGGCAGGCCGGTCCAGCGTTTCCAGGTCGCCTCCGTGTCGGCTCCGTCGACCACGACGCGCCGCCGGGGGAAGAGCAGCCGCAGGCGCCCCCCACCGGCGGCCCCCGCCAGCACGGCCCCGGCCACCCGGCCGCGCACCTCGAAGACGATGCCCCCGGACGGGCAGTGGCGCAGGGCGATGCGGGCGGTGGCGGATCGCTCCCCGGGGGGAGCCTCCCAGCGGGCCCGCAGGCGGTAGTCGATGCAGCCCCCGGTCTCGGGCGGGGTCGCAGCCCGGCGCGCTCCCGCACAACCGACGGCCCCCCCCAGCAGCAGCAGGACCCACAGTCCCGCCGCCCGTCGGCTCACGGTTCCTCCGGCGCCTGTTCCAGCGCTCGACGGATCCTGGCCCTCAGGCTCTCCCCGTCGGCGTCGGACAGGCCGAGCGCGGCCTTCCACTCGGCGACGGCCCGCTCCACCTGGCCCAGGGCCAGGAAGACCTCCCCCAGGTGCTCGCGCATCACGGGATCCGTGTTGTCGCCGCTGCCGTAGACCGCCCGGGACAGAACGTCGAGCGCCTCCCGGCTGCGGCCCGCACGATGCAGCGCCCAGCCCAGGGAATCGAGATAGGCCGGTTCTTCGGGACGAAGAGCCACGGCCCGCTCGCAAAGGTTCACCGCCTCGTCCAGGTTCCGACCCTGTTCGGCCAGCAGATAGCCCAGGTCGTTGAGCGCCGAATCGTCGGACGGCGCGGCCTCGAGCAGTCGCCTGTAAGCCTGCTCGGCCTCCTCGAAACGCCCGTCGGCGTAGGCCACGGCGGCCACCGCCCGCCACCATTCCGGTCCCGGAGCGCTGGTCGGCTCCACCCCGCCCAGCATTTCGTTGGCCAGGGCCGTGTGCCGCCAGCCGGCCAGAATGCGGGCCACGTCCGCCGTGGCCAGGTCGGTTGCGCCCTCGAGCAGCCGACGGGCCAGGGCCAGCGCCGCGGAAGCGCCCTCCCGCCGTTGCCGCCACTCGATGCGCGCCGCGAGCAGGAAGGGATCGGCCTGGGCGCTGGCCGCCACTTTTTCGAGCAGGGCGTCGGCCTCGTCCAGGCGCGCGAGCTCGTCGAGGGCCTCGAGCCGCAGCCGAATACCCAGGGCGGGATCACCGATCCGGTCGAGCTGGGCCAGGCAGCGCTCCGGCTCGCCGGCGGCGAGTCGATTCCGCGCCGCGCGCAGCCGCAGCGCGGGGCCGAAGGACTGGAGTGGTTCGCTGCCGAGGCGCTCGAGCAGGGCCTCGATCTGTTCCGCCGCCCGGGCGGCGCGGCCGGAGAGTTCCGCGGCCCGGGCACGCAGCAGCAACAGGCGGGGTGAAGCCAGGGAGGCGGGCACACCCTCGAGCAGGTCCCAGGCTTCCGCGCCCTGCCCGAGGGCGACCAGGGCCGCCCCCAGGTCCACCCGGAGCCGGGGGTCCCCCGGCCGCAGCGACCTGGCGTGACTCAGCACCTGCCGGGCGCCCCAGGGATCGGCGAGGTCCATCCGCACCAGCCCCAGCCGCCGGGCCAGTTCCGCTCGATCGGGCCGCAGCTCGAGCAGTTTCTCGAGAGCCGCGGCCTCGCCGGCCTTGTCCCCGGTCTGGGCCCTGAGGTCCGCCAGCAACTCGTAGATCGGCCCCGCCCCCGGACCTTCCACGCCCGCCCGGCTCAACACCTCGGCCGCCTCGGCCCGCCTGCCGAGACTCAGGAGTTGCCGGGCCAGGGAGAGCCAGGAGAGGGCCGGATCGAGCCCCGGAGTGCCGGAGGCCCGGCGAGCCACGGCCACGGCCTCGTCCGTGCGGTTTTCGGTGACCAGCAGCCGCACCCAGATCGACCAGGCCCAGCCATCGGCCGGCTCGATCCGCGTCGCCTCCTCCAGGTGGGCGAGCGCCGTCTCCAGCAGGGCCGCGTCATGACTTCCGCCGTATTGCCCGAGGGCCAGGCTGGCCAGCACCCGGTGAGCCTCCGCGTCGGCATCGGAAGCGGCCAGGGCGCGTCGCGCCTCGGCCTGAGCGCAGGCGTGGTCGGACTCCCGCAGGCACAGGCGCGCCAGGGCGGAGTGGACCGGGGCCGCTTCCGGATCCAACGCCAGGACCTCCTCCAGCTTTTTCCGTGCGGCGGCGAGCCGGCCGTCCCGGGCCAGGGCGGTGCCCTCGAGGAAAAGCCGGTAGGCCCGGGCGCGGGGGGGCGCCTCGGTGGGGCGGGGCCTCTCGCCCAGGACGCTGCCCATCAGCAGCGACAGGACGATGCACCCCGACGACAGGGTCTCGATTCTCGTGATCACACCGGGCATTCTACGGGCTCAGGGCGCGACAAGCTTCCAGCCTCCATCGCCGGCCACCAGGCGCAGGCGGCGCGGGTGGAATCCCCCCTCCCGGGAAGAGGTGTCCCACACCCGCTCGACCTCCACCCCCGCGCTGGCCGACAACAGGCGCAACTCGAAGTGGTGGCGGCCCGCAGCGACCTCGTAGGGGATCAGCACGGGCTCGGCAGGGCCGAAGGTCTCGCCCACTCCGATCCGGACCAACGCCCGGCGGCGGCCGTCGATACGCAGTTCCACCAGCCCTTCCCCGAGCGCATGGGAGACTTCCACCACACCCCGCAGGAGGAGCGGATCGGCGCCATCTCCGGAGGGCGGGAGGCTTTCCGGCGGACGCTCCCACCGGGCCGCGGCGGGTTCGGGTGCCGGCTTGTCGGGCGCCGCAACCCGGGGGACCGGCCGGGGGCCGGCCGCGGCGGCGCGGGCTTCCTCGGAAGGGGCCGACTTCCGCCCGTCACGGGCCGCGTAGCGCTCGAGCACCGCCCTGGGAGGCATCCGTGCCGGTCGCCAAGCCCGCTCCTCGCGGACGCCCCCCCTCTCACCGGCGCCCTGCGGCCGGTTCGGAAGGGCCGGAACCGGGGACCGGCTGACCGCCGCCGGGGGCGCGGCGACGCGGACTCCGTCGCCCCGGGGAGGCCGCCGCCCGGGAGCCACCAGCAGGAGTACGCCCGCGGCCAGGGCCGCGGCCAGCCACCAGGCCCGGCCGCCGGAACGCCGCCCCGGGCGGGGCAGCCGCTGCCAGGTCTGTTCGAGGGGACCCGCCGCGGCGGCCGGCTGCCCTCCCCGGCCGCATTCCAGGTTCTCGAGCACCACCTCCTCCAGGGCGTGGGCCACTTCCTCGCCGCCGGCGAAGCGCTCGGCGGGATCGCGGGCCAGCAGGCGGGCACAGATCCGGTCGAGACCGGCCGGCAGGCCCGGACGCAGGCGGGAGGGAGGTGGAGCCGGGCGGAACAGCGTGTTGCGGGCCAGTTCCTGCACGGTGGATCCCTGGTGAGGCCGCTGTCCGGTGAGCATCCGGAAAAACACCACGCCCAGGGCGTAGAGGTCGGAACGCGGATCGGCGGGAACGCCCCGCCAGCGCTCCGGGGCGACGTAGGCCGGCGTACCGAGGAACTCTCCTCCCTCGCCATCGTCCCGGCTGCACAGGGCAACCCCGAAGTCGGCGATCTTCAGGCCTCCGTCGGCCGTCAGCAGCAAATTGGCGGGTTTGATGTCCCGGTGGATCACCCCCTGGCGGTGGATCGCCGCCAGGGCCCGGGCGGCCTGGCAGGTCAGAGCGACCGCCTGCTCCACGTCCAGGGTGCCCTTCCTTGCGAGCAGCGCCTCGAGGGATTCACCGTCGACTCTTTCCATGACGATGAAGCTCCGTCCGGCCTGGCGAAACGTGTCGAGGACCCGGAGCACGCCCGGATGGCGCAGACGCCCGAGCACCTCGCCCTCGACGGTGCCCCGACAGGCCGCGGAACTCTCCCGCACCTCCTTGATGGCCACCTCGCACCCATCGATCAGGTCGCGTCCGGCGTAGACCACGCCGCTCCCTCCCCGGCCCAGCTCGGAGAGGATCTCGTAGCGGCCGACTCGTCTCATCCCGCTCTCCCGGCGAAGCACAGCTTCCCCGGAACTTCAATATAGGCAGCCGGGGACCGGGAATCGTCCGCTGCCAAAGGGACGGACGGGGACAAAACAACTTGGGCGTCAATGGCCGGACCGCAGACCGGCTTCAGGCGGCCTCGGCGGTCTCCGCCTCGACTCCCGAGAGGATCCACCGGCGGGCGGCGTCGAGCAGCGGGTCGGCCCCAGCTTCGTCCTCTCCCACGGGAAGGGGCAGCACCCGCTCGGGCTCGATCCCCTCACCGCTCCAGGCCGTCCCGCCGGGCGTGCGCATCTCCTGGGTGGTCAGCAGCACGCTGCCGCCCGCCTGGAGCCGGATCAACTCGGGAACGCCCGCCAGGCCGTAGGTCTTCCTGCCGCAGCTCCTGGCGCGGCGCGTTTCCACCAGCAGCGCGGCCAGCGCCTCCCCCACCCCGGCGGTGCTGGAATCGGTGAGCACGAAGAGCGCCTCGGGCAGGTCCACCACCGGTGCGGCGCCGGCGACGATGCGCTGGTCGGCCCCGCTCCGCCCGACGAGCTTCAGGCTCGCGCCGGCCGGCAGCAACCAGCCTCCGAAGCGCTGCACCAGGGCGGGATCCACGGCCACCACGCCCCGCAGATCGACGAGCAGCGGCGCGCCGGGATGAGCCTCGAGGGTGCGGGCCAGCAGGCCCCCGTCCCGGACGGGATCGACGCGGTCGAGGTCATGCAGTCGCAAGTGAATCACCCCGCCGTCGAGCCTTTCCAACTCGACCGCCGGTGGGGCGGTGGAGGCGCTCAGCGCCAGGCTGACCTCTTGCAGCTTGAAGGTGGACCCGTCGAGGATCTCCAGCTCGAGGGTCTGACCTTCGTCCCCGGACAGCAGGCGGGTCAGCAGGGACCAGGGCAGCGTGCGCGTGGGCCGCCCGTCGATGCGCCAGATCTGGTCGCCCCGGGAGAGCCCCGCCGCCTCGGCCGGCGAGCCGGGATCCACACGCACCACCACGGGGATCCCGCCGGACTGGAGAACCTGCAGGCCCGCGCGGGCCTTGCCGGGGGGGGCGGCGATCCGCTGCTCGTCCCCCGGGGAGAGGTAGCCGCTGGCGCTGTCGAGAGAAGCGAGCATCCCCCGGTAGGCGCCGTCGAGGAGTCGTGCCTGGTCGACCGGTTCGACATAGTTGGCCACCGTCAGGGACCAGACCTCCTGGAAGACGCTGAGATAGCGGTAGGCGCCGCGCTGATGGAAGCCCGCGGCCAGCGCCAGGGATGCCGCCACCACGACGACGAACAGAAAGGTAAGGACCGACCCGCGGCTGCGAAGGACTCTTGGAATGGGATTCACCATGACAGGGACAAGGATAAGGCCCGAATCCCCCCCCGGCCACGCCCCCGCGCCTGGCCAAGCCGCCCCCGGCCCCGCCCCCCGCGCCTGTACGCCCTACTTGAGCACCAGAACGGGACAGTGCGCGTGACGCACGACCTTCTCGGTGACCGAGCCGATCAGCAGGTGCATCGCGCCGGTGCGGCCGTGGGTCGGCATGACGATCAGGTCGACCCCCTCATCGGCGGCCACCCGGACGATCTCGGCGTGGGGAATGCCGAACTCCGTGCGGCAGCGCAGGTCGACATCCCGACCTTCGTCCTCCCCCAGCAACGCCGGCAGACTCTCCGCCGCCCGCGCCCGCAACGCCTCGACCATCTCGTCGTAGCGAAAGCCCGCCACGTCGGGCAGGAGCGCGGGCGGCGCATCCACCACCACGTGGAGCAGAACCAGGCGCGCCCGGTGCCGGCGCGCCAGGTCGCAGGCCACCTGCAGGCCCCGTCGAGAGTGATCGGAGAAATCCGTCGGGAAGAGGATGGTCTTCCACTCGCGCATGGCCGCTCAGCTCACCACGGTCCGGGCGGTGGACTCGACCCCGGGAATCAGCCGCAGCAGGTCCATGGCACTGACGATGCCCAACACGCGCAGCTCGCCGTTGACCACCACCAGCCGGTGGATGCCGTGCCGCAGCATCCGCGCCGCAGCCTCGATGGCGGAGTTTTCTTCGCGAATGGCGTGCACCAGGGGCGTCATTACTTCCTCCACCCTGGCGGTCCTGATGTCGGACAGGGGCAGGGTCTCCCTCTCCCGCTCTTCGCGCTCTTCCTGCTCGAGCGTGGGGTTCTCCTCGTCTTCGACTTCTCTCGGCGGCTGAAGCTGCGGCAGGTCGTAGAAACCGGCCCCGTCGATCCCGAGCTGGTAATGCCAGCTCACCAGGTCGGTCTGACTGACGACACCAACCAGGCGGTCGTTCTCGTCGACGACGGGAAGCCCATGGACGCGGTGTTCGATAAAGAGTTTCTCCAGTTCATGCACGTCCGCATCCCGGCGAACGGTCACGACCTCGGTAGTCATGAAATCCTTGACGGGCCGTCTCATCGTCTCGCTGTCCTGCGCGCTCGACGGGTTCGCACCCGCAGCGCTTCGTCCGGACCCTCCCCAAGTGTCGGGCCCTGGCCTATTCTAGCCCCAGGGCGAGGGGCGCGACACGCCCTCCCCGAGGAGTGAAGCCAAGTGAGTCCCCGGCCACCGGAACTGACGCTGTGCATGATCGTTCGCGACGAGGAGCGCTTCCTTCCCGCTTGCCTGGCCTCGGCCACGCCCCTGGTGGACGAGATCGTCGTGGTCGATACGGGCTCCAGCGACCGCAGCGTCGAGGTGGCCCGGGCCGCCGGGGCCCGGGTGATCGAAGAGCCCTGGCGCGACGACTTCTCCCGGGCCCGCAACGCCAGCCTCGAAGCCGCCCGGGGACGCTGGGTACTGGTGCTCGACGCGGACGAACGGCTCGAGCCCTGCACCCGCGCCCGCCTCGACGAGGCGATCGCCGCCTGCGGCTCCGTCGAGGCCCTGACGGTGGAGATCCGTTCCGACCTGGCGGGAGGGGCCAGCCAGTCGACCCACATCCTGCGCCTGTTCAGCCGGCGCCCCGAGCACCGCTACGAAGGCCGGATCCACGAACAGATCGCCGCCTCCATCGCCCGCCGCTGCGGCCTGCCCGCCATCAGCCCCCGGCGGTCGCCCCTGGTCGCCCGACACCTGGGCTACCGCCCCGATCTGCTCGCCGCCCGCAACAAGAAGCAGCGCAACGAGACCCTGCTCAGGGCCCAGGTGCGGGATGCGCCGGACGACCCCGCCGGATGGTACCTCCTGGGCCGCGAGCTGATGACGGCCGCTGGTGGCGATCTGCTGGCGTGCCCCGCCAATCGCGAGGCCCTCGCGGCCCTCGCGCGCGCCCGCCGCCTGGCCGGTGACGCCGAGCTGGCCCACCACCTGGACCGGGACCTGCGCGCCGCACGCCTCCACCTGCTGGCCGGCGACGCCGCCGCCGCCCGGAGCCTGCTCGACGCGCTGCCCCGGGAGGCCCGGGCGACCCTGCCGGCCCTGGCGGCGCGCGGCGAGTGGGAACTGGAGGCCGGCTCGAAGGCCCGCGGGCTGGAACTTTTCCAGCGCTGCCTGGAGGCGAGTCCGGAAGCCGGCCCCCTGGGCGACGTGGATCCGCGCTGGGCCGGAAGCTGGGCCCACGAACGGATCGGGCGCGCCCACCTGCGTGCCGGCCGGGTCGCCGCCGCCGCCGAAGCCGCCGCCCGGGCCCGGCGGACCGGCCCCACCGAAGCCGGCCCCGCTCTGCTCGAGGCCCGCATCGCGCACCGGGAAGGCGACTCCCGCGGGGCCCTGGCGACCCTCGTCCAGGCGGCGCGCCAGGCGCCCCACGACCCCCGGCCCCACCTGGCGATGGCCGAGATTCTCTTCGCCCTGCACATGAGCGACCCGGCGCGCACCGCGGCCCGAACGGCGCTGAAGATCGCCCCGGGCTGGGAGAGCCCCCGGGCCCTGCTCGAGCGCCATGGAGGCGGATGACAGCAGGCCCGGGGCCCTAGTCGTCGTCGATGTCCCGCTGATGCAGGGTGGTCAGCTCGAGGATCTCGAAGACCCGCTCGCCTCCCGGGGTGCGCACCGTCACCTCGTCACCCGGCACCCGACCCACCAGGGAGCGGCCGATGGGCGACGAGATGGAGATCTTCCCCGTGGCCGGATCTCCGTCGTCCCCGATGACCAGCTCGAAGGTCTTCTCCTCGCCGGTGTCCAGATCTTCCACCTTGAGAATCGAGCCGAAAGCCGCCCGGTCGGTGGGAATCGAGGAGATCCGAATGGTGGAGAGTTGGGAGAGACGCTGCTGGAGCTGCCCCACCCGCGCCTGGAGGTAGCGCTGACGCTCGAGGGCGGCGTGGTATTCGGCGTTCTCCCGCAGGTCACCGAGGGCCGTGGCCCGCTCGATCTCCCGGGGCAGTTCCACCCGCAGCTCCCGCTCGAGTTCCCGCAGTTCCTGTTCAACTCTTGACGTGATGCGTTTGAGCGGCACCGTGATCGATCTCCATCGGACTGTGAAACAAGTCGGACCGACAGGTTAGGGCCAGAACTCTTTTTTCTCCAACTCCGGAGGAAAACCCGTCCGGTGGCCGGATTCCGAGGACAAGAAGAACGGGGAGACCGGCAACCGAGCCGATCTCCCCGTGAGCAAGGGGGGTCATGAAGCGTCCACGGGAGAATCTAGGCCCCTGGCCCCGGGGGTCAAGTCTCCTTCTTCTTCGTTTTCTCCCGGGCCGGCGGGGCCGTGTCGAAGTAGCGGAAATCCACCGCTTCGATCCGCTCCCGGTGCTCTTCGAGCCAGCGCCGGGTCGCCGGATCGATGCGTTCGAGCACCCGCTTCTTGAACGCCTCGTCCATGTTGTAGGGGCGCAGGAAGCGCAACTGGTGCCTGACCGCGAGAAGGCGCTGTTCGAGTCGCTCGAGATCGCCCGCCTTCTCCGGAGGATTGTTGGCCAGGTGTCGCTCGAGGCCCACCTCCAGTTCCTGCAGCGCGCGGATCACGTCCACCTCGGGAGGCGGCCCTTCCCGGACGGCGCGCAGCCAGCGGCCGTAGACCAGGATCGTCATGCGCAGGAAGTCGCTCATGGTCAGGCCCCGCTCGGCCAGTCGCTGGTCGGTTTCACGACGCATGGACAACACGCCGAAGAGCGCGGGGCCGAAACTGGGCATGGTCCCCGCCTCCCGCAGGGCCCACTGCTGAATGCCGATCTGGTAGCGCCGATCGAAAACCAGGTGGGAGATGCTCTCCCGCACCTCGAGGAAGTGCTCCAGGCGCTCCGGCGTCTCGGGGCCCCAGGCCTGCGCCAGCAGCGCCAGGTGCATCTCGACGGGGGTTTCCCCCGACGCCTGCAAAGACGGCAGCAGGCACAGGCCGCCCAGCAACACCAGTCCGGCCCTCACGCCGCCCCGCAGCATCGTGCGCCCCGGCATCATCGGCTGGATACGGGAGCGGCGGACTCGGCCTCGCCCTCCGGCGTGGCGGTCTCCGCCCCGGTCGGATCGCCGGCGGCGGCCAGAACGCTCTCGATCTTCTCCGCGATCCGCTCGGTGCCGACGGTGCCCGACCAGGTCTCGATCACCGTACCCTCGGGATCGACCAGAATGACCAGCGGGTAGCCCATCACCGGCCCCCAGGCGCAGGCCATGGCCTCGCTGCCGTCATCCAGCAGCATCGGGTAGCTGACGCCCTTGTCCTTGAAGCCGTCGGCGCCGAGGGTGGTGGCGTTGCTGTCGGACATCACACCGACCACCACGAAGCCCCTGTCCCTGTACTTCTCGTAGAGTTCCTGCAAGTGGGGCATCGCCGCCACGCAGGGCGCGCACCAGGTGGCCCAGAGATCGACGAGAGCCACCTTGCCCTCGATCAGCGCATGGAGGGGTTGCGGCTTGCCGTCCAGGCCCACCAGGGTCACCTCGGGCGCCTTCTCGCCGGCCGTCACGAAGGTCGGCCGACAGTGCGATTCGGCCCCTCCCCCGCCGCAACCCGCCAGCGCCAGCAACAGCGCGACCATCACCACCGCTCCCGGCCGCCCCCGGACGACCCTTGCGACACTCTGCTCGTTCATCGTCTTTGGTCTCCCTCCGGCCGCCGCCCCCGCCGATCCCGGGGCGCCGCCGGCAGGGCATCATACCGGCCCCGCCCCCCCCGGGCACACCACGCTCGCCGCCGGCCGGAGATGCGGCGGCTGCCGACCTGGAGTACTTTCGGGGCGCAACCGCCTGCCCCGCAGGGGCGGGAAAGCGGAGAAACCATGGACGACACCCACGTTGCCGCGGCCTCCGGCGGCACCGCTCCCGCAGCCCTGGCCGGGCCCTGCCCCCGACCCAAGAGCGTGGTCCGCGAGTACGCGGAAACCATCGTCATCTGCGTACTGCTGGTGATGTTCCTCCAGGGCTTCGTGGTCATGCGCTCGAAGGTTCCCACGGGGTCGATGCTCAACACGCTCCTGATCGGCGACTACATCCTGATCAACCGCAACCTCTACGGCAGCCCGGGCCAGGAGCCGGCCCGGTGGCTCGGCCAGCGCAAGATCCGCCGGGGGGACGTGATCGTCTTCCAGAGCAAGGAAGATCCGGAGATCGACCTGGTCAAGCGGGTCATCGGTCTGCCGGGCGAGACCATCGAACTGCGCCGGGGGCGGATCTTCATCGACGGCCGGCTTCTCGACGAGCCCTACGTGCTCCCCGAGCACAACCTGGCCTTGCCCTCCATGGCGCCGCGGCTGATTCCCCACGACTCCTATTTCATGATGGGCGACAACCGGGACAACTCGCGGGACTCCCGCTACTGGGGGGCGGTGCCCCGCTCCCTGGTCAAGGGACGCGCCTTCCTGATCTGGTGGTCCTACGAAGAACAGCGCAACGACCACCTCAACACCGGCTTCAAGCGCCTGGTGTCCATCGCCCGCAAGATTCCCCACCTGGTCTCCAAGACCCGTTGGTCGCGGCTGTTTTCCCGCATCGAGTAACGGATCTCCGCCAGAACGCCCCCCCCGGCCCGTTCCTCCCAGGCTCCCTCACTCGGCCTGGAAGTCCACCGGCGCGGAGGTCACCTCACCGGCCAGGTCGACGCGGGAGTGGACACGAAAGCGCTCTTCGTCGGCGGCCGGGAAGTCTTCCCTCCGGTGAGCCCCCCGGCTCTCTTCCCGCCACAGGGCGCTGCGGGCCAGCGCCGAAAGCACGAGAACCATGTTGGCCACCTCCCGCGAGGGGCGCGGATCGCCCTCCTCGGCGTGACGATCGTTCTGCACGATGGACTCCAGCTCTTCGAGCACCCGCTCGAGCCCGGCCCGCGAGCGCACGATACCCAGGGAAAGCTCCGCCAATTCCTGGACCTGGGCCCGTCGCCCCGGATAGAGACGGGGAGAAGGGGGAGCGACGGGCGCCCGTGCCGGCACGGGCGGCCCGGCATCGCCGAGCATCGCCCGCGCCGCCCGGGCGCCGAAGACCAGCCCCTCGAGCAGGGAGTTGCTGGCCAGGCGGTTGGCCCCGTGCACACCGGTGGAGGCCACCTCCCCCGCGGCGTAGAGGCCGGGAAGGGTGGTGCGCCCCCACAGATCGGTGACCACGCCGCCCATGGCGTAATGCGCCGCCGGACGCACGGGGATCGGCGTCCGCAACGGGTCGAGACCGTAGCTGCGGCAGGCCGCCAGCACACCCGGAAAGCGCCGCTCGACGAAGCCTTCCTCGAGGCCCCCGAGATCGAGCAGGACCGGCCTTCCCTTCTGTCGGAGAATCTCCCGGGCGATGCCGCGGGCCACCACGTCCCGCGGTGCCAGTTCTCCCCGCGGATCGAAGCGACCGAGAAAGCGCTCGCCCTCTTCGTTCCGGATCACCCCTCCCTCCCCGCGCAGGGCCTCGGTCAGCAGGAAAGGGGGCGCGCCGGGCAGGGCCAGGGAAGTGGGGTGGAACTGGACGAATTCCAGGTCTCCCGCCAGGCAGCCCGCCCGCAGAGCCAGGGCCAGGCCGTCGCCGGTGGCCTCGGGGGGATTGCTGGTCACCGCCCAGCAGCAGCCCATCCCACCGGTCGCCAACAGGACCGCCCGCGCCAGCACGTCGAGGGGCTGTCCGTCGAGCAGGCGCAGGCGCGCTCCCACGGCGCGCCCGTCCTCCACCAGGATCGCGGTGGCCATCGCCCCGGGCAGCCGTTCGATCTTCTCTTCGGCCCGCACCCGACCCACCAGGGTGCGGATGATCTCCCGCCCGGTGGCGTCCCCGCCGGCGTGGAGAATACGGGCCGTGGAATGGGCCGCCTCGCGGGTCAGGTGATAGCGGTTGTCCTCCCGGTCGAAACGCGCCCCCCAGTCGATCAACCGGCGCACCTCCTCGCCCCCGTCGCGCACCAGCACCCTCACGGCGGTCCGATCACAGAGCCCGGCGCCGGCGCCGAAGGTGTCCTCTTCGTGGAGCACCAGGTCCTGTTCCTCACCGCTGAGGACCACGGCGATCCCGCCCTTGGCCTTCCCGGTGCTCGAATCCTCGGGTCGGTCCTTGGTGGCCACGCCGACCCGGGCCCCGGCCCGGGCCGCGGCGAGCGCCGCCCGCAGGCCGGCGACGCCGGCACCAATGACGAGGATGTCGAACCTGGCCTCCATCAGCAGCTCCCGCCGCGCAGTCCGCGCGGCACAAGCCTAGCAGCCCCCGGCGACCCGGCCGACACGGCCGCCCCCCCGGCGGCTTGCGCGCGGGCGGGGGGAGTTTTGTCCTATAATCGCCACGGAGCGTGAGTACGCGGTCCCTGGGGACGCACTGAGACGCACTGAGGAGGGTTCACCATGACTGACGATCAGCACAAGAGCGACGGCAAGCAGCACGACCCCCTCGACTCGGTCAGTGATGGCCAGCCGGCGGAAGAGCTGCGTTACGACGGACCGATCACCTTCGACGACGACGGCTTCGACGACGAAGACGACGCCCCCGCCCGGCGCACGTTTCTGACCACGGCCATCATCTTCGCCGCGGTGGTGGTGATCGTCGGGTCGGCGCTCTGGCTCCGTTCCCGCTCGTCGGACACCGCCGACGCCCTCGCCGGGCTGCATGGCATGACTCCGCCTCCGGCCGCCACCGACGGCCCGGACCCCGCCGGTGACCCCCTCGCCGCGCCGCGCGAAGAACCTCCGGCCCCCACTCCCGAGGCGGGCGAGACCGAGGCCGCGAACCTGGACTACCGGGCGGTGCCCGACATTCCCCAGGAAGTCGAACCGACCTTCGAAGCGCCGGTGGAAAGTCCGCCGCCGCCGGCTCCGGTCCCTCCCGCCATCGAGCGGCCGGCTCCCCGCCCCGCGGCCCTGACCGGGACCGGGGACGCGCCGGCGGGCGCCACGGCCGACCCCGCCGAGATGGCTCGCCTGGCCCGGGACGGCCGGGTGCCGGAGGCCGCCGCCATGGGGACGACCCTGGCTCGCTCCGGCAACCCGAC
This sequence comes from Acidobacteriota bacterium, assembly GCA_030949985.1. Classification (NCBI taxonomy): domain Bacteria; kingdom Pseudomonadati; phylum Acidobacteriota; species Acidobacteriota bacterium. The sequence goes on from JAUZRX010000023.1 coordinate 261,125, forward strand.
CCAGTGGACCCTGCAGGTCTTGCTGGCCTGCCGACCCGAGACGGTCTCCCGCGCCTTCCAGAAGGTGCGGGACCCGGACCTTCGGGTCTACCCCACCACCTTCCGGGGAAAGAACTGCTACCGCCTCTGCTGGGGCCGCTTCGCCAGCGAGGCGAGCGCCCGCGACGCCATCGCCTCGGTACCCGCCTACTTCCGCGGCGCCGGCAAACCCCGGGCGATTTCGAACGCCCAGCTCATGCGCTGAGTTCGCCTCCCGACCGCGCTTCTGGCGGACCGCCCCCCCCGGCGGCATATTCGACGGCGTGACCTTTCTCCTGCGCCTCCTCGCCGCCCTGGCGGTGCTGGTCCCCGTCGGCATCGCCCGGACCGACGTCCTGCACCTGGTCGGGGGCGGAACCCTGCGGGTGGGCCAGTGGTGGGAGGAGGACGGCACTCTCTACTACCAGACCGACGCCGGCGTGATCGGCATTCCCCGGCGCGACGTGGTGCGCATCGAGGCCGATGCCTCCGACACCGATCCCAGCCTGCGGGCCGACGCAAACCCGCCGCCGGAACCCAGCGCCGCTTCTTCCCGCCGCGATCCCGCCCCTTCCGCAAAGGCTCCCGCCCCCAAGAGCCGTGAGCAGCTCAGCACGGCCATCGAACGGCTGGAGACCGAGCTGCTCCGGGCGGGCAGCACCGAACTCTCCGGGCGCATCGAAAGAGGCCTCGCCGATCTCCACGTGCTGCGCGCCCGGACTTACTCTCGCAGCGGCGACGTGGACCGCGCCATCGCGGACTACGAAGCCGCGCTCGCCCGGGTGGTTCAGCATCGGCCGGCCCGCATCGAACTGGGCTGGCTGCTGCTCCGGCAAGGCGATGTCCACGGAGCGCGGCGGGTGGTGGAAACGGGGCTGGCCGCCTACCCATCCGACAGCCACCTGCTCGAGCTGCAGGCGGAACTGCTCTATCGGGACAACCGGCTGGCCGACGCCCTCGAACGCTACCGGCAGGCGCTCGCCGCCCGCGGGAGCGATCCCCGCCTGGCCCGACGGATCGAAAAGATCCAGCGGGAAGCGGACTCCGAGCGCGGCTACCTGCGAGCGGACTCCCAGCACTTCGTGCTGCGCTACGACGGTGAGCGGGACGAACGCCTCGGACGCCTCTTGCTGGACGTGCTCGAGGAGAGCCTGCGCGAGTTGGGCGACGAGGTGGGGAGCTGGCCCGTCGAGCCGATCACCGTGATCCTCTACACCCGCCAGCAGTTTCACGAAACGACCCGCACCGGTCCCGAGGTGGCCGGCCTCTTCGACGGTAAGATCCGCCTGCCGGTGGGTGGCGTCACGACGATCACCGCCGGTCTGCGCCGGGTCGCCCGCCACGAGCTGGTCCACGCGCTGGTGCATCACCGGGGCCGCGGGCGGGTGCCGCGCTGGCTGCACGAGGGCCTGGCCCAATGGCTCGAGCCCCGCGCCCTGACGACGGTGCGTCCGGCCCTGGCGCTGGCCGTCGAGCGGGGGCGTGCCGTGGGCATCGAGCCCTTCGCGTATCCGACGGCCCTGGTCTTCACCGCCTTCCTCGACCAGCGCTACTCCCGCACGCGCCTGCTCTGGCTGATCGATCTACTGGCCGAAGGCCGCCCCGAGAACGATGCTTTCCTGGAAGCCTTCGGTGCACCCCGGGAGGAGTTGATCGAAGAATGGCGACGCTGGTTGAGCGACCGCAGCTGAAGCTCCGCTCCGAGGGTGAGTTGCGTCGGGACTCGTTGCCCGCGCTGCTGGCGGCCCTCGGCGTACTGCGGGCCACCGGCATGCTCGAGCTGACCCTCCAGCGGCTGGTCCGCCGCTTCGTCATCCAACAGGGCGAGTTGCAACTGTCGATCTCCAACGCCCGCGAGGACCGGCTGCTCGAGTGGCTGGTCGCCGACGAGCAGTGGCAGCCGGAAGATCCCACGCTCCTGGAGGCCACCGTCGCCCGGGCCGCCGACCATCCCCTGACCGGCGCCTGCCTCGGCGCCTCCGGGCTCGTCCCCGCAGACGCGGTCCCCGGCCTGCTCAAACGCCACCTCCGCGCCCTGCTCGGGGAGTGCGCCGGCTGGAAGGGCGCTCGCTACCGCATCCTGCCCGGCAAGGTCGACCTCGGACTCGAACCCGTGGCCCGGTGGCCCGCCCTGGCCGCCGCCCTCGACCTCGATGAGAAGACCGCGACCACCACGCCGCTGCCGGCCTGGCTCGTCGCCCGCCGGATCCCTCCCGAGGGACTCGAGGGACTCGACGCCGGGGGACGCCGGCTCTTCGATCGCCTGGCCCAACCCGTCTCCACCGCCGAACTCGAGGCTTCCGAGCGGCAATGGGCCGCGCGCTTCCTGCGCCTGGACCTGCTGGTCCCCGGCCAGGCCCCGGAAAAACCCGAAGCGGAAGACAGGGCCCTCGACCGAGAGGAGCTCGAGCGCTGGCTCGCCTGCGCCCGCCGGGAAGACCTGGCGGGCCTGCTCGGCGTCGAGCCCTCTTCCCCCGCGGAGCAGGTGCGCCGGGCCTACTACCGAGTCGTGCGACGGTTCCATCCCGATCGCTTCCGCCAGGGCCCGCTGGCTTCTTTCCACGAGCAGGTGGAAACCGCCTTCGCCCTGGTCCCTCAGGCCCTGGCCGTGCTCACCGACCCCGAAGCGCGCCGGGCCTGGGAAAACCGGCGCGCCCGTCCCGCCGCGGCGGACACCGGCAAGATGGCCGCCGACCTCGACGCCCGCGCCCGCCGCGCCGCCGCCCAGGGCCGCCGAGGCGACGCGGTCTCCCTGCTCGAGCAGGCCCTGGCCCTCGACGAGGACTTCGCCCTTCCGCGCTACCACCTGGCGCTGTTGCTCGCGGGAAACCCCCGACGCCGCAAGGAAGCCCTGACCATGCTGGAGACGCTGCACCAGGCGAATCCCACCGAGCCCGACTACCTGGCCGCCCTCGCCCTGGCCCTGTTGAGGGCCTCCCAGCCGACCCGGGCCCGGAAGCTGCTGGCCGAGGCGCGCACCCTGGCCCCCGACTCGCCCCTGGTGCAAGCGTTGGCGGGCTCCGCCCCCGCCCGGCGGAAACTCGAGCGCGATCCCTTCCTCGCTCCCCTGTTACGGGGCTTGTCGATCGACTGACCCACCCCGGGCGACGGGGCGACGACGGCGCGCCCTCCGTCGGGCTAATCGTCTTCGATGAAGTCCGCGATGGCGGTGGCCACGGCCTGGGGATCTTCCCAGACCACCATGTGGCCGGCGTGGGGAACGACGACGCAAGGGGCGCCGAGTTCGGCGGCCATTTCCCGCCCGGTCTCGAGGGGGATCAGCCGGTCACCTTCGCCCCAGATCACCAGGGCCGGGGGAACCATCGCGCCGAGCAGGCCCTCGAGCAGGTAGCGCCCGTCCGCGGCGGAGCGCAGCAGGTCCAGGCTGGTGCGGATCTCACGCCGGGAGGCGACCCAGAGAATCGGTCCCGGCACCCAGGGGGGATCGTCGAAGAGAAGCGGCAGTCCCCGCCGGGCCTCGTCCGTCGTGCGGGGCAGCAGCAGGGGGTAGGAAGGCGGCTCGAAGATGAATCCCGCCGCGCTGATCAGCACCACCCGCGAGTAGCGCTCGGGGTGTTCGAGGGCGGCGAGGGCCACGATCCAGCCTCCCATGGAGTGGCCGACGAGAGCCGGCCGCCGGGTACCGGGGACCAGTTCCTGCGTGGCCCGCGCCACCAGTTCCGCAGCCCGGCCGATGTCGAAACCCGGGGCGGGACGGGGCGAGCGGCCGTGGCCGGGCAGATCGATCGCGATCACCCGGTAGCCGCGTTCGACCAACCCCCGCGCCATGGCGAGCAGCACCGTGCTCTCCCCCCGCAGGCCGTGAACCAGGATCAGCGGCTCGCCCCCGGGAGGGCCCAACTGGATCCAGGCCAGTTCCTGGTCATCGACGACCAGGCTTCCCGACCGGGCCCCCGCGCGCAGGAACTCGGCCTGCCGCCAGAGAGTGACCGCCGCGCCGGGCCGCAGGCCCACAAGCACCACCAGCAGAAGCAGCAGGGCGCCCCCGCACCCCAGGCGCCACCGGCTCACTCTTCCTCCATGCGTACGACGGTGGCCCCCGCCCCGCCCTGCCGGGCGGACGCCTGCCGCCAGCTCAGGGAGGGGTAGTGCCGGTCGAGGTGTTTCCGCACCGCCTGCCGCAGCCGGCCGGTTCCCATGCCGTGCACGATCCGCACCTCCCGGTAGCCCGCCAGGGCGACATCGTCGAGATACTTGTCCAGCGCGGAGAGAGCCTCATCGACCCGAAAGCCCAGCAGGTGCAACTCGAGCGGCACGACCTTCTCCGACAGTTCAGCCTGCACCGCCGAAGCGAGCCGGGGCCGGCGCCGCACCGGCGCCGGGTCCGGGGAAGGTTCTCCGCCGGGAGCCTCGGACCCCAGGGGCCGCAGGTCGGACCGGGAAACGGTGAAGCGGGCCTGGCCGAGCTGCACCTCGGCCCGATGGCCCGAACAGTCCCGCACGACGCCTTCCCGTCCCAGGCTCACGACCCAGATCTTCTCACCGGGGGCGGGCTCCCACGCGGCGGGAGCCGGCTCCACCGAGCGGGCCACCCGACTGTCTTCCTCGAAGCGCCGGCGCAGCTCCCGCTCCCGGCGTGCCTGCTCCCGCTCGAGGCGCCGCCGCTCCCTGGCGTCTTCGAGGCGGGCGATCATCTCCCGCGCCTGCTTGCGATACGAGCGCGCCAGCTCGTCCAGTCGCCGGGACCACTCCCGCCGGCGGGCTTCCTCGCGCTTCTCCCACTTCTCCCTCTCGGCCCGTGCCTGCTCGTCGAGCTCCCGCCGGCGGCGGGTGATCTCCGCCTCCCGGGCCGCCAGGCGGCCGGCCAGGGCCTGCACGTTCTCGAGGGCCCGCGCAGCCTCCGCGCCGCTGGGATCGAGGCGCCGCCGGGCCTCCTCCACCACTTCCGGGTCGAGACCGAGTTGGGCAGCCATGGTCAGGCCGATGGACGAACCCGCCACTCCGGGCACCAGGCGGTAGGTGGGGCGCAGGCTCCGCTCGTCGAACTCGCAGGCCGCGTTGGTCACCCCGTCCCTCCGGTAGGCCCAGGTCTTGACCGCCAGGTGGTGGGTGGTGGCCACCACGTGCACCCCTCGAGAGAGCAGGCGATCGAGCACGGCGGTACCCAGGGCCGCCCCTTCCGCCGGGTCGGTTCCGGTACCGATCTCGTCGATCAGCGCCAGCGCCGGGGCCTCGAGATCCTCGAGCATGCGGGCCAGGTTGCGCACATGGCTCGAAAAGGTGGAGACGCCCCCCTCGAGGGACTGCTCGTCTCCGATGTCGGCCATCAACGCGCCCAGCAGGGGGATCCGGGCACGACGGGCCGGCAGGGGCATCCCCGCGTGCGCCATCAGGGCCAGCAGGCCTACGGTCTTGAGCGCCACGGTCTTGCCCCCGGCGTTGGGCCCGGAAATCACCAGGCCCCGCAGTTCGCGGGGCAGGTCCAGGTCCAGCGGCACCAGGGTCTCGCCCCGCCCGGCCAGGCTGTCTTCGAGCAGGGGGTGACGGGCCTGTTCGAGCACCAGGCCGCAGCCGGGGTCCATCTCGGGCCGGCAGGCGCCGGTGTCTTCGGCCCACGCCGCGATCCCCGCCAGCAGGTCGATTTCGCCCAGCACCTCGGCGGTGACGGCGATGTCTTCCCGCCGGGAACGCAGCAGGGCCGTGAAGCGGGCCAAAATGCGCTCGATCTCGCGGGCCTCCTCCTCCTTGAGGGCCACCAGGCGGTTGTTGATCTCCACCGTTTCCATCGGCTCGACGAAGAGGGTCTTTTCCGTTGCGGACGAGCCGTGAACGATGCCGTGGAACCGGCGCGGGGTGTCCGTGCGCACGGGCAGCACGTAACGGTCGTTGCGTACGGTGATGTACCGGTCGCGCAGAACGGGAGCGGTCCACTCGGCCTGGATCAGCTTTTCCAGCACCGAGGTCAGCCGATCCCCCAGGGCGCGAATCTCTTCCCGCAGCCGGGCCAGTTCGGGACTGGCGTGATCTTCCAACTCGCCGGTGGAGCCGATCCTGCCCTCGATGGCCCCGATCACCGCCTCCAGGTCGGGAAAACGCGCCCATTCGCCGGAGAGGGCCGGGTAGTCCTCCGGATCCAGCTGACGCAGCGCGCCGGCCACCTCCCGCCCCACGATCAGCAGGCGGGTCATGGCGTAGATTTCCTCGCCCTGCAGGCTCCTGCCCTCCACCTGCAGCATCTCGAGCAAGGGTCCCGGGTCGGTCACCTCGGCCAGGGGCAGCGAACCGAAGCGGGCCTGCCGCAGGCGCATGGCCTCCACCCGCCGCTGAACCGCCAGTACCTGGTCGGTGGCTTCCAGCGGGGCCAGCCGGCCCGCGCGGCGGCGGCCCATGGGCGTACGCATCCGGCGCGCGACGATCGTGGTCAGCTCGCCCCACTCGAGCCGATCGAGACTCTCCCGGTCAACCCGCATCGCCCCTCCCCTCCCCCTCGGCCCGCAGGCGGCGAGCGATCAGCAGCAGATACTGCAGGCCCGAGGCCACCACGATGGCCCCGGTGGCCGCCGCCACGAAGGTCAGCAGCCAGGGCGGCACCAGGGCGACCACGTTGGCCAGCAGGAAGACCCCCGCGGTGACAAGCTCGAAGCCCGTGGTCCACTTGCCCAGCCGGGTGGGTGGAAAACTGGCCACGTCGGCGTGGAGGTACATGCCCGCGGAAACCAGCACGATCATCACGTCCCGGGTGACCACGAGAAAGGTCAGCCAGGCCGGCGCGTGGTGGGCCAGGAAGAAGTCCGGAAAAGGACGGGGCTGATCCGGCATCGCCAGCACCACGTAGACCACCAGCATCAGCAGCTTGTCGGCGGCCGGATCGAGAAAGGCCCCGAGGGCGGTCTGCTGGCCGAAGCGCCGGGCCGCCATGCCGTCGAGACGGTCGGTGATGCCCGCGGCGATGAAGATCCCCAGGGCCAGGCCCACCCGGCCGTAGAGCAGGGCCAGGGCGAGGACCGGGACCGCCACCAGGCGCAGCAGGGTGAGCTGATTGGCCAGGGTCAGCTGGCGCAGAAGGTTGTCGGGAAACGGCATGGCGCGGCGGTTGGCCTCCGGGTGGCGTGAAACCTAGATTCTACGGGAGCCCGGCCGGTGGGCGAAAGCCGGCCGGCCGCAACCGATCACCCCGGGAGATGACGTGACGACCAGCGAGAGCCCGGCTGCGACCGTCTACCAGCTCGACGATCTGCTGCGCTTCATGGTGCAGAAAGAAGCCTCGGACCTGCACCTCAAGCCCATGCGCCCCCCCCTGCTTCGGCTCAATGGCCGGCTGATCCCCCTCAAGGGAGCCCCCCTGGCTCCCGAGCACCTCGAAGGACTGTTGCGGGGCCTGCTCACCGAGCGCCAGCTCGCCGCCCTGGAGGAGAACCTGGCGGTGGAGTTCGGCTACTCCCTCAAGGGCGTCTCCCGCTTCCGCGGGACCGTCTTCTACCAGCGCGGCACCCTCGGCGCCTGCTTCCGGCGGGTGCCCTTCGTGTTCCCCTCCCTCGACGAGTGGGGCCTGCCCGATGTGCTCAAGGAGTTCATCAACCTCAAGCAGGGGCTGGTGCTGATCACCGGGCCGACGGGGTCGGGCAAGTCTTCCACCCTCGCCGCCCTCCTGCGGCTGATCCTCGAAACCCGGCTGGTCCACATCGTCACCATCGAGGATCCCATCGAATTCCTGCTCAGCGACGGCAAGGGGGCGGTGACCCAGCGGGAGGTGGGCGCGGATACACCCACCTTCGCCATGGCCCTGCGCAACGCCCTGCGCCAGGATCCCGACGTGATCATGGTCGGTGAGAACCGCGACCTGGAGACCATGGCGACCACCCTCACCGCCGCGGAAACCGGCCACCTGGTCTTGACCACCCTGCACACGAACAACGCGGCCCAGACCATCGATCGGATCATCGACATGTTTCCCTCCGGCCAGCACGCCCAGGTGCGCCAGCAACTGAGCGAGGTGCTGCGGGGCGTGGTCAGCCTGCAACTCGTCGAACGCGCCGACGGCCGGGGGCGAGTAGCGGCGGTGGAGATCCTTCGCGACTCGCCGCGCATCCGCAAGCTGATCAAGGAGGGCAACATCACGGAAGTGCACGAAGAGATGGAGAAATCGGTTTCCTACTACTCCATGCAGTCCATGAACCAGTCCCTGGCGGCCCTGGTGATCAACGGCGTGATCCGCAAGGAAACGGCCCTCGAGATCTCCGCCAGCCCGTCGGACCTGGACCTGATGATGCGCAAGTTCTTCTTCAGCGCCGGCGCGGGTGACGCGCCGGGGAGCGAGGGTGACATGCCTTCCGATGCCGACTATTCCCGGATCCACCGCCTGCTCGAGATCGAGCGTCACTACGAGGATCTCCAAGCCCGCCACGACCAGGAGGTGCAGGAGCGGGAGCAGCAGATCCGGCAATTGCAGGAAGAACTCCGGCAGCAACGGGAAGCCGCCGGTTCGTGGGAGGCCAAGCTGCAAGCCGGCGAGGAGGAGCGCAAGAAACTCGCCCGGACGGTGGAAGCCCTGCGTACGGAATACGAGACCAAGATCGAGCGACTCCAATCGCGCATCCGCGAGCTGTCGTCGGAGGGTGCCGGTACGGGAACGTCTCGAGGGGGGCTGTTCCGCCGCTCCTGAGTCAGGCCGGCGTGCTGGGCGCCACGCGCTCCCGGTAGGGCGAGATGGCGGCCATGGCGTGCTTGAAGATCAGCTGCTCGCTGCCTCCCAGGTCGAGAAGCACGGTGAAACGATCGTGCCCCTTGACTCGCCCCACCAGGCGTTTGCCGGAGACGAGCCACACCGCCACCCGCTGCCCTTCCCGGCGCAGTCGGTTCAGATACGCGTTTTGCAGATCCTGTTCGTCCGTCATTTGCGGGAGTATAGACCAAAGGTCCCGGGCGGTCAGGCCGGCGCACCGGCTTTCGCGTGCCGGTCGACCAGCTCCACCAGGCGATCGAGGGCGCCCGGCCAACGGGGATCGAGCCACAGGGCGCGGGGGCGGCCCCGAAACCAGGTCAGCTGGCGGCGGGCCAGCCGTCGCGTATGGCGCTGGATCCGGTGACAGAGGGCTGACTCCCCGCCGCGGCGACCGTCACGCAACCACTCCACCGTCTCCCGGTAGCCGATGGCGCGCAGGGCGTGGTTCTCCGGGGCCAGCCCCCGGGTCTCGAGCAGCCACCGCACCTCGGCCACCAGTCCCCGCCGCAGGAAGCGTTCGACCCGCCGGTCGATCCGCCGATCCATCACCGGCCTTGGCAGACCGACGCCCACCTCGAGCACACGGTAACTCCGCGCCCCGCCTCCCGTGTGGAAGGCGAGCAGGCTGCGGCCCGTGCTGACCCGCACTTCCAGCGCCCGGATCACCCGCGGCAGGTCCGCCGGCGCCAGGCGCCGGGCGGCCTCCGGGTCGAGGCGTCCGAGGATCCGGTGCAGAAAACCCCGGCCGCGGACCTCGGCCAGCCGTCGCAGGCGGCGGCGCAGACCCTCCTGCCGCCCGGGCGCCGGGCTGAGCCCCTCGACCAGAGCCCGCAGGTAGAGCCCCGATCCTCCCGCCACCACCGGCAGCCGGCCGGCCCGGACGGCCCAGCGGATCTCGGCGGCGGCCGCCGCCAGCCAGCGCGCCACGTCGACCGGATCGGTGGGTTCGAGCCAGCCCGTCAGGGCCCAGGGATGACGGGTCTCGCCCCCCCGGGGGCGAGCCGTGCCCGCACCCAGGTCCCGGTAGACCTGCACCGCATCGCCATTGATCAGGTGCACACGGCGGCGGTCGGCCAGCGCCAGGGCCAGGTCCGTCTTGCCGCAGGCGGTGGGCCCGAAGAGAGCCAGCACCGGCAACGGGGGGCCGTCCCCCATCGCTCAGCGGCTCCGAATCCTGGCCCGGACGATCTTCACGTCGTGGTAGTAGTGGTGCAGGATCTCCCGCCAGTCCCGTCCTCGCATCGCCATCCCGTAGGCCCCGACCTGGCACAGCCCCACGCCGTGGCCCCATCCCCGACCCGAGAAGATCGCCCGTCGCAGACTGCCGTCCGCGTCGTGCTGCACCTCGAGGGAAAAGAGCGTCTCGGGCAGGTCCAGGGCGCGGCGGATGCGGAACCCCTCCACCTGCGCGGTGCCGCCGGTCCCCTCGACCTCGATCATCGCCACCCGACCCGAGACGCCGCGAGCCAGAATGCGCAGATCCAGCAAACGGCCGACGGGAGCCACCTTCCCGAGGGTCTTTTCCAGTTCCTCCCGGCTGCGGCTCTTCTCCCAGCGATAACGCCGCGAGAAACGGTCGTCCGAAGCGCTCTTGCGCGCCTCCACGGCCAGCACCAGGAGCCGCCCCCGGGCATCGCCGACGAAGCGCACGCGATCCCCGGGAAGCAGTTCGACCCTCTCCGCCAGGTGCCAGCGCCCGCCGGTACGCGCCAGCAAGTAGGGCCGCGGGTCGAGGCTCCAGGCCCGCGCCGAGCGACGCTGGCGAATCACCAGCCTGCCCCGCTGGAGCCGGCGCACGCTCCCCCGGGCCAGGGGCGCCACCTGGTAGCGCTCGGCGAGGGCGACGATCCAGGCCAGCGCCTCGCCGCGGGTCACCCGGCCCCGGGGATCGAAACGCCCCCCCGGACCGGGGTGGATCAGTTCCCGCACCACCAGTTCGGCCACCGACGCCCGGTCCTCGGCAGCCAGCGCTTCCAGGCCGGTGACCCCACCGAGCACCCAGCGTTCGTCCCCGGGAGCCAGTTCTCCCCGACCGGGCGCGCAGGCCACCACGGCGCACAGACGTCGCCAGGCCTCCAGGCGCGTCGGAGGGGAGTCCAGGGCGGCCGGCGCGGGACGCCCCGCGCGCTGCGCGAGGCCCGCCAGCCAGGAGTCGAACTCGGCCGCCGTCACCGGGGCGGCGCGAAAGGCCGGGTCCAGCACCTGGGGGGGGACGACCTGCGCGGCCACCAGGCGCACCAGTCCCAGGCTGTCGCCGCCACCGTGTTCAGCGGCGGACGCGAGGGCCGGCAGGGCCGGTCCCTCCACCGGCATCACCAGGCGGCGGAGCGTCCGCGGGGAGGGCACCGTGGGCACGCCTTTGAGGTACGGCCCCACCAGGTCGGGGAACACCGCCTCCACGTCTTCGGTGTGTCCACCGCAGGTGGAGGTGTACATGGCGTTGATCGGCCGGCCCTGGTAGACCAGGATCCGGCCCGCGGTCTCCCGCACGGCCCGGTCGGTCATCGGGTGTTCGCTGGCCGCGCCCCCATAGACCTGGCAACGCGGAGTGTCGCAGATGTCGTAGCCCTCGGCGGCATACTGCCCGAGGTTGGCCAGCACGTAGGTTCGGGCGGCCACCGCCTGGGCCTTGAGCGCCTCCGGCTCGGGCCACACCGCGGGACCCAGTTCCTCGGGCACCACGCCGCGCAGGTAGAGTTCGAGGTTGATCTCGTTGATCACGCGGAGCCGACCCTGGGGCGTGGAGACCACCTCGATCATGCCGCGATAGGGCCGACCATCGACGGTCAGCAGGCCGCCGCCGCGGGCGATGAAGACCAGCGACTCGCTCCGGGTCGGATGCATCGCCCAGGTCCGGTCCAGCAGCCCCAGGTGGACGTCCGCACGCAGCTCGAGTTCCTGCTCGACCACCCAGGCATCCTTGTAACCGCCGGCCCGCAGGCGGGCGAGCACGTCTTCCAGGTCTTGCCGGCGAGGCTGGCGACCGACCCAGACACGCCACACGCCCCGGGCCGGCTGCCACACCGCCTCGGCGGGTACGCCGAACTCGGCCTCCAGGCGACGGGCGAGGTCCTGCGCCGCCGGTTCGGCGCGGAAGGAACCCACCTGCACCCGGTAGTCCACCCGACGGCCCGCCACGCGGCCCCCGGCGGGAACCACCAGCAGGTCGCCCGCCCGGTGTCCGGGCCAGGCCTCCCGGCCGTCGTGGCCGTCGAGCACTGCCAGGGTGCCCCCGGTGACGCCGACCGAGACCTTGTCCCGAAGCCCGCCCAGGCCGATGCGCACCGCGGGCGGGTCGACGGGAATCCCCGGATCGATGCGCGCCCTGAGGGAAGGCGCCGCACCGGAAAGCGTGACCGTCTCGGCGGCCGTCGGCCCCGCGCCCCCCAGCAGCAGAGCGACCGCCAACCACCCGAGTCGGGACAGATCAGACGAAGGCCGCAATGGCCTCTTCCCTGCTGGCATGGATTTCGAGGATCTCCACCAGGCCGAGCAACAGCAGCGTGTCGGAAACCCGCTGGGAGACGGCCGCGTACTTGATGTCGCCGCCCGCCTCCCGGACCTTCTTGAGGGAGGCCACCAGCTCGCCGACGCCCGCCGAATCGATGTAGGGAACGCCGGCCATGTCGAGCACGAAGCGCCGCTGCCCGTTTTCGACTTCTTCGCGGAACACGTCGCGCAAACCGCGGCCGCCTTCAGGATGGACGATCTGTCCCTGGGGCTCGAGCACGCAGACCCTGTCGAGGTGGTGCACGCCGATCTTCATCGCAGCCCCTTCCTGGTCTTCAGCGAAAGCCGCCGGGCCACCCTCAGACGAAGGCGGCGATGGCGGAACTCTGGTCCGGATAGATGTCGAGCACCCTGACGAGCTGGGTCACCGTCAGGGCGTCGGAGATGCGCTGGTTGACGTGGGCGATCTTCAGCTCGCCCCCCGCCTCGCGCACCCGCTTGAGGGAAGCGACCAACTCTCCCAGCCCCGCGCTGTCCATGAAGCGAACGTGTGACAGATCGAGTACCAGAAACCGCTTGCCTTCCGCCAGCTGCTCCTGGATCTTCCGCCGCACGGCCACGTCGCCCTCGCCGACCTTGATGTCGCCTTCGGGACTGAGGACCACGACCTTGCCATGCTCCACGACCGCGATGTTCATGCCGATGCTCTCCTGGGCTCGGGGGCTTCCCGCCCGTGACGCCTATTAAACCTCATTCTGCCCCTGAAACAAGGGCGGCGACGGGCTCAGAGCAGAAGAGCGTCGAGTTCGGCGGAGGGCGAACCCCGGCGCTCGAGCGTACGGAATCGGTGGCCGGTCTTGCGAGCCCCCCGCACGGACAGGCAAAGGTGCTCGGCCTCCACCAGCACCACGACGGCCTCGGGCTCCAGGGCCTGGTTGAGATGGTCGGCGATCTCCGCGGTCAGGGTCTCCTGCAGGCAGAGCCGCCGGGCCAGCGAGTCGATCATCCGCGCGATGCCGCCGAGCCCCACGTGGGCCTCCCGCGGCAGGAATCCCACGCTCGCCTCGCCCCGGAAGGGCAGCAGATGATGGGCGCAGAGCGAGGTGAAGCGAACGCCCCGCAGCACCACCGGCCCCCGGGCCCTTTCGACCTGGATCGGTTCGAGGAACGACCGTGGATCTTCGCCATATCCCGCCGCCAGGTCCTCGGCCCAGGCCCGCGCCACACGCCGGGGCGTGGCGTCGAGCACCTCCGGGTTCGCCCCGCGACCGTCGAGCACCCCGTCGAGAAAGAGCCGGATGCCCTGCTCCATCTTCTCGCGGTTCATGACGCGCTCTCCAACTCGCCCCGGTAGAGCGCCGAAGCGCTCTCCACTTCGAAGAGTTCCACCGAGCGCAGCCCCGGCACTTCCTCCCGCAACTGGCGGTAGATCCAGACGGCGATCCACTCGGCGGTGGGATTTTCGATCAGGTCGTTGATGTGCCGGTGATCGAGCCGCTGGAGAATCCGCCGATCGACGATCTCGTCGAGATCGAAGAAATCGATCACCATGCCCTGCACGGGATCGATCTCCCCTTCCACCTCGACGATGAAACGGTAGCTGTGCCCGTGGAGCCGCCGACACTTGCCCGGGTGCCGGGGAAGCTGGTGACTGGCCTCGAAGGTGTAGCTGCGGCGGACGATCATGCGTCCATCTCCTCCCGGCTCATGCGCAGCTCGACACCCACGGTATCGACCATGCCGTCGAGCACCGGCGTCTCCTTGCGCACGCTGACCTCCACTTCGCGGCAAGCGGGAAAGGTTTCGAGCAGCTCCCGGCACAGGCGCACCACCAGGGTCTCGATCAGGTGGAAGGAATTCTGGCGCCCGACCCGCACCACCAGGTCGTGGACCTCCCGGTAATCGATGGTGTCCTCGATGCGATCGGACTCCGCCGCACGGGCGACGTCGGAGGTCATCCACACGTCCACCCGGTGGCGAACGCCGACTTTTCTTTCGAGACGGGTCAGGCCGTGAAACGCGTGAAAGCGGATCCCGGCCACCGAGATCCGACCAAGCATCGCAGGGGCTCCTCTCGCTCCAGGTGGGTCCGTCCGCGGCACCGCCGCAGCGAACCCTCAGGCTACAGTCACCCCCCACCCCCGGCAAGGCCCCGCGGGGCGGGCGGCCCGGCGGGCTATAATCCCGCCCTTCAACGGCCCGCCCGCGGGAGCCGGCGCACGGCCAAGGGGAGCGAAGATGAGCTTCAAACGGGTATTGTCGGGGGTCCAGCCCACAGGGACCCTCCACCTGGGCAACTACTTCGGCGCGATCCAGCAGCACATCCAGCTCCAGGAGGAGACCTCCGGACCGGAAGGCGCCTTCTACTTCATCGCCAACTACCATGCCCTGACCACGATCCAGGACGCCGCGCGGCTCCGCCGACTGACCCGGGAGGTGGCCATCGACTACCTGGCCCTGGGCCTCGATCCTCACAAGGCCACGTTCTTTCGCCAGAGCGACGTGCCGGAGGTCACCGAGTGCACCTGGCTGCTGAGCTGCTGCACGGGGATGGGCCTGCTCGAGCGGGCCCACAGCTACAAGGACAAGGTGGCCCGGGGCGTCAAGCCGAGCATGGGCCTGTTCTGCTACCCGGTCCTGATGGCCTCGGACATTCTGATCTACCGCTCGACGGTGGTCCCCGTGGGCAAGGATCAACAGCAGCACGTGGAGATGGCCCAGGACATGGCCCAGAGCTTCAACGCCGCCTTCTCCTGCGAGGTCTTCGTGCGTCCCGAATGGCGTTTCGGAGCCGGTCGCAAGGTCCCCGGCCTGGACGGGGAGAAGATGAGCAAGAGCTACGACAACACCATCCCCATCTTCATGCCCGACGAACTGACCGAGAAGAAGGTCTTCAAGACCTACTTCGCCCGCATCGTCACCGACTCGAAGGGCGTGGACGATCCGAAGGATCCCGACGACACCCTGATGCAGCTCTACCGCCTGCTGGACCCCCGGGAGGCCGAGGCCATCGGCCCCGACTACGTCAAGGGCGGCATCGGCTACGGCGAGATGAAAAAACGGCTGCACGCGGCCTACAACCGCACCTTCGAGCCGCTGCGCCAGCGAAGGCGGGAGATCGCCGCCGACGAGGCCTACGTCGAAGGGGTGCTCGAACAGGGCGCGGCCCGCGCCCGGGAGGTGGCCCGGGAGGTGATGGCCGCTGCCCGCGAGGCCACCGGCCTGAGCACCGCGGCCTCAACCCACCGGCGCTGACGGCTCCGGCGGCCCGGGATCGGCTCCCGGCCCCAGCGCGGCGGCCACCACCAGCACCGCCAGGGAGGCCGCCAGGGCGACGGCACCGGGGACGGTGCCCGCCGGCAGGCCCCAGCGGGCCAGCCCGTCGACGCCTCCCAGGCGCGCGGCGGTCTCCAGGCCCACGGCGAGCACCAGACCGGTGCCCATGGACAGGCAAGCCGCCCGGGCCCCCACCCGCCTCCAGCCCAGGCCCAGGGCCATCACCGGCGCGAGAGAAGCGGCGAAGACGCCGAAGGCGAAGGTCCCCACCAGGGCCACCAGATCGCCCACCAGCCCCGCCAGCACGCCCGCCGCCACCATCAGGCCCACGGTCACCAGCCGCCCCCGCACCAGCACCCGTCGAGGCCGGCGCCCCACCAGCCGGGGCAGGTCCCAGACCAGGGCCGCCGTCCCCAGGTTGACCAGGGAGTCCGCCGAAGACATCACCGCGGCCAGGACCCCGGCCAGCGCCAGTCCCGCCATCCACGGGGGCGTGAAGCCGGCAAGGAAGGCGGGCGCGGCGGCATCCGGGTCCGTCGGCAGGGCCATCGCTCCGCCGGCCACCAGGGCGGCCACTCCCAGGCCCACCGCCATCCACACCACCACGCAGAGGGACTGGCTCAGGCCCACGGTCAGGGGCATCCAGCGCAGATCGCGAGCCTGGCGCAGCATGAAGAACTTGTGCAGCAAGTGAGGCTGGCCCAGGGTGCCGACTCCGAACAGGAAGAAAAAGCCAAAGGCCGTCTGCGCCCGGTGACCGCCGAGGGGGTCGAGAAAGTCCTTGCCGAATCGGGCCGAGGCCTCGATGGCGCCGAGGGCCGGCCCCACGCCTCCCGTGGCTCGCAGGGCGAAGACGGTGACCCCCGCCGCCGTGACGAGCATCAGCAGTCCCTGGATCACATCCGTGGCCACCGCGGCGCGCATCCCCCCCGCGGCGGCGTAGAACCCCACCACGGCCACTCCCAGGGCGAGGGCGGCCGGCCGGGCCCAGGGGCCGAAATACCGGTCGAAGGCGAAGATGTTTTCCGCCACCACGCCCAGGGCCAGCACCTGGGCCGCCAGGTAGGCCACGGAGCCGAGCAGTACCGCCGTCGCCGCCCAGGCTCCGGCCGCCCGGGAAGCGAAACGCCGCTCGACGACCTGGGGCAGGCTGAGCACGCCGCCGCCCTCGGCCATCGCCCGCAACCGTCCCCCGCAGGTCCAGCACAAAGCCGCGGCGGTGAAACCGAGGGGGGCGAGGATCATCAGCGACGTGGTACCCAACCGCAGGGTCAGCCCGGGTCCCCCGATGAAGACGAAACCGCTGAACGCCGAAGCCATGGTGGCCAGCGAAATCGTCCACAAGCCCGGCCGCTGCCCGGCGAGGAAAAAGTCCCGGGGATCGCGGGTGCGCCCGAGGGACCAGATGCCCACTCCCAGCATCAGCGCCAGGTAGATGCCGGCGCTGACCAGGGCCGCCCCCCCCACCTGCCATCCCTCGTTCATCGAGCGCAGGAGCGGGAGTGGACCCAGGCGTAGCCGAGAGAAGTCAGCAGAAGCGGCAGCCCCCACAGGCCGACCAACATCACCAGCAAACGCAGCACGGGATCCGCAAGCAGCAGCATCAGCCCCGCGGCTCCCGCCAGAAGACCGGCCAGGGCCACGGCGAGGGCGGTGACGACCCGGACCGCCCCCCTCCTGCCCTGCGCGACGGCGACGATCACCGCCGGAGGCAACAGAGCCGCGCCCAGGGCCAGGGCCGCCACGCCGACGGCCCCTCCCGCCACCAGGCCCGCCAGCGCCAGCAGGGCCACGCATCCGGTCACCCAGCGGGCCACCCCCGCCCCACCCTGCGCCGCGCGGGACACGGAGGCCCTCAGGTCTTCCGGCGCCTGCGGCGCTGCAACACTTCGGGCGCCTCCTTCACACAGGTCGCCAGCACGCCCAGGGAAGTCCCCAGGGCCCGCAGGCCCGTGCGTCGCAACCGGGCCGGCCGTTCGGCGAAGGCGGGAAAACCCCGGGCGTCCCGCTCGGCGTTCTCCCAGTCACGAAAGAGCCGGCCCCACTCGCTGTCGAGCACCTGCTGCATCATCCGACGGGCCTTGAGGGGGTACCAGAAGCTGTCGTGGTAGATCACGCTGGCCACGTAGGCCCACGGCGCGAGAACGGTCTTGAGCGACCACTCGATGGGCTTTTTGAGCGGGCCCCAGTAGATCTTGTGCTGCATCCGGGAAGCGAAGGTCATCTTGCGGAAGGGACCGTCGAAGTTCCAGCGTTGGGCGGCCGCCTCCTGGTCACCGGCGATCTCGATCTCCCGCGGATCCCCCACTCCCAGACCCCGGTCGTGAGCCAGTCGGATGAACTTGATCTGCAGCGGATCGAAACCCATCATCCGCGCCGCCACCGCATCGATGGCCACCTGATCGGCGGAGGCCAGCAGCACGTTCTTGACGTGGGGCACCATGCAGCGCGGCCCGGGTCCGTCACCGGCGAAGGTGCCGTCCATCACCGCGAAGACTCCGCTGTGGATCTTCTTCTGGATCATCAGCAGGTCGACGAGGGTCTCGTGGATCACCGGGTGGGTCCAGTGACGCCGCTCGTTGAGCAGGCCGCCGAAGGCGTTTTTCATCGCCCCGGTGGTCGTGGTGAAGACGTGGGTCTTGATCGTCGGCAGGTGAATGATGTTCTCGCCGATGAAGCGGCGGGGGATGTTGAAACCGTCGGGATAGACCTCGTTGAGGCAGAGGAAGTCGTTGGCCAACTCGCCCACCGCGTCGCGGACGTTGATCCAGGGTTCGCCTTCGTAGAGATGCACGTTGCGCAAGCCATGGCGCTCGATCACGTCGAGATGCTTGTTCTCGCGCTCGCCCAGGTGGGCGTCGATCACCACCGTGCGGTTGTGACAGCCGTGGATCAGCGCCGGGTCGTAGCCATCCTGCTTGAGCGCGGAGATCACACCATCGAGCTGCCAGGGAGTGGTGGAACTGGAGGGGTAGAAGAAATGCCACGAGATGTTGATCTTCAGCGCCGTATCCACCGAAGGGTCGATCACCTCCCGGTAGTCCGCCAGGTTCATCAGGCGGTGGTAGTCCTCGAGTACGGTCGCCGGCGCCGTACGCAGGACGGCCACCTTGCTCTTGCCCATCGATCGATCCTCCGCTACCGCTCTGCGGCGCGCTCAAGGCGGGTGTGCGGCCGGTCCAGCCGCTACAGCCTTCGGCGTCACGCTCCTCCGGCCTCTTCCTCGCCGGGCCCGCTTCCGGCCGTGCCGAGCAGCCGCTGCCGCAGCCGGGAGTCGAACAGGGCCCTGAGTGCCACCCGTTCGGCGGCCGGATCCCAGCGGCGCTCGATTTCCACCAGTTTCCCCTCGGCCGGGCCGATCCGCCACAGGGCCTCGGCAGGCAGCGCCTCCACCCTCAGTCCCTTCTCGTTGATCGGGCAGATGTCCCGCCACTCCACGAGCCCTTCGGGCCCCTCCTCGATCCAGCCCAGGGCCAGTCCCTGGGTGCGGCAGACATAGGGACGGGAAGCGTAGACCCGGCAGAGTCCCCGATCATCGAGCAGGGCGCACTTCCCGGGCGGATGGGGCTCCCAGTTTTCGAAGTGGCCGGCGAAGTCGACACAGATGCGCAGAGCCTCGACGGAATAGACCGTCAGTCCGTCGCGACAGCAATCCGAGCAGCCGGGAGCGCAGCGCCAGTGGTCACCGAGGGCCCGGGACCGCTTCCCGGCCGCCCCGTCGATCTGAGCATGCCAGGCAGCGAGACGTTCGAGGATCCGGCTCCGTCCCTCGCTCACGAAGCCGGTCCGCCCCGGCAACAGCGCCGCACGGGCCCCCCACCGATCACCAGCGCCTGTCTTTCCACCAGTGCCCGGGCCACCCGGGCGCGCGCCTCGGTGAGGATCCGTGCGAAGGTGGCCCGGGAAACGCCCATGCGTTCGGCGGCTTGCTCCTGGTAGAGATTCTCGAGGTCGGCCAGTCGCAGGGCCTCGAGCCCGTCGAGGGTCAACTGCACCGGCTCGAGTTGACCGGCGGGCACGCCCTGGGGCTTGAACACGCCCCCCTGAAGCTTCTCGTGGACATTGCGCAGCCGCGGTGGTCGCGCCATGGCTTCTCCTCGCCGCCGATCCTCCTCGGCGCCCACCCATTGTCGCGGAAAAGCGTCGACGCGACCACGGTCCGCGCAGGGGCCGCTTTCGAGCGGCGGCTCCCGCCACACCGGCTTTTCGTGGATTCAGGAACCCGGGCGCCCGGAATCTACCGCGCTCTTGAAAGCGCGGTAGTAGATGCAGCCCGAACGTACGCAGCTGTCTTCTTTTCTTCCCGGCAGAACCGCCCTGACCAGGGCGATGCCGTGGTGGTTGCACAGCGTGCCCTCGACCTCCCAGCAGGGTCTTGCGGTCGCGGCCCCATGCATCACACAGTCGGTCTTGTCACAACCCAGGTATTCATGACAGGTTTCCACAACCCACTCCGCCGCTTCCATCGACCCGAGACCCCAGCGGGCCGGCGGGCCGAACGCCCCGCCGAATCAGCCTGCGGAGACCAATCTAACCAGGCCGTGAATATTGTCAACGCGACGGGGGCACTCCCGTCAGCCGGGCAGCGCGTCCCGCAGCAGGGGATGGGTCAGGCAGCGGGGCCCCCCGCGGGCGCGGGAAATCTCGTGGCTGGGCAGCAGCAGGCAGGCCCGCTCGGCGCCATCGAGATCCACCTCGGCGCGGCCGAGGAGCAGGTCTTCGGCACCGATGACGCGCAGGCCATGCCGGTCGAGCTGCTCGGCGGTACGGCGGTTGCGCTCGTAGAGGGTGATCACGCCGGGGGCCAGGGCCAGGCAATTGGCGCCATCGGTCCACTGCTCGCGCTGCTGATCGACAGGATCCTCACCCCCGCAGGGAATCGCCTGCAGATCGAGCCCCCGCCGGGCCAGGGCACCGAGCAGACTGTCCACGGGCCGGGGGCCGAGGTCCTTGGCGTGGAGATCGATCTCCGCCACGGCGGCGGTCTCCCGACCCTGCCCCAGGATCACCGGGGCGTGCACCAGGCAGAGGTCACGATCGATCATGGTGAAGAGGGTATCGAGATGCATGTAGGCCCGCCGCCGGGGCAGCCGCACCACCAGCATGTAGCGCGGCCCGTCCTCCCGGCGGGCCAGGGCTCGGGCCAGGCGGTGCAGACCCACGTGGTTGCTGCGCTCCGACTCCCCGACCAGCAAGACCTGCTCGGAGAGCACCAGGATGTCGCCGCCTTCCAGGCGCGGCCGGTGCAGGCCGAGGAAGAGGGGGTCCGCCGCGTCCACCCGCAGGGGGTCGAAGAGCACCTCCACGGCCTCCAGGTCGGGGTGAAAATGGAACAGGGTCCTGGCCAGCAGGGCCTCCCGATAGCGGGCCGGCGTGGCCATGGCGGAGAAGATCACCCCTCCACCGACGATGACCTGGGGGTCCCGCTGAAAGCACCAGTTGGGCAGGGGCGGCAGATCGAAGAGCCGGCCGGAGGGATCGTCCCGATCGGCGCGCACGCCCTCCACCAGCATCCGGGCCAGCTCTTCGGGACCGGCGGCCTGCATCGGCTCCCGCAGACGGTGGGGCAGATCGTCACAGATCACCTCCACCAGCCACTCCCGCGCCTGTTCCTGCTCGAGGGCCTCGGCCAGCAGCCGTCCGGCGTCCACCGGCTCGATGCCCAGCAGGCGCATCACCCGCCGCAGCCGCGCGTGTTCCTCCCGTGCCCGATCGCCGAACAGGATGTCGTCGAAGAGCAGTTCCCCCATCATCGAGGGCACCATCCGGTCCACTTCGGGCCCCGGCTCGTGGAGCAACACCCGGCGCAAACGACCGATCTCGGAATTGACCCGCACCATGGCGCATCTCCCGTCGCGCCCGTACCGGGCCGCGACACGTCGAACAGGAAAAACAGGTGGAGTCCGGGGCGCCGCCGCCGGCTCAGTCTTCCATGGCCCGGGCCAGGCGCCGCGCCAGGTCCTGCCCCGCGGCCGCGTCCAGGGAGGCCGCATCCCAGCCGATTCCCAGCCCCCGTCCGTCGGGATAGCGGGGAATCACGTGGAAATGGACGTGAAAGACGGCCTGGTGCGCTGCACGGCCATTGTTCTGCAGCACGTTGTAGGCGCTGACCCCGGTCACCTCCCGCACCGCCCGGCACAGCCGGGGCAGCACACGCCCCAGGGCCGCACCCGCCTCGTCGGAGAGCTGGTCGAGCGTCTCCGCCGGCTCCTTGGGAATCAGCAGGGCGTGCCCCGGACTGAGGGGGTTGACGTCGAGGAAGGCGAGGACGTGGTCGTCCTCGTAGACCCGGTGACAGGGGATTTCACCCCGGATGATCTTGCTGAAAACCGTCTCGGCCATGGCCCTCTTATAGCACAGGAGTGTCGGTCGCCGGCCGCCCCCGCGAACCGAGCCGCGCGCACAGTCCCGCTCCGATGGCCAGGACCCAGGCCAGCAGCCAGAAGGGATCGAGCAGGTCACCCCAACGGGAGTAGAAAGGCAGGCCGCCGGAGGCCACGTTGACCCTTTCGACAAGCACTCCCCGGTCCAGGTAGAGGCGGCCCCTGCGGCCGACGAGGAAGCTCTCCGCCCGCCCGTCCGGCCCGATGAAGCAGGAGACTCCCGTGTTGCCCACCCGGGCCACACCGACCCTGTTTTCCACCGCCCGCAGCACGTTGGCGGCCATCTGGTTGTGGGCGATGCCCCAGCCGTTCCAGCCTTCGGAGGTCAGGTTGACGAAGAAGCGCGCGCCCCGGCGGGCCGCGTCGCGGGCGTAACCGGCGAAGCAACTGTCGTAACACAGGGGCGTCCAGAAACGCCAGGTCTCTCCCGCGACCTCCAGGGAGAGCAGAGCCACTTCCTCACCGGCCCGCCCGTCCGCCGCCGAGCCCCAGGCCTGGCGGGTCAGATCGACGATCGCGTCGGAAGCCGCGGGCAGGACATGCTCGAGCCAGGGCAGGATTCGGCGCTCGGTGAAGGGGAAGAGCACCATCTTGCGGTAGCGACCGACGATTTCACCGTCCCCGTCGGCCAGCACGGCCAGCGCGGCCGGACGGCCCGAGCGGCCCACGTCCTGGGTACCGAAGAGCAGGGGCGCCTCCTTGGTGCGCACCAGCCAGCTCACCACGTCCTGGTAGGTCTGGGACAACTCGTAGGGGGTGAGAATGGCGTTCTCGGGCCAGACCAGCAGATCGGCGGCACCCGCGGGGACCATGGCGGCGGTCATCGACTGCTGCACCTGCACCACCCGGGGAGTCTCGTCGAAGCCGTGATCCTGGCTCGGCTGGACCAGGGCCAGGCGCGGACCGGGCCGCTTTTCGAGGGTTTCGAGCCGCCACACGCCGTAGCCGCAGACGCCGACCACGACCACCGCGGCCAGTACGCCGCCGATCATCACCCGCCGGGGCGAGGTGAATCCCGGGCCGTCGATGCCCCACCGCACCCACTCCACCAGGGCTCCGAGAAGCAGCGCGTAGAGCACCGTCAGGCCGAGAGCGCCGACGAACTCGGCGACCTGGATCACCACGGGCCACTGGTAGAGAAAGGTGCCCGTCTTGTACATGCTGTAGTGGCCCAGCCCCAGATGGGGCCGCAGCCACTCCTCGGCCCCCATGGCCAGCGGCAACACGAACCACGCCGGCCCGCGGGTCAGCAGCACCAGAGTCCGGGTCATCAGGGGCATCAGGACGTAGTGCCAGCCCAAAAGCGGAACCACCAGCAGGGGCGCGTACCACGCGAACTGGACCAGGGTGCCGTTGATCACCCAGGCGTAGAGCATCGCACCGGGGACGAAACCCCACAGGGGGGCGCGCCAGCGCTCCAACAGGGAGGGCATCAAGAGCAGGGTGAAACCCACGCCGATCAGCGGGCCGGTCGACTCGAAGCGGGCGCCGACCCACAAGGCCAGGGCCCCCAGAAGAGAGATGCCCACAGACTCCAGCCGGCGCCGCCAGGGGCCCGGCCGCCCCTCGAGGCCGCCCCTCGATCCTCCCATGCCCGCCTCCTCCCCGACCGGCGTTCCCCTCTCCCCGGGGAGCGCCGGCAACGCCTCGCGAGCTCCGCGAACTGGCGCCGAGCCCTTCGGACGTCGCCCAGCTTTTACGCCGCTGGAGACGCCGGAGCAAGGAGGAGTTCAGGACCCTCCGCCGGGAGAACGCACCCTGAGCCCACCGGCCGGCCGGTGAGGAGCAGGCGCCCCGGGAGGGAACTAGCGGATTTCCTTGTGCAGGGTGTGGCGACCGAGGGCCGGGTTGTACTTCTTGAGTTCCAGCCGTCCGGAGACGTTCTGCTTGTTCTTGGTCGTCACGTACCGGGAGGGGGACTTGCCCAGCTTGCGCGCCTCGGTGCACTCGAGGATCACGTTGACCCGGTGACCTTTCTTTGCCATGGCGGTTCACCTCTTCGCCCCGGCCACCGGGGCAAGACTGCGCGACGGAGCCCGCCGCCTGCGGCCCGTATCCTGCCTCAAAGCGGGCGGGGACACAAGTCCGGGATGCCGGCGCGCCGGTGCGGGCCTCCCCCCTGCCGGCGCGGCTGCTACAATCTGCCGCCGGGGTCCTGCGGCCCCGAGCGGAGACCCGACCCCATGGAACAGGCCACGATCCGCGTGCGCGTACGCTGCTTTTCCCACCTGCGCTACGAGCTGGGCACCGACGCTTTCGATCTGGACCTGCCCGCCGGCTGCACCCTCGGCGAGGCCTCCCGGCGCATTCTCGAAAAAGCGAAGGGTAAGCTCGAGGGCATGCCCTTCCGCATGGCCCTCAACGGCGCATTCGCCGAAGGCTCGGCCAAAGTCGCCGAAGGGGACGAACTGGCCCTGATTCCCCCGGTGCAAGGGGGCTGAAGAGTGATCCGCGTCGCCCTGCTCGAAGGCCCCCTGCCCCCTTTCGAAGAAGAAAGCACCGGAGCCGAGTGCGGCTCGGAGATCGTCTTCCACGGGCGGGTGCGGGGTACGGAAAAGCAACGCCCCATCACCGCCCTGTTCTACGAGCACTACGAGGGCATGGCCGAGCGGGAACTCCAGCGCCTGGCCGAGCAGACCGCCGAACGATTCTCACTGCAGACCCTGGTCTGCCTGCACCGGGTGGGGGAAGTCCCGGTGGGCGAGAGTTCCGTCAGGGTCGTCCTGCGCTCGCGGCACCGGGCCGAGGGCATCGAGGCCCTGGCCTGGTTCGTCCGTGAACTCAAACGGCGCGTGCCGATCTGGAAGTGGGGCGTGACCCCCGCCGGAGAACGCTTCCCGTCGACCCACTGTGAAGGCTGTGCCGCCGCCGAAACCGAGCACCACACTCATCCGCCGGGCTGATCGCCGGCAGGCACCCCCGGCCCTCGAGGACCTCCATGCGCACGTTCGTCCCGCTCCCCATCCTCCTTCTGCTCGTCGCCACATCCTGGCCCGCCGCCGCTCTCGAGGCCCGGCTCCCCCGGCACCCGGCTCCCTCTCCCGACGGCAGCGAGATCGCCTTTTCCTGGCAGGGAGACATCTGGCTGGTTCCGGCCCAGGGCGGCGAGGCCCGGCGGCTGACCGCCCATCCCGCCGCCGACCGCTTCCCCGTCTGGTCTCCCGACGGGCGCTGGATCGCCTTCCAGTCCTGGCGCTACGGCAACGGTGACGTCTTCGTCCTGCCCTACGACGGCTCGGCGCCTCCCCGGAGGCTGACCTTCGCCTCCACCGACGACCGGCCCGTGGACTTCTCGCCGAGCGGTCTCGAGGTGCTCTTCGTCTCCCGGCGGGACCTGTCCATCCGCCGCGCTCCCGGGCTCTACCGGGTCTGGGTGGAGGGCTCGACCCCCGTGCTCGAGCAACGGGCCCTCGGCGACAACGCCGCCTACTCTCCCGACGGTCAGCGCCTGGCCTTCGTGCGGGGAGGCACCTACTGGTGGCGCCGGGGCTACCGGGGAGCGGCCAACCGGGAGATCTGGCTCCGCCGCGCCGATGGAAGCCTCGAGCCCCTGACCGATTTCGACGGGGACGACGACCACCCCCTGTGGGTCGACGCCGACACCCTGATCTTCCTCTCCTCCCGCAACGGCCGGAAGAACCTTTTCCGGCTCGAGATGAACAGCGGCCGGGTGACCCCGTTGACGCACTTCGACCAGACCGACGTGCGCTTCCCGCGCATCTCCGCCGACGGCAGCCTGGTGGCCTTCGAGGTGGACCAGGAGATCCGCCTGCTGCGTCCCACCGACGGTGAGCAACGCCGGGTGCGCATCGAGGTCGCACCGGACTGGACGCGCCCGCCCGTCGAGGAACGTCGCGCCTCGTCCGGTGCGGAAGAACTGGTCATCTCCCCCGACGGCAAGCTGGCCGCGTTCATCGTCCACGGGGAGGTGTTCGTCACCGGTATCCGCTCCAAGAAAGACCAGCAGATCGCCACCCCGCCGACGGTGCAGGTCACCCGCACCCCCCAGCGGGAACAGGACCTGCTGTGGCACCCCGACTCCAAGTCCCTGTGGGTCACTTCCGACCGCCGGGGCAACAACGACATCTACCGCCTGTCGCCCGCCGATCCCAAGCGGGGCTGGCTCGAGAACCTGGAGTTCCACGCCGAAGCCGTGGTGGCCGGACCCGACGAAGAGCACGCGGCACGGATCTCTCCCGACGGCAGGAAGCTGGCCTACCTGCGGGGCAAGGGGGACCTGCTGGTGCGCGACCTGGACAGCGGGGATCAGACGCTGATCCACGAGCACTGGTCACCGGCCGAGTTCCGCTGGTCGCCCGACTCGCGCTGGCTGGCCTACGCCACCAACGACGTGGAATACAACAGCGAGGTCTGGATCGTGCCGGCCACCGGCGGCGAGGCCTACAACGTCAGCCGCCATCCCGACATCGACACCGCTCCCCGCTGGTCCGCCGACGGCCGGCGCCTGACCTGGCTCTCCCGCCGCCATGCCGACACCCTGGACGTGTGGAGCGTCTGGCTGCGCCGCGAGGACGCCGAACGTTCCGCCGAGCAGTGGCTGGCCCTGTGGCAGTCCGGAAAGAAGGGCAAGAAGAAGGACGGCCAAGCCGGGAAGGCGGGAGAGAAGGCCGCCAGGAAGAAAAAGAAAAAGAAGACGCCGAAGGAGGAGGCGGCCGCCCCGGAGCCCGACGTGGCGAAGGTCGAGATCGACCTGCAAGGACTGTGGCGCCGGGCGGAGCCCCTGACCCGTCTGCCGGGGGACGAGGGCGACGCCCTGCTCACTCCCGACGGCCGCCGCCTGGTCTTCACCGCCGTCAACGAAAAGGGCCGTGACATCTTCATCAGCGACTGGCGGGGCCGCAAGCCCAAGCGCCTGACCACCAGCGGCAAGGCGCCCCGTGCCCTGCAATTCGACGAGTCGGGCAAGACGCTCTTCTACCTCTCCGCGACGGGTACGATCCAGCGCGTCTCCCTCGAGGGCAAGGCCGGCGACCCGGTTCCCTTCTCCGCCCGCTACACGGTGGACAACGCCGCCGAACGCCGGCAACTCTTCGACGAGGCCTGGCGGGCCCTGTCGGAGTGGTTCTACGACCCCCACTTCCACGGAGTCGACTGGCAGGCCATGCGCCGGCGTTACCGTCCCTGGGCCATGGATGCCTCCGACCATGCGGATTTCGCCGACGTGATGAACTTGATGCTCGGCGAGTTGAACGCATCCCACATGGGCTATCGCCCCCGGCGCCCCGAAGGCGGGGCGCAGACCGGCTGGATCGGGGCGCTCTTCGACGCCTCCGAGGGCGGACCCGGCATCCTGGTCAGCGAAGTGCTCGACGATTCTCCCGCCGCGCGCACCGACGTGGCCCTGCTGGCCGGCGAGCGGATCCTCGCGGTGGACGGCCGGGAGGTGACGGAGACGACCAACATCTACGCCCTCTTCGAGAACACGGTCGGCCGCCGCCTGCCCCTGCTCATCGCCGGGGTGGATGGCGAAAAGCGCCGGGTGGTGATCGAGCCGGTGGCTTTCTCCCGCCAGCGCCAGTTGCGCTACCGGCAGTGGACGCGCCGGCGCCGGGCCATGGTCGACCGGCTCTCCGGCGGCCGCCTGGGCTACCTGCACATTCAGGGCATGAGCATGCCCTCCTTCGAGGAGTTCGAGCGGGATCTCTACGCCGCCGGCCACGGCAAGCAGGGGCTGCTGATCGACGTACGCTCCAACGGGGGCGGCTGGACCACCGACTACCTGATGGCCGTGCTCAACGTCCGCCGCCATGCCTACACCATCCCTCGGGACGCCGATCCGGCCACCCGGGCCTACCCCCAGGGGAGGCTGCCGCTGGCGGCTTGGACCCGCCCCGCCGCGGCGCTGTGCAACGAGGAGTCCTACTCCAACGCCGAGATCTTCTCCCGGGCCTTCCGCAACCTGAAGCGCGGTCCGCTGATCGGCACGCCCACCTTCGGCGCGGTGATTTCCACCAGCGGCCGGAGGCTGCTCAACGGTGACTGGGTGCGCCTGCCCCTGCGCGGCTGGTACGATGCCCTGACCGGCGAGAACCAGGAGAACCACGGTGTCCAGCCCGATCTGCTGGTAACCCAACCTCCCGCCGAAGACACCCTGAACGACAAAGACACCCAGCTCGCCGCCGCCGTCGAGCTGCTGCTCGAACGCCTGGAGAACGATCCCCGGGCCGGAGCCTGGTAGGGCCCCATGGAGTGCTCATGAAGAGCTTCTACGTCACCACGCCGATCTACTACGTCAACGATGCGCCCCACATCGGCCATGCCTACACAACCCTGCTGGCCGACGTGCTGGCCCGCTACCATCGACTGCTCGAAGTGCCCACATTCTTCCTCACCGGCACCGACGAACACGGGCAGAAGGTCTACGACGCGGCGAACCGGTTGGGTATCTCGCCCCAGGAGCAGTGCGACCGCACCGTGGTGCGCTTCCAGGAACTGTGGAAGAAGCTGGACATCACCCACGACGACTTCATCCGCACCACCGAGGCGCGGCACAAGCAGGTGGTGCAGGAGATTCTCGGCGAACTCCACGCGCGGGGCGAGATCTACCGCGGCGCATACGAGGGCTGGTACTGCGTGAGCGAGGAACGCTTCTACACCGAAGGAGAGCTGGTGGACGGCAAGTCCCCCGAAGGACGCCCGGTGGAGAAGATCACGGAGGTCAACTGGTTCTTCCGCATGTCGTCCTACCAGCAGTGGCTGATCGACTACATCGAGGCCCATCCGGAGTTCATCCAGCCCGACTACAGGCGCAACGAGACCCTCGGTTTCCTCCGGCAACCCCTGGGCGACCTTTGCATCTCCCGCCCGAAAAAGAGAATGCCCTGGGGCATCGAGTTGCCCTTCGACCGCGACTTCGTCTGCTACGTGTGGTTCGACGCGCTGGTCAACTACATCAGCGCCATCGGCTACAAGCGCGACGACGAGAACTTCCGTCGCTGGTGGCCCGCCACGGTGCACCTGATCGGCAAAGACATCCTCACCACCCACACGGTCTACTGGCCGACCATGCTCAAGGCCATGGGCCTCGCGCAGCCCCGCTCCATCTTCGCCCATGGCTGGTGGCTGACCGGCCGGGAGAAGATGTCCAAGTCCCTGGGCAACGTGACCAGCCCGATGGACATGGCGGACAAGTACGGCGTCGACGCCCTGCGCTACTTCCTGATGGCCGAAATGACCCTCGGTCGCGACGCCTCCTTCAGCGAAGACGCCTTCATCACCCGTTACAACGCGGATCTGGCCAACGACCTGGGCAACCTGGCCAGCCGCTCCCTGCGCATGGTCGAGCGTAACCTGGGCGGCCGGATACCGTCCCGCGATCCGGCACTGGAGTCGGCCCCCGAGGAGGAACTGCGCGCCGCCTGCAACCAGGCCATCGAGGCGATGAAAAGCCACCTCGAGGGCATGAGTCTCGACCGGGGACTGGCCGAGGTGATGGCCGCCGTGCGCGCCGCCAATCGCTATTTCAACCACCATCAACCCTGGAAGCTCGTCGCCGAGGCCGACAAGCAGCCGCTTCTGGCCACCGCGCTCTACAACACCCTCGAGAGCCTGCGGGTGGTGTCGGGGCTGCTCTACCCGGTGATCCCCGGAAAGATGGGCGCCCTCCGCCGCGCGATGGGCCTCCCCGAGGAGCGCATCGTGCCCAGCCTCGAGGCCCTGCGCACCTGGGGCGGCCTCGAGGCGGGGCGTCCTGTCGCACCGCTCGCCAATCTCTTCCCGCGCATTCAGCGGCCCGGAGCGCCCCCGGCCGGGAAGAAACAAGCTCGCCCCACCCCGAAGAAGGGCGGGAAGACCATCAGTTTCGGGCACTTCTCCAAGCTCGACCTGCGCGTCGGCCGCATCGTCGAGGCCTCGCGCATCGAGGGCGCCGACCGCCTGCTCCGCCTGCGGGTCGACCTGGGAGAGGACGCCCCCCGCCAGGTGGTCGCCGGCATCGCCTCCCACTACGATCCCGCCGACCTGATCGGCCGCTGCGTGGTGGTGGTGGCCAACCTGCAACCCGCGGAAATCCGCGGCGTGCGCTCCGAGGGCATGCTCCTCGCCGCCACCCGCGGGCGCCGCCTGCGCCTGGTGACCCCCGATGCCGAGGTGCCCCCGGGCACCGCGGTGGGCTAGAGGGGGTCGAACAAGCCTCTCCCGGGCCCGGAACGTGGCGACCTTCCCCCGGAGGTCACTCTCCCGCCGCGCCTTCGTCTTCCCTGGCCACCAGCAGGCGCGCGGCGGCGCGGCGGCCGAGGCTGAGGGGAGACCGCCGGCCGAGAGCGAGGGTGACCGTGTCCGCGGCCTCGTCATGGCGGAGCAGGTGCAGGTGGTTGCCGGGGCGCAGGCCGAGGCGGGAGAGGTGCTCGAGGAAGCGGGGTTCCTGGTCGGCGACGCGGAGCAGCACCAGGCGCTCGCCCTCGGCGCACTCGAGCAGTGAACGCAGGGCGAGGCACGCGGTCTGGCCCTGGCGATCGGGGATCGGGTCGCCGTGGGGATCGAAACGGGGATGCCCCAGCACCTCCTCGATACGGTCGGCCAGCCGGTCGCTCAGAGCGTGCTCGAGTCGCTCCGCCTCCGCATGCACCTCGCTCCAGTCCAGCCCCAGCACCTCCACCAGCAGGGCCTCCACCAGGCGGTGGCGACGCAGGATCCGCGCTCCCGCCATACGCCCCCGGGGAGAGAGGCGGGCGCCGCGGTAGGGCTCGTAGTGCAGCCAGCCCCCGGCGGCGAGGGACTGGATCATCGCCGTGGCGGTGGAAGGAGAAACCCGGAGCCAGCCCGCCAGCCGGCCGGTGGACACCGGTACCCGCTCGCCCTCGGCCTGGCGGGCGTAGAGGGTTTTGAGGCAATCCTCGCCCGCGGCGCTCAGGGCGCGGGGGCGGGCAGCGGCGGACGAAGGCTTGCGGGTTGACATTTCACTAGTTAACACTATTCTTTTCGACGTGTCGAAACAAGCTTTTTTTACAATGCTTTGCATTCTTCTCGCCGCAGCGCTGGCCGCGGCTCTGGTGGGCTGCGCCCCCGCAGACCGGCCCTCGGGCGAGCGGTCCCTGCGGGTGCTGGCCACCACCGGCATCGTCGCCGACCTGGCCCGCAACCTGGTTCCCGAGGGGATCGAGGTGGAGGCGCTGATGGGCCCCGGCGTCGACCCCCACCTCTACAAGGCTTCCGAGGGGGACGTCAGGCGCCTGGCCGGGGCCGACCTGGTGCTCTTCAACGGCCTGCACCTCGAGGGCAAGATGGGCACCGTGCTCTCCAACATGGCTCGCGACCGCCGGGTGGTGGCCCTGGCCGAGACCCTGCCCGCCGAAGCCCTGCTCCACCCGCCCGGCGCGCGGGGCCAGGCCGATCCCCACGTGTGGTTCGACGTCTCTCTCTGGAGTCGGCTGATCGATCCCGTCGCCGCCGAACTCTCGCGCCTGGCTCCCGCGTCCGCCGAGGCGATCCGGCGACGGGCGGAAGCCTATGCCCGCCGGCTGGCCACCCTGGACGCCTGGGTCACCGAGCAGATCGCCACCCTGCCCCCCGAGCGCCGGGTGCTGGTCACCGCTCACGACGCCTTCGGCTATTTCGGCCGTCGCTACGGCATGGAGGTGGTGGGCCTGCAGGGCATGAGCACCCTGGCCGAAGCGGGGCTGGCCGACATGACGCGGGTCGCCCGGCTGGTGGCCGCCCGACGCCTGCCCTCGGTCTTCGTCGAGTCCAGCGTACCCCGCCGCAACGTCGAGGCCCTGGTGGCCGCCTGCGCGGACGCGGGCCACCGGGTGCGCATCGGCGGCCAGCTCTATTCGGACGCTCTCGGCCCCGCCGGCTCGGGCGCCGATTCCTACGAGGGCATGGTGCGTCACAACGTGCAAACCATCGTGGAGGGACTTCGATGAGCCGCTCTCCCGACCCCGCCCCGCCGGCCGCCGTGGAAGTCCACGACCTGACCGTGGCCTACCACACCCAGCCCGTACTGTGGGACATCGACCTCTCGCTGCCCGAGGGCAAGTTGATCGCCATCGTCGGGCCCAACGGCGCGGGCAAGAGCACCTTGCTCAAGACCATCGTCGGACTGGTGCGGCCGATCACCGGCTGGGTGCGGGTCTTCGGCCAGCGCTGGCCCCTGCGCCGGAGTTGGGTGGGCTACGTGCCCCAGCGGGAGAGCGTCGACTGGGACTTCCCCACGTCCGCCCTGGACGTGGTGGCGATGGGTCTCTACGGCCGCCTGGGCTGGTTCCGCCGTCCCGGACGCCGTCACCGCCGACAGGCCCGCGCCTACCTCGAGCAGGTAGGCCTGGCGGCCTACGCCGGGCGCCAGATCAGCCAGCTCTCCGGCGGCCAGCAACAGCGGGTCTTCCTCGCCCGGGCCCTGGCCCAACAGGCCCGGCTCTACCTGATGGACGAGCCCTTCGCCGGGGTCGACGCCACCACCGAGCGCGCCATCCTGGCCACCCTGCAGGATCTGCGGGACGAGGGCCGCACGGTGATCGCCGTACACCACGACCTGCACACCGTCCGGGAATATTTCGATCACGTGGTGCTGCTCAACCTGCGACTGGTGGCCGCCGGTCCCGTCGCCACGACCTTCACCCCCGAAAACCTCCAGCGCACCTACGGTGGCCGCCTGACGGTGCTCAGCCAGGCCAGCGCGGCCCTGCTCGACAGCCGGCGCATCGACCAGGTCGCCGACCGCCCCCGCCGCGATGGTCACTGACCTGTCCTGGCTGACCCCCTCGGTGACCGTGGCCCTGGCCGCGGCGGGCCTGCTGGGCGCCACCGGCGCGATGGTGGGCAGCTTCACCCTGCTGCGCCGGGAGAGCCTGCTGGGCGACGCCCTGGCCCACGCCAGCCTGCCCGGCATCTGCATCGCCTACCTGCTCAGCGGCCGTCGCGCACCGCTGGTGCTGCTGGCCGGCGCGATGCTCGCGGCCCTGGTGGGCGCGGCGGTGATCGTCGCCATCCGGCGCGGCAGCCGGATCAAGGAAGACGCTGCCATCGGCATCGTGCTCTCGGTTTTCTTCGGCCTGGGCATCGTGCTCCTCACCCGCATCCAGCGCATGGAACTCGGCGACAAGGCGGGCCTCGACCGCTTCCTCTTCGGCCAGGCGGCCAGCCTGACCCGAAGTGACCTGGTGCTGATCGTCGTCGTCTTCACCGTGGTGCTCGTCGCCACCGTGGCCTTCTTCCCGCTGCTGCGGGTGCTGACCTTCGACCGCGACTTCGGCCGCAGCCTGGGGCTGCCCATGGGGCTGGTGGAGGCCGGGCTGACCCTGGCCCTGGTGGCCGTGGTGGTGGTGGGCCTGCAAATGGTCGGTGTGATCCTGATCATCGCGACCCTGGTCACCCCCGCCGCCGCGGCCCGCCAGTGGACCGACTCCCTGGGCGTGATGCTGGTGCTGGCCGCCGCCATCGGCTCGAGCACCGCCCTGGCCGGCGCGGCGATCAGCGCCCGGGTGGCCGGGGTCCCCACCGGACCGGCCATCGTGCTGCTCTCGAGCGGCGTGCTGATCGCCTCGTTGCTCTTCGCCCCCCGCCGCGGATGGGTCGCCGCCCGGCAGCGGCGTCGGCGCGCGACACGCGCGATCCGCGAGGAGAATCTGCTCAAGGACATCTACCGGGCCGCGGAGGACGCCGGTGACCTGGCGGGCAGCGTGCCCCTCGCCCTGCTGCTCGGACTGCGCCGGGTCTCTCCCCGCCGCCTGCGCCGCACCACCAACCTGCTGCGGCGCGGGGGCCTGCTGCGAGAGGAGGGCGACACCCTGCGCCTGACCGACGCCGGCCGTCGGGCGGCGGCGGGAGTGGTACGCCGCCACCGGCTGTGGGAGCTCTACCTGACCCGCCGACTCGACCTGGCCCCCGACCACGTACACCGGGACGCCGAGGCGATGGAACACGTCCTCAGCGAGCAGACCGTCGAGCGTATCGACGACCTGCTCGGTCGCCCCACCACCGACCCCCACGGTCGCAACATTCCCCGTGACGACGAGCCGGCCTGATGAACCCGACCTTCGTCATCCTGCTCACGGGAGCCCTGATCGCCACGAGCTGCGCGCTGGTGGGATCCTTTCTCGTCCTGCGACGGATGGCCCTGCTGGGAGACGCCATTTCCCACGCGGTGCTGCCGGGAATCGTGCTGGCCTTCCTGCTCACCGGCCGGCGCAACAGCCTGGTGATGCTGGTGGGCGCCGCCGCGGTGGGCGTGCTGACGGTCTTCCTGGTGGAGCTCTTCGTCCGCTCCCGGCGGCTGCGGGAGGACGCGTCGATCGGCGTGGTCTTCCCCGCGCTCTTTGCCCTGGGCGTGGTGCTGGTCACCCGCTGGGCGGGGCAGGTGGACCTGGACGTGGAGTGCGTGCTCTACGGAGAGATCGCCTACGTGCCCTGGGACCTGTGGATCGTGGGCGACACATCCCTCGGCCCCCGGGCCCTGTGGACCGCCGGCGGCGTGCTGCTCGCCGACCTGCTGCTCGTCACCCTGCTCTACAAGGAACTCAAGGCCACCACCTTCGATCCGGCCTTCGCCGCGTCGGTGGGCATCTCGCCCCTGGTGGTGCACTACCTGCTGATGAGCGCGGTCTCGGTAACGGTGGTCGGGTCGTTCGAGGCGGTGGGCGCGATTCTCGTGGTGGCGATGCTGATCGTCCCCGCGGCCACCGCCTACCTGCTCACCGAACGCCTCTCGCGCATGCTGGCCCTGGCCGTGGCCGCCGGCATCGCCGCCTCCAGCGGCGGCTACCTGCTGGCCCGCTGGCTGGACGTCTCCATCGCCGGAGCCATGGCCACGGTGGCCGGCGGGCTCTTCCTGCTGGCCCTCGCGGCCTCCCCCCGCCACGGGTTGATAGCCCGCTGGTGGCGCCGGCGGCGGCTGACCGCCCGACTCCTGGCCGCCGCCGGGCAGGGCAAAAACGAATCCCGGGGGTAGACTGCTTGCTTTGCCGCGCGGCGGAAGGCGGAGGCCTCCCGCAACCGCGCCCCTTTCCACGGAGATCACAGACCATGAAGACCTCGCTCCTCGCCGCGCTGGCCGCCGCCTCACTGCTCGCCGCCCCCTCTCTGGCGGCCGACCCGGCCACCCCGCCCGCCACCTCCCCCGACGACAGTTCCACCCTCTACGCCCTGGGCGTGGCGGTCTCGCGCAACCTGCTCTCCTTCGACCTGAGCGAAAAGGAGACCGCCGAGATGCTCCGGGGCCTTTCCGACGGCCTGGCCGGCAAGGCGGACATCGACATCAACGCCTACCAGGCGAAGATCGTCGAACTCCAGAGCAGCCGCCTGGCCCGCAGGCTCGAAAAGGAAAAGGCCGCCGCCAGCGCCTTCCTCGCCCAGCAGGCCCAGCGCCCGGGCGCCGAGAAGCTGGATTCGGGACTGATCTTCGAGACCCTCGAGGCCGGTCAGGGAGACTCCCCCTCCCCCACGTCCCAGCTCAAGGTCTACTACAAGGGCAGTCTTCGGGACGGCACGGTCTTCGACTCGCGGCTGGCTCCCGGCGAGCCGGCCGAAATCCCCCTGACCAGCGTCATCTCCTGCTGGAAAGAGGCCTTGCCCAGGATGAAAGTCGGCGGCAAGGCGCGCATCGTCTGCCCGGCGGACCTGGCCTACGGCGATCCGGGCCGTCCGCCGGTGATCCCCGGCGGCGCCCCGCTGGTCTTCGAGATCGAACTGGTCGCCATCCAGTAGTCCGGGCGACGCTCGTCACCGCGTGGCGGCGTGCAGGTTCGGCCCCCTGTGCTAGCCTGTGCGTCCCACCCGGTCGCCCTCCCGAGGGAGAGAAAACACCCCCGACATGCCCAAGATCAACTACGCCACCGACATCACCGAAGACATGAAAGAGGCGAAAAAGGATTACCTCGATCGCCACACCCCCCACGTGATCGCCCCCGAGCGGGTCCGGAAGGGCGAGCCCTTCGCAGTCACGGTGAAGATGGGCCAGAACTATGTCCACCCCGACGTGGACGACCACCACATCCAGACCCTCCAGCTCTTCAACGGCGAGACTCTGCTGGCCAGCGCCAGCTACAACCCCGGCGCCGCCACCGGCGGGAAGGACGAGGCCAAGGGCTACACCCAGGTCACCTTCCAGATCAGCCTCCCGCGCAAGGGCAAGCTGACGGCCATGAGCTACTGCACCAAGCACGGCCTGTGGGTCAGCGAAGAGAAAGTCGTCGAAGTCGAGTAGGGGCGGCGGAGAGCTGCCGATGAGCCGCGAAGGATCGGGCTTGCGCCCCGCGTTGCGATTGCTGCTCTTCGTGGCGCTCTACGCGCTGCTGGCCAACGCCCGCTCGGTGCAGCCCAATCCCTTCGTTCCCGGCACGCTGATCTCCGTGGCCGTGATCGTCCCGGTGGCCGCGGGCCTGGTCTGCGGCCCCGGGGTCGGCCTGGGCACGGGAGTCCTCGCCGCCCTGCTCACCGCTCTCCTCCTCGCCGTGCGCCAGGCCCTGGGGCTGCCTCCCGCCGGCGTCGGACACGACGCCTACCAGGAGTTGCTCTTCGCCCTGCCCCATGGCGTGATGGGCTACCTGGCCGGCTTCTTTCAGCGCCACTGGCCGCCGCCCCTGCCAGCGGCGGCCCTCGGCGCCGGCCACCTGCTCGACCTCGCCGCCCTGACCCTCACCGGCCGCGTCGCCGCCGGCGCCTGGTCCTCGAGCGCCTTGTGGAAGGGCGTGGCCTGGGAAACCTTCATCGGCATGGCCCTCGTCACCGCGGCCGTCGGCCTGTTCCGCCTCGGTTTCGAGCGCCGGGTATCGACGTGGAACTGACCACCCATCCCCGGGTCTGGCGGATGCTGGCGGTGATCGCCGGGCTGCTGGTGGCCACGCTGCTGGCCCTGATGCACTTCAAGCTGATCTTCCTCAGCCTGGTGCTGGGCACCGCGCTGATCCTGCTCACCGAGAGAGTCGCCGAGACCTACCGCCACCAGGCCGCCCGCTACGGCCTCTCCCGCGGTAAACGCTGGATCTACGGCCTGGCGATGGCCGTGTTCTGGGGCGTGGCGGGCTACGCCCTGCTGGCCCAGTCGATGGATGACCTGGGCTCGGCCCTCGAGCAGATCACCGAACGGGACCGCCCCATCGTCGCCACCTACATCGAGCAACTCCGGCCCTACCTGCCCGAGGCCATCACCACCAGGAAGCTCAGCGACGAGGAGATCCTGCGCCTCCAGCGCGACGGTCTGCGGGCGCTGACCCGCTTTCTGGCCGACCTGCCCGGATTCTTCCTCAACTGCCTGCTGATCATTCCGCTGATGTTCTACGTCTACTTCCACCAGAAGGAGCAGATCGTCGACACCATCAGCGAGGCGGTGCCAGCCCGTTTCCGGGGCAGCTTCACCCGGGCGACCCGGGACGTGGCGACACACCTGCGGGGTTTTTTCGAGGCCAAGTTGGCCGAAAGCGCCCTGGTGGGCGGCATCTGCGCGGTGGGCTTCTTCGCCGCCGGCGTGCGGGGCGCACTCGCCCTGGCTCTTTTCGCCGGCTTTCTGAACCTCGTCCCCTACCTCGGCCCGGTGATCAGCGCCATCCCGCCGCTGTGGATCACCCTCGCCGTGGACGAGCCCCACGTGGCGCTCTACGTGCTGGCGACCGTGATCATCGCCCAGATCGTCGATAATTTTTACATCATTCCGTTCATGATCTCCGACCGGGTCAAGGTCAACCCCCTGCTGAACATCATTCTCATCCTGGTCGGCGCGCGGCTCTACGGCGCGGTGGGCATGCTCTTTGCCGTGCCGG
Organism: Acidobacteriota bacterium; assembly: GCA_030949985.1. NCBI lineage: Bacteria > Pseudomonadati > Acidobacteriota > Acidobacteriota bacterium. Next base: position 298,648 of record JAUZRX010000023.1, read on the forward strand.
CCTACCTGGTCTTCAAGACGGTGCTGCGTGACGCCTACCGGGAGCTGGTGCGCTTGCACGATCCGGCCCGGGCCGTGGAAAACTCCTGATGGCGCCCCTGCCGACCCTCGAATCCATCGACATCTTCTCGCGCCAGGGCGAGACCGTCGTCGCCCTCGGGCGCACGACGATCTGGCTGGCGGCCCTGCTGGCACTGTCGATCCTCGAAACCCTGTGGCCCCGCCGGCCGCGCCACCAGCCGCGCGCGGTACGCTGGCCGACCAACCTGGCCCTGCCGGTGATCGGCACCCTGGTGGTGCGCCTTTTCGCTCCCCTGGCACCGGTGGCGATGGCCGCCTGGACCCAGGCCCACCACGGCGGCCTGCTGCCCCTGCTGCCGGGTCCGCGGTGGCTGCCGGAGGTCATCGCCCTGGTCTTGCTCGACCTTGCGATCTGGCTCCAGCACCTGGCCTTCCACCACCTTCCGTTCCTCTGGCGCTGGCACCTGGTGCATCACACCGAAGAGGACCTGGACGCGACTTCCGGCACGCGCTTCCATCCGGCGGAGACGCTGATCTCGGCCTTCTACAAGCTGCTGGTGATCGCGGTCCTCGGCCCGGCCCCGGAAACGGTCATCCTCTTCGAGATCCTGCTCAACCTGCTGGCGGTCTTCAACCACGCCAATCTGGCCCTGCCCGCGAGCTGGGACCGGGCGCTGCGACTCCTGATCGTCACGCCGGACATGCACCGCACGCACCATTCGGTGATCCGCCGCGAACAGGACTCCAATTTCGGTTTCAACCTTTCCCTGTGGGACCGGCTCTTCGGCACCTACGTCGCCGATCCCCGAGGCGGACAGCGCGGCCTGCGCCTGGGGGTCAGGGGCGTCGACCCCTCGCGGGGCCGGAGCCTCCTGGCCGCCCTGGCCCTGCCCCTGCGACCCGATCCCCGGCACGCCGACGCGGATCAGCCCACGGGCGGCGGGGGCGGCGGGGGCGGCGGGGGCGCGTCGTAAGTCGGCGACGAAGGCGGGGGCGGCTCTTCGATCTTGAAGATCGCGCCACCGATGGCTCCGCCGATGGCCGCGAAGATCACCCCCAGAACCAGACCGAAGATCGCGCCGATCAGCACTCCCGAACTGCTGCCCATTGCGCGGACGATTTCCACGGCGATCGGGGGCACATCCGGATTGGCCTGGAGCTGCTCGACGGCCTCTTCGATGGCCGCCGTCCCCATCATCATCCGCACCGGCAGGGACACCAGGGTGCTGGCCATGGCGTAGAAGACACCCGTCAAAACGCCCAGAAGCGCCCCCTGGCCGGCCCGGAACCCCGCACCGACCTTCGCGCAGTCACGGGAGTAGACGAAGGCGGCGAGAACACCCGAGCCGATGATCAGCGCGCAGCAGAAGCAATTGAGTATGTTGATCATCGGCAGGCCACCGGCGATGCCGAGGGACAGCCCGCCGATGGCGGCCGCCTTGACCATTCCAGGGGACGAGGTGCTCATCCACTTTCCTCCAGCGTGCCGGTCCTGGCCCGGGAAGACCGGCGCTTGAAACTCGGCCCGGAGCGAGACATCCGCGCCAGGTCGTCGAGAGCGTAGGCCAGCAGCCATCCCAGGACGGCGCCGGCAGGCAGTGAAACCAGGGCCCGGAGCCGATTCCCGGTACCGACCCCGAGAAAAAGGTGGAGCCATGCATCGACGCCGGTGGGCAGCAGGGCGAGCAACCACCAGCGGGAAGGCGCCCGCACCCCGCCGCCGCCCGTCACCGTCACCGCGAGGGCGATCAGCGACAGCGCTCCTCCCAGGTAGAGCCCGAAACAGCGGGCGCAGACAGCCATCGGCCCGAGGGGAGTCGTGAGTGTCCGCTGGGGAAGCTGGTGGCAGATCAGGCTGCAGGCATGGTCGAAGAGGAACGCCGCCGCGGAGCTGTCCGACGCCGCGGGAGAGACGACCAAACCGGCGACGAAGGCCGCCGCCCCGATGGCCGTCAGTACCGCCCACAGCCCAGCGCGAACCGCGGTGGGCCGGCGCCGATGGGTCATCCCCTTCATCCGAGGCATTCTAGCAGCCCACCCGAAAAGCCTCCTTCCTCGTTTTTTTCACCGTGGAGCGAACAATGTTGTTCCTGGCTGCCCGGCCGGGGGGGGGGCCGGAGCGAGCCCCGCAGCCCCCCCCCTCGCCCGCCGGTGACGGCCCGGGGAGCGCCCACGGCCCCCCCCTCCCGGCGCCGCCGGGCGCGGGAGCGCCCCGGGATCCATCGGCCGGGCGCGCTCAGAAAGCGTTCTTCAGGTCGTGGGGCTTGACTTCCAGGTGGGACGGGAAGGGCAGGCGGCGGCGATAGACCGCCTCCCAGGTCGGCGGCAGGTCCACCTCGAAGGGCTGGAGCCGGCGGGCGAGGATCCGTGTCCAGTCCCAGGGC